>NZ_LR134289.1:916363-1221818 GCF_900636535.1 Chryseobacterium gleum
AACAACATATCACTGTCCCAATCAGGCTTAATCGCAAACTGGGCTCTTGGAGAGAATATCGTTTCTTTATTGAAACTCCAGTTGGCAACACGTACTCCGGCATTTACAAATACTTTACTGGCTCCCCAATAGAATTTCTGTGAATACTGTGCATATGCAGAAAGTCTTGTAGGCTCAATATTGTTTTGCCCGGCGATATAATACGCAAGTTTAAGATCACCAGTCATTCCTGTTCTCGGATCAATAATTTCAGGTCTTGGCAGGCTGTACCCTGCAGAATCTACAACCTTCCATTCATTGGTAAGATCTTTCAGGTTTTCTTTTTCATATTTAAATCCAACCTCAAAGTCGGTATTTACATTGGGCGAAAATTTGGCCCTGAACTGGGTTCCATAGGTTCTTACAAACAGGTCATTTCTTGCATGTTCTATCTGTCCGCCGACGTCAAACGATGTTACCGGCTGCTGCGTCACAGGATCAAAAGTCTGCAATTCATATCCTGAATTGATTGTGTAATATTCTCTTTCTCTGTTCTGATAGGCAAAAGCATCCAATGTAAGCTTCCATTTGTCGGCTGGCTTATAGTTCATAGAGAATGTACCCATCATATTTTTATACTGGTCATTTTCTTTACCCGCATACCCTATATCCACCGTAATAGGCTGCTGAAGACTTCCGAAAGTAACACTTTTTGCTCTGGGAATCATCTCATAATCATTTTTGGAATAATACCCAATGAATGACATAGAGAATTTATCACTGACATGATAATCCAGATAAGACTGGAAATCCCAATAGGTCGGGTTAAAGTCTGTATCTTCCTTCAGAGTGTTAAGAACAAGATTGGTATTTCTGTATCTTCCGGAAAATAAGGCTGTAAACTTTTTATTTTTTGAAGCCAAACCTGTTGTCAATCTTCCACCTATTAAACTTGCTTCTCCTGAAACTTCAAATTTTTCAGGCTCACGATAATAGATATTTAAAGCAGAAGACATTTTATCTCCATATTTAGCTTCAAATCCTCCTGCAGAGAAATTCACTGTAGAAACCATATCGGGATTGATGATACTCATCCCTTCCTGTTGCGAGTTTCTGATCAGGAAAGGTCTGTAAATCTCAATATCATTAATGTAGATAAGGTTTTCATCATAGTTTCCGCCACGAACCATATATTGGGAAGACAGCTCGGTATTGGAGTTTACGGAAGGTAGTGTTTTAAGCAATCCTTCAATTCCACCATTAATAGAAGCTACTGATTTGGCTTCTTTCGCTGAAATTCTTACGTTGGTAAGATCATTTGTTCTTCCTGTTGCTTTTTTCTGGAAGACAACTTCCTCTATATCGGTTACTTTAGTGGTCGCTGTATCTTTTTTTCTTTGTTGGGAGAAAATCAGAAACGGGACCATAAGGCTTAGCGGTAAAACTAGTTTTTTCAAAAGAAATGTTTTAGAATTTCTAAAATTAATGTTTTTTTAACAATTACAAAATCGATTCTCTAATTCTTGTCAATTTTTGTAACAAATCTTCTAATAAATCTAATCTTAACATATTGGCACCATCAGATAATGCGGTTTCCGGTGTAGGATGTGTTTCGATGAAAATTCCGTCTGCTCCTACTGCAATTCCTGCTTTAGCAACCGTTTCAATAAGGTCTGGTCTTCCTCCTGTAACCCCTGAGCTTTGATTAGGCTGTTGCAAGGAATGTGTAACATCCAAAATAACAGGTGCATATTCTCTCATCGTAGGAATTCCTCTGTAATCCACGATAAGATCTGTATATCCGAAAGAATTTCCTCTTTCAATAATAGCCACTTTCTGGTTATGGGAATCTGTTACTTTCTGAACGGCAAACTTCATCGCTTCCGGCGAAAGGAACTGTCCTTTTTTCAGGGTAACACATTTTCCTGTTTTTGCTGCAGCGATCAATAAATCGGTCTGGCGAACAAGGAATGCAGGAATCTGCAGAACATCCACATATTGTGCTGCCAATGCCGCATGCTCATTCTCATGAATATCTGTTGTAGTAGGAATATTGAAGGTCTCTCCTACTTTTTTAAGGATTTCAAGAGATTTTTCTTCTCCAATGGTTGTGAAAGAATCTACACGGCTTCTGTTTGCTTTTTTGAAACTTCCTTTGAAAATGTATGGAATATTATATTTATCCGTAATACTGATTACTTTTTCAGCGATTCTTAGTGCCATATCTTCTCCTTCTATAATACAAGGACCGGCAATAAGGAAAAAGTTTTTTGAATCTTTGTGCGAAATATTATCTAAATACTGAATCATTTTTGTTGTCATTAAAAGTTCAGTAAAAATACTGAGAAAGTTTCACAAATGGAAATTATTTGATTGCTTTAACAGGCTATGGCTGCAATAGTTTTTGGCTTTTGGATTTCTTATTATTTATTGATAGATGCTTCGAAAGGCTCAGCATGACAACCCTAATCCTAACTGTTAATCGGCACTGGATAAGTTATAAGTGATAGATGCTTCGACAAGCTCAGCATGACAACTCTAATACTAGCTGTTTTATTAATGTGAAAATTATAATACAAAGTATAAACCATCAATGTACAAAAACCTACGTCGAAGCCACATTATATTAACGTTATTTTTTAGCGGTGTCATGCTGAGCCTGCCGAAGCATTGCGATAATTATTTAGAATTTCTTAAAATTTTCTCATGCCTGTTCACCTTCCTGCTGGTAAACTGATCTTTAAAACTTTTTTGTCCAGTACTTTCCAAAGGTAGAATCTATGTAATTTTTGTAAACAATTCCACTGTTTGCAGATTAAAAAATCAATAGGAACGGGCTTTAGCCCGTTTACAAATAAAACAAACAGCCATTGGCTTCAGCCAAAACCTAAAAATAATCAGAAAATATTAAACCCAACTATGGAATATTTTACCCCATCTTCTTCAAGACCTTCTCAAACGTATTCACATTTCTGCTGGTAAACTGATCTTTAAGGCTCTTTTTACCTAATACTTTTCCAAAGGTAGAATCCAACGTATTTCCTTTAGGAACCTGCCAATAAAATATACCATTAACAATCGCAGCTTTTTCATTTTCATCCTGAGCCGCTTTCTGAAACTCCTCCATCAGAACCTTTTCCACACCCGGCATTCCTATAAAGCCATAAATGTGAAATGTATCATTCTTTTCAAAAGGAATACTGTTCCACAACACTTCTACTTCTTCCTGAGATCTCACAAACAAAAATGCTTCATAAGAAAAATGCTCTGACATTGCTTTTTCCAGAATTGTCTTTAATTCATCACTATTTTTATCTGAAGAAAACACAATATTTCCGGACGCCAGTATTGAGCTCACCTCATTCATGCCGGCATCTTTAAAGACCTGGCAGACATCTGCCATTTTCATGTTAGTTCCTTTTACGTTGACGCCACGGAGAAAAGCACAGTATTTCATTTTTTAGGGATTATATTGGGTTTGAGAGTTTGAGGGTATTAGAGTGAAAGAGTTATTATAAAACTTTTTTTCTGAATGCTTTCAATTTTTAAATATTTTAATCTTTTAATCAACTCTAATGTACAAATTATAGTCTGTTCCGGAAGGTTTCAGGTGGTAAATTTTTTCTAAAATCTTATTATCGCTTTTCAGATGATCCTTAACCCGGAATTCCTTCAATAGTTTATAATGGGTTTGATAATATCTTGAATTCTCATTATTGCCCTCATACAGGTTTTTGTAAGAGAGAAGATATTTCGGTTTTCTTGTTTTTACTGTATTGATCCAATAATTTACTTTATCCTTTTTAATTTCTTCCTGAATCTGTTTATCTACCAATCCCACCTCATCTATCGTTTTTAATCCTGAAAAATAAGGAACATATCCTGCCGGCTCAAGCAGAATCCATTGGTTTTTGTCTTTTTCATATTGATTTAAAAAAACACCTATCGTTCTTCTGTAATTCCATTCTCCATTTCCTGTAGCAATAGAATGAACGGTTTGAAAAACAAGCATCGGGAAAATATAGAATATAATCAATAAGGACAGCCAAAGATTTCTTCTCTCCTTCTGCTCCAGTACAAAAATAAGAACGGGAACGAAAAGTAAGATCTGCGGAACCCAGTAATACCAGTCAAATAAGCTTTTTTGAGAAATAAAAATAATCTGTTTTACCCATCCGAAGATAAAAATCATCCACAAAAAGTAATTTCTCTTTTCTCTCTGTCTGATCAGATAAATAAAGCAAAGCAGCTCAAAGATCAATACAACTATGGTGACAGGGTTAAAATCTCCGGGAACTTTCAGCATTCCCCAGAAGTTTCCGAAACTCTTAAAAAAGTAACCAATATGCTGCTGGATCGTAAAGTCTTCACTATAAAGTAGCTTTTTTGCCGTAATGGTATTGTTCACCAGTTCACCAAAGTAAAACCAGTTAAAAGCTACTGTTGATAAAACACCCAGAATTCCGCCAAAAATGTAATTCCATCTGATTTTTCTGTTCCAGAATACATCTACCAGAAATACAATTCCCAGGAATATTACCGTATCGATTCTGGTAAACATTATTAAGACCGGAAGAAACGTCAATACCCATTTCTTTCCTTTGTGGAAGCCATAGTATAACAATGACATTTCAAGAAAGAACAAAATTCCATACTCCATTCCAAGAATTGAAATTTTAATGGCCGGAGGTAAAATACCGATCAGGAATATGAAGATCACTTTATGCCAGGGGTTTTTAAGCACCAAATGGGACAGCAATAAAGTTCCTGTCGTAAACAATATGGAATTAAAAATCAAAAGAGGCTCAATAAAGTTCTCTTTTCCAAAAACAAGGTTGAAAAAATAAGATACAAAAACATACAAATGTGTTGTAGATGCAGAGATTTTGGTATCCCCATTGAACCCGATCACACCATAATCCAACAAATTCTGAGCAACTCTCCAGGTAATAAATGCATCTTCCTGGATATAATGTGTCAGTAAAAAAAGGAGTTTAAAAGCAACTGTAGCAATTACGGCATAGATTGGGAACCTGCTATTATTTGTTTCAGCCATTATGTATTTTTAGTTTCACAAATATAATCTTAATATTCAGGATTCCCAATAATAAAAAAAACGGAACCGAAGTTCCGTTTTAAAGTGTTTTTATTTTGTCGCTTTGATAATCGCGTTCGTGATCTGACTTTCTTTTTCTTTTGAATAAGTAGAATCATAAGGTTCCATGACATCAAATAAGTACTGATAGAATGGCGTGATCTGCTGTACATTTTCAGACTCTTTCATTGCCTTATCTCTGCCCATTTCCTGAAGATCTTTGATAAACACATTGAACTTCTTATCAATAGGCTCAATGGATTTTACCAGATAAGCATATGCTTTTTCTTTCTGTCCTATCCTCGTGTAAGCATCTGTTACTGCAGAAACGACAAGAGAATATTCCATAGGTTTTGTTCTCATTTGTCTTCTCAGGTAGCTTTGGTCTGCTTTGGAAAGGCTTAAATAATAATCGTATTCTTCAAAGATTCCTTTTTTAAGTACTTCTGCAATCTGAAGACCTTTCTGCTCCTGCCCTGCAATGATGTATCCTGAAACAATTGAACTTAATGAACGTGGATCATTATATTTCTCTGCCGGAATTTCTTTTGCTGCAAGATCCAGAATTTCCAATGCTTTAGCTTTCTGTCCGCTTAATGCAAGGGCTGCCGCCGCTCTGCTCGCCGACATTCTGTAGCTGATGATATTAGAAGTTGCCGTTTCATCAAAGTGAGCATTTAAGTTTTGAAGTTCCCCCATCTGAAGTTTTTCACCACATTATAAAGAGAATTGGCATCTACTCTTCCCATATCGCCATCAGCTGTCGGAGGCGTTTGAATAGGAATTAACCTGTAACTGAATCCGTCAAACTGAAGATAATCATTCAGATAGAAAATATTCTCACTGTCATAAATACCTCCTGATGAGAAGTTGATAGGACGCTTCCAGTCGAAGTTCGCTAAAAGATCCATTAAAATCAGGTTATTCTTATACAATGTGTTTCCTTTGTAAGTAATCATGATCTGATTAGCAACATTCGGAAGGTCTTCTTTGTTGATAATCCCAGCTTTTAAAGCATTTTCTTTATTGACAGGAAGAATGAATTTGTTTACCGGAAGGATATTGTATTTTTCAAATTTCTCTTCTCCGAAATACATTTTCAACAATTCGTCTTTTTCAGGAGATTTGAATTTGATGAACTCAATCGCCTGTTTCAATGTTAAAGAATCCTGAGTAAGGTATTTTCTGAAAGACTGGAATTCAGTTTCAGGAGCTCCCTGTTCTTTCAGCATAGAGAATACACCTTCCCAATCTTCTTTCTTCATCATATAGATCTGATCGTTTACCCCATCTCTGTAATCTTCATGTGTTAGCTGGCTAGGGATTCCCATCGCATTGTAAGTTCTTCTTTTGATCTGGTCAAGGTTCCAAGGAGTTGAAGCCAGGGTAAAGTTAACCACCTTTACATCATCTCTGAATCTTTCTGTTTCCTGAATTGCCCAAACCGGATAAGTATCGTTATCACCGTACACGAAAAGGATATCGTTTTTCGGTAATGATTTTAAAACGGAATACGCATAATCATACGCTGTATATCGGTTGCTTCTGTCGTGAACGTTGTAGTTCTGGAAGCCCATCATAAAAGGTACTCCTAATAAAACCACTCCCAGAGCAATGTTGGCTCCGTTTGATTTTACTTTAGATTGCAGGAACCACAAAATTGCTCCGGCTCCCATACCGATCCAGATGGCAAATGCGTAGAATGAACCTACCATTGCATAGTCTCTTTCTCTCGGCTCAAAAGGCTTTACTCCTGTATAGAAGATAATTCCTACACTTGTTAAAATGAATAAAGACAACAATGCATAGAATCTTCCGAAGTCTCTGTTTAATTGGAAAAAGAATCCGATTAAACCTAAAATTAATGGAAGGAAGAAGAATTTCACTGTACTTTCATTCTTAAACTTCGCAGGCATTTTATCCTGGTTTCCTACCACAGCATTATCGATAAAAGGAATTCCGGAAATCCAGTTTCCTTTTGTACTTTCCATGTTTCCTTCAAGGTCATTCTGTCTTCCTACAAAGTTCCACATCAGATATCTTACAAAGTAATATCCGTTCTGGAAAGTGATGAAATAATCCATATTCTGAAGAAACGAAGGCTTCTGAACATTGATCAGGTTATAAGGTTTTACCTTCAGATAATCTGAAGCGGTAATCGATTTATCTTCATATTTTGCTCTCAGCTCATCAAAGATCTGCTTAGCCTGCGGATTGTCTGCCACATCTTCGTTAGCATAATTGAATGTAAAATCAGGAGCACCATACATCGAAATATAGTTCGCCATTACATCCTTATCTTCGTTAAACATTCTCGGCATTAAGCTTACCTGAGACTTGCTGAATACATAGTTGAAACGGTCTCCGGTTTTTCTATATGTTCCGGTTTTTTCATCTTTTTCGTAGATTTCACCGGTTTTTTGTGTCTTGAAGCTTCCGTCCTCATTTTTCTCAATTCCGTTAGCATCCAAGAATGCAGTGTAATTCTGCCCGTAAATTGTTGGCCAATCACCGTACTGCTCTCTGTTATAATAATCCAGCATACCAATTGCAGTATCCGGATCATTAAGGTTCATCGGCGGATTGGCGTTTGCTCTGATTGGGATAACCATCCAGCAGGAGAATCCGATCATCATAAACACCACAGACAGTGCAGCCGTCTGATAGATGTTTCTTTTTGCTTTTCTTGCATACTTGATTAAGAAATAGCAGATCACTACCATCAAAACAAAAGCAGCAATTGTTCCGGAGTGAAAAGGAAGTCCAAGACCATTCACGAAGAAAATCTCAAGTCTTCCGAACATCGTCATAATCAGAGGGAAAATAATTTTGAAAACAATAATCAAAATTCCCAATGTGATAAGGTTTGCCCAGATAAAGTTTTTCCAGGTAAACTTATAATTTCTTGCATAATATACCAGACATACTGCAGGGATCGCCAGCATACACATCATATGCACTCCCACAGAAAGTCCTAAAACGAAGAAAATAAGAATGATCCATCTTTCACTGTTTCCCGCTTTATACTCATTCTCCCATTTGGTGATCAACCAGACCAAAAGCGCGATAAACATAGAAGCCATAGAATAAACCTCTCCCTCTACTGCTGAGAACCAGAATGTATCTGAGAACGTAAAGCAAAGTGCTCCTACTGCTCCGGCAAATAAAATAGAGATTTCCTGATGTTTCGTAATTTCTTCAAAATCTTTGTTCAAAAGTCTTCTCACAAAGTGGGTAATCGTCCAGAACAAAAATAAAATAGTCAGCGCACTGAACAATGCAGACATCGCGTTGATCACGATGGAGTAATTTTCGCCTTTCCCTAATGCAAAAATGGCTGCCACGGCACCCACTATCTGAAATAAAGCAGCTCCGGGAGCGTGCGTTACTTCGAGTTTTACTGCAGAAGAAATGTACTCGCCACAATCCCAGAAACTGAAATTGGGTTCTATGGTGGACAAGTACGTGAAAAACGCAATGACGAAAATCACCCATCCTGAGACGGTGTTCCATTGCCTAAAAGTCCAATTTTTCATAGTATTAAATCAATTATGCGAAAATAAGGCTTTTATCTTATTTTATGCGGGTTTTAACAAAATTTAAAAATTTTGGCGTAGTATTTGCGATTATACTCGTGTCAAAACTGAAAATACGAAAATAATTTTTTACAAACTATGCCCTAGAAATCAAACAAAAGTTTAGTAATTATTTATTTTTTTGTATTTTTGCAGTCAGATTTTTATTGAAAATAACAAATAATGAGTAATGTTTACGATAATATCCTTGGCCTGATAGGACATACTCCTATGGTGAAGCTAAATACTGTTACAAAAGATATTCCAGCAACCGTTTATGCCAAGTTAGAATCATATAATCCTGGACATTCCACCAAAGACCGAATCGCACTTCATATTATAGAGAACGCAGAGAAAAAAGGCCTTTTAAAAGAAGATTCTGTAGTTGTAGAAACTACTTCCGGTAATACCGGGTTTTCTATTGCGATGGTATGTATCATTAAGGGATATAAATGTATTCTTGCAGTAAGTGATAAAACAAAACCCGAAAAAATTGCTTACCTGAAAGCATTGGGAGCGACGGTGTATATATGTCCGGCCAATGTACCGGCTGATGATCCCAGATCATATTATGAAGTAGCTAAAAGAATCGCTAAGGAAACTCCTAATTCTATTTACATCAATCAATATTTTAACGAGCTTAATATTGATGCACATTATCAGACAACAGGTCCTGAGATCTGGGAACAGACACAAGGTAAGATCACTCACCTTTTTGCCTGTACAGGAACTGGTGGAACATTATCAGGTTCGGCGAAGTTTCTGAAGGAAAAAAATCCGGATATCAAGATCATCGGAGTTGATGCAGATGGTTCTATTCTAAAGAGCTATCACGAGACAGGAGAAATTCACAAAGAAGATGTACATCCTTATCAGATTGAGGGAATGGGTAAAAACCTGATCCCTTCTGCCCTGCTTTTTGACAAGGTAGATGAGTTTGTAAGGGTAAATGATGAAATGTCTGCCTACAGAACCCGCGAAATTGCTTTAAAAGAAGCGATCATGGGTGGCTACACTACCGGAGCTGTAACACAGGGACTAATGCAGTATGCCCAGTCTCATGAACTTACAGAAAACGACCTGGTTGTTTTAATTTATCCTGACCATGGCTCAAGATACATCACTAAAGTATACAGTGATAAATGGATGGCTGAACAGGGATTTGTCAACAACTGTGTTCACAACTATGACGAAGTTTTCAAAACGGAGTTTATCAAATAAGAACGAATAAAATCACGATACAAATAAATAAAGCCTTTTGCGTATTCAGACAAAAAAGGCTTTATTACTTAAAAATTACGATACAATGTTGGATATTTTTGAAAGAATAAAAGAAAATCCAGGACCACTTGGACAATTTGCAGATTATGGTGAAGGCTATTTTATTTTCCCAAGATTAGAGGGACCTATCGGCCCTAGAATGCAGTTTCAGGGTAGAGAAGTAATTTTCTGGAGTGCCAATGACTATTTAGGGCTGTGTAATCATCCTGAAGTAATTGAAGCGGATGCAAAAGCGGCGGCTGAATATGGAATGTTCTACCCGATGGGAGCAAGAGCAATGTCCGGAGAAACAGACCAGCACCTTCAGCTGGAAAGAGAATTGGCAGACTTCGTAAAAAAAGAATCAGCATATTTATTGAACTTCGGTTACCAGGGAATGGTTTCTACTATTGATGCCCTGGTAAGCAGAAATGATGTAATTGTTTATGATATGGATTCTCATGCCTGCATCGTGGATGGAGTAAGACTTCATTCAGGTAAAAGATTTACCTATAAGCACAACGATATGGCAAGTCTTGAGAAAAACCTTCAGAGAGCAACTAAGGTAGCTGAAGAAACAGGAGGAGGTATTCTTGTGATTACAGAAGGGGTTTTCGGGATGAGAGGCCAGCAGGGAAAAATCAAAGAGATCTGCGACCTTAAGTCAAAATACCAGTTCAGATTATTGGTAGATGATGCTCATGGTTTCGGAACACTTGGTAAAACAGGTGCCGGTGTGGGTGAAGAGCAGGATTGCAACGATCAGATTGATGTGTATTTCTCTACTTTTGCCAAATCAATGGCTGGTTTCGGAGCATTCCTTGCGGGTGACAAAGAAATCATCAGATATCTGAAATTCAACCTGAGATCACAAATCTTCGCAAAATCCCTTACCATGCCAATGGTGATCGGAGGTCTGAAAAGACTGGAACTGTTGAGATCAAGACCTGAGATCAAAGCTAAACTTTGGGAGAATGTTTACAAGCTACAGAACGGACTTAAAGAAAGAGGATTCAATATTGGAGACACCAATACTTGTGTAACTCCGGTAATGATGCAGGGTACTCCGGTAGAGGCTACTCTATTGGTTAAGGATTTAAGAGAGAATTACGGTATCTTCACCTCTGTGGTGGTATATCCGGTCATTCCGAAGGGAATGATTCTTTTAAGACTTATTCCTACCGCTTCTCATACAGATGCAGAGATTAATGAAACTCTGGCAGCATTTGAAGCAATTCATGATAAATTAGTAGGTGGCTACTACAAAGAGCAGGAACAAAAATTACTGCAGGAACAGGGATTAAGTTTTAAACCGATTTAATTCATCAAAATAAAAGAAAGCCACTGAATCAATCAGTGGCTTTTTTGTTTAATAACTATAAAAGCACATGAAACTTAGAGGTTACGCACTGGGAATTCTGTCGGCTGTTTCATATGGCCTGATTCCGATTTTTATCCTGCCTGTTAAGCAGGCCCACTTTTCAATGGATATTACGCTGTTTTACAGATTTTTCTTTTCGGCTTTAATGGTGGGAGGATATCTCGTGTATTCCAAAGAAAGTTTTAAAATCAATAAAAGAGAAGCCTTAATACTGGCTGTTCTTGGAGTTTGCTATGCTCTTTCTTCGGAGTTTCTGTTTTTGGGATATGATTTCCTTACGCCAGGAATTGCTTCTACCGTTTTATTTATTTACCCTGTTATTGTTGCATTGCTTATGTTTTTCTTCTATAAAGAGAAACTGGCAAAATTATCAATAGTTTCTTTACTTCTTGCTTTTGCCGGGGTTATTGTTTTATGCTTAAAAGGCAACGGGCTGGAAATCAATTTTACAGGATTGGGAATTGTGATGCTCAGTTCACTTTTTTATGCTCTGTATATGGTGATTGTCAACAAATCAAACATTAAGGTTTCAGGGTTTAAACTCACCTTCTATTCTATGTTTTTCACCTCCATGTTCTTTATGAGCAAAGCTGCAATGGCTGAGGCATCCTTCGTTATTCCTTCTGCAGAGATTTTCATTAACTTTTTCATTTTTGCATTTCTCACAACGGTAATCTCCAGTCTTTGTCTTGTATATGCTATTAAATATATCGGATCAACCCCTGTCGCTATTCTGGGGGCGCTGGAACCGGTTGTAGCTGTTTTGATCAGTGTCCTGATATTTCATGAAAAATTCACCAATAACTTATTGATCGGAATTACACTAATCCTCTTAGGGGTTACTTTAAATGTAATTACGGATCGTAAAAATCTGAATCATGCCTAAACTGAAATGTTATCAATAAGGACCATATCATTCAAATAAAAAGTAGCTATTTGTATCTATTATCTGATTGAAAAAATTCAACAATTCATTACACCCTCTGGTATAACAAAATTTATCTGACTATATTGCATAGGTCTATTGATAGGTGTTCCCCTTCTATAACAGATAAATGCATTGATTATAAAAGCCTATGAAAGAGTTGCAGAAACTTACTAAAGATCAGTTATATAGTAGAATTAAAGAGAAATCAGAAAACTTATACAACGTCACCCGTGAAGCTCTTGAAAATAATTTTTTCAATGAAAGCACTTTAGATGAAGAAAGCATTGCTGAATTTCTTGAAATGCTGGATGATGAAATTGCAGAAAAAATAAAAGAAGCCTCTCTGCAAACCAATCATGAAAATGATGTCCCCGAAATTGTCCTCACAGAAAGTGAAAACAATACATCTCTCGAACTGATTACCAAAGAAGGCGAAGGATATAAAATTGTTCTCATAGAAGGTGATCTTCATTTATCCGGAAAACTATATGTTGAAGACTATATAGTTCTTATTGTAACCGGTAATATAGAGGCAGAAAATATAATCATCAACGGTTCTTTATACTGTTCAGGAACCATTACTGCCAGAGTATTGTTCGGAGCGTCTGGTAATGATAATGAAACCTATACCGGAGGCAGTATTATGACCGCACTTATTGCAGAAAACGGGCATTACACTGTAGCTGAAGGAAATATTTACTCCAGATATTTAATCAGCTTTCATAATGAAATAACCGGGAAAACCGGAAAATTCATTGAGAATATCAGCCTGGAAAAACCCAGTGAAATGGTATTGTTGAATCCTGCGATTCTTGATCAGGACGGATATTTCGATGAAGATGCTTTTTTAAGCTTTATTGAAAATAGTGCTCCGGATCACTTATTTATTAAACCGGCTGATTTGTTTTGAGACAGAAATTGCAATAAGCCGGAACTCTAAAGACTTTTCCTCACTGTTTATAATCAGGGGGAAAAATTTTTTTCTAAAAAAACTTTGGAATAACTTTGCAAAAATTTTCTGTTGAAAGACCTGCTTCTTATTACTCCGCCTTTTACCCAACTTAATACTCCTTATCCTGCCACGGCTTATATTAAAGGGTTTCTAAATACCAAAAATATTTCCAGCTATCAGGTAGATCTTGGGATCGATGTTATTTTGGAATTATTTTCTAAAGACGGAATCCAGAAGGTTTTCAATAAAGAAATTGATCTTCAGAATACCTCTGAAAATTCCCAGAGAATTTATGCTTTAAGAGAAGAGTATTTAAAAACGATAGATCAGGTTATCCCTTTTTTACAGGGAAAAACACCAACATTGGCAAGACAGATCTGCAGCATGAACTTTCTTCCGGAAGCTTCCCGTTTCAACCAGCTGGATGATATGGAATTTGCTTTTGGAAATATGGGACTTCAGGATAAAGCCAAACATTTGGCAACGCTCTACTTAGAAGATATTTCCGATTATATTGTAGAAAATATTGATCCTGATTTTGGTTTCAGCAGATATGCAGAACGTCTTGGAAAAAGTGCCAATTCTTTTGATGAATTATATTCTAAGTTATCTGGTGAGCCCACCTTTATTGATGAGTTTACTTTGAAAATTCTTCAGGAAAAAATCGAAGCCGTACAGCCTAAACTGGTTTGTTTTTCAATACCTTTTCCGGGGAATCTGTATTCCGGTTTCAAATGTGCCCAATGGATCAAAACGCACTACCCTCACATTAAAATTGCGATGGGAGGAGGTTTTCCCAATACAGAATTAAGAGAAGTTAAAGACCAGAGAGTTTTTGAGTTTTTCGATTTTATTACTTTAGATGATGGCGAACTTCCGTTGGAACTGCTTCATCAGAATTTAGAAATCCCTGCGGAAGAAGCTGAATTTAAAAGAACTTTCCTTCTCGAAAATAATGTAGTTGTTTATAAGAACAATTCTAAAAGACATGATTTTAAACAGTCTGAAATAGGAACTCCCGATTATACAGATTTAAAACTGGATCAGTATATTTCCGTTATTGAAATCGCCAATCCCATGCACAGTTTATGGAGTGACGGAAGATGGAACAAACTGACAATGGCACATGGATGCTACTGGGGAAAATGTACCTTCTGCGATATTTCTTTAGATTATATCAAGATCTACGAACCTATTTCTGCTAAAATTCTGGTAGATCGGATTGAAGAATTGATCAGAACAACCGGCGAAACAGGATTCCATTTTGTAGATGAAGCGGCACCACCTGCTTTAATGAGAGAAGTAGCTCTGGAAATTCTCCGAAGAAACCTGGTCGTTACCTGGTGGACGAATATCCGTTTTGAAAAAAGCTTCACCCGTGATTTATGCTATCTTCTGAAGCTTTCAGGATGTGTGGCCGTTTCCGGCGGGCTTGAAGTGGCCAGTGACCGATTGCTGAAATTAATTGATAAAGGAGTTTCGGTGGAGCAGGTTGCTAATGTAACCAGAAATTTTACTGAAGCCGGAATTATGGTCCATGCTTATCTGATGTATGGCTACCCTACTCAAACCGTTCAGGAAACTGTTGATTCATTGGAAATGGTCAGACAGATGTTTGAGATGGGAATTCTTCAAAGTGGTTTCTGGCATCAGTTTGCTATGACAGCACATTCGCCTGTTGGAATGAACCCGGAAGATTTTGGGGTTGTTCCCGTAAAGCAGGAAATCCTGTTTGCCAATAATGATGTGGATTTTAAAGATAAAACCGGAATCGATCATAACAAGTTTAGTTTTGGATTAAAGAAATCTCTGTTCAACTATATGCATGGAGTCAATTTTGAATTGCCGCTCCAGGAATGGTTTGATTTTAAAATTCCGAGAACAACTATTCATCCGGATTATATTCACGACTGTCTTTTGGAAGATGGGCAGTTTCAATTGAAAGTGAATTCAAAAGTTGTCTTTTTAACCAAAAACGTAATCGCTGAGAATCGCGTAAAAAATAAAAAGAAATATTCCGGTACATATACGCTGCTTACATTCCACTTAAAAACCAATATTGTAAAGATTGAACTGGAACAGGAAAAAGCTGAATGGCTGATGAATGTGCTGGAAGAAAATGCAATTGAAAATTCTAAAAAACCTACAGTTCAGCAACTTAAAAATAATTTTGAGGAAAATTTTGAAGATTTTGAACTGTTCTGGTTCTCAAAACCAATGCAGCAATTGAAGGAAAACGGAGTAATTTTAAGTTTATAAAAATTTCCGTTTTTTTCTCAGGGATTTTTGTAATTGCAGAATTCTTTTGATTTTTTTCTGAACGAATAACACCCGCTTGAATTTTAATTTCCCACAGATTTCGCGGATTTGCACAAATCTTAATTTTAAGATAGAATCTTCTATTTATTTTATCATAACTAAGAAATCAAATCCAAATTTCTAACTATTATAAATAGAACCGCAAAATATTCCCCTCCTCCGGAGGAGTGGCGAAAATTCAAAGAATTTTTGACGGGGTGGTTTAAAAGTACAATTATATAGGTTTGGCTAAAGCCGGATGAATTTAATCCATAATAAAAAAACGGGCTAAAGCCCGTTCCTATTGATACGAAAATATTTTTCTTTTTTAATCAGAGCTTTAATTTGGAGTCTCCTTTGATACGGTACCTACAGAAACTTTCTCCTGAACTTTAATAAAATTAGGATCCATGATCGCCATACGTTCTGCTAAGGCTTTATAGGTCGGGAATTTCAGAATAGAAGCTCTCCCCGACATTTCCCTGTAAATAGTAAAAGATTTGCCTCCGGCTGTTTTAAGCTGTTTTGTGGTCGTGATATACCTTCCGATAAGCTTGCTTTTGGCATCATAGATTTCAATATCTATAGGTGTTTTATCCATAATCGTATCTTCAGATCCAAAGCTTACAGGTAAATTGGTAAAATACCCTACAGGAACACCATTGCTGAGAATCTCTCCTACTTTATTGACCTCAATATTCATCTTGTCTATTTTCTTTCTGATCGCATAAGCATCTTTTGTTTTAGCGTCCAGTTTCCTTTTCGGAACATTGGAAAAAAGCTCATCAAGATTTTTGACATTGATGCCTTTGTTATCAATGATCTTAAGATCTTTCACTGAAGTAAAAACTGCAGATTTTTCTTCTCCCGAAAAAGCAGATGGTGATGAATAGTCAACTTCTATAGTTTTATCCCTGTTGTATACCCTGTTGATACTGATATAGCTGTCCCGTACGGAATCAACAATACTTTTATCAATAAACTTTATCGTGTATATCGGGGTCTCCTTCAGATCCATAAAAGTATATTCGCTGGATTTGTTGGATAGCTTAGCCACCGGAATGCCGTCTATATTAATAATTCCCCTCTTGGTTTTGATATTCTGAGCATAGAGGAAAACACTCAGAACTGTAAAGAATATGATTATACTTTTCTTCATAAAATCAGACTTTTACATCAATAAAAAAAGTGTAACACAAAGTTACACTTTCTTGAAAATATATTTAGCTTTTCATTTAATTATTCACAAAGGATAATGCCTTTATTATGATTAAATTCTACAACACCGCTTTTGATAGCATAAGCAAAAACAGAGTCTTTTCCAGATTCTTTCGTGAAGTTTTTAGCAAAAGCCTCATCAATAGAATTGGCAAAAAGCTTTACATCACCTCCTACCAAAGAAGAAACAATTCCTGCGTGGTTTTTCATGATGTGGAATTCACCATTCTTTCCAGGCAGTAATACTGAGTCTACTTCACCTTCAAAAACTACGTATTCTGGTGTTAAAATTTTTATATTCATAGAAACAAATTTGAAATTTGATGTTTGAAATTTGAAATTACTCATCGAATCTCAAATTTCAAATCTCAAATTGTTAATAATTTATGCGTTTTCAGCCAACATTTTTTGTCCAGCTTCGATAGCTTCTTCGATAGTTCCTTTCAGGTTGAAAGCTGCTTCCGGTAAGTGATCTAATTCACCATCCATAATCATGTTGAATCCTTTGATGGTATCTTTGATGTCTACCAATGATCCCGGGATACCTGTAAACTGCTCTGCTACGTGGAAAGGCTGAGATAAGAATCTCTGAACTTTTCTTGCACGGTATACAACCGCTTTATCTTCTTCAGAAAGTTCTTCCATACCAAGGATCGCGATGATATCCTGAAGTGCTTTATATCTTTGAAGGATTTCTTTTACTCTTTGAGCACAGTTGTAGTGATCGTGACCAATAACTTCCGGAGCAAGGATTCTTGAAGTAGAAGCCAATGGATCTACCGCTGGATAGATACCTAATGAAGCAATCTTTCTGTCAAGTACCGTAGTTGCATCAAGGTGAGCAAACGTAGTTGCAGGAGCCGGGTCAGTTAAGTCATCCGCAGGTACGTATACCGCCTGTACTGAAGTAATTGAACCATTTTTAGTTGAAGTAATTCTTTCCTGCATCGCACCCATCTCAGAAGCAAGTGTAGGTTGGTAACCTACCGCTGATGGCATACGACCAAGAAGTGCAGATACCTCAGAACCAGCCTGTGTAAAACGGAAGATGTTGTCTACGAAGAAAAGTACGTCTCTACCTTGTCCGCTTTCTCCACCGTCTCTGTAGTACTCAGCTAAAGTAAGACCAGAAAGTGCTACTCTTGCTCTTGCACCTGGCGGCTCGTTCATTTGTCCGAAAACGAATGCTGCTTTTGAATCTTTCATCGCTTCTAAATCTACTTTAGAAAGATCCCAACCTCCGTTTTCCATAGAGTGCATGAAATCATCACCATACTTAATGATACCTGATTCCAACATCTCTCTTAAAAGGTCATTTCCTTCTCTCGTTCTTTCACCTACTCCGGCAAATACTGAAAGACCTCCGTGTCCTTTTGCAATATTGTTAATCAACTCCTGGATCAATACTGTTTTACCTACACCGGCACCACCGAACAATCCAATTTTACCTCCTTTTGCGTAAGGCTCAACTAGGTCGATTACTTTAATACCTGTAAATAAAACTTCTGCTGAAGTTGATAATTGATCAAATTTTGGAGCTGGTCTGTGAATTGGAAGACCACCATCCTTAGAAATATCTTGAAGTCCGTCGATAGCATCACCAACAACGTTGAATAGTCTTCCGTTTACAGCCTCTCCGATTGGCATCATAATAGGATTTCCGAATCCGATTACATCTTGTCCTCTCTTAAGACCGTCAGTAGCGTCCATTGCAATACATCTTACTGTATCTTCGCCAATATGTTGTTCTACCTCTAAAACTACTTTTTCACCGTTTTCTTTTGTAATTTCTAACGCGTCATAGATTGCTGGAACAGCTTCCACATCTGTGAAGACAACGTCGATTACCGGACCAATAATTTGAGAAATTTTACCTTTAATTTGGTTTGCCATTGCTAAATTTTTTCTTGGTGCAAATATAGTGATTCTTCATAAACCCGCAATTGGTAAAAAAAAGATTTTTATCATGCTTTTACAAATTTACCAATACAGCAATTTACCTTTCCCACACTCATATTTTCCCTTCCGGAAATATTGATACATTGTTATATTGATAGATTGTTACATTATATCTATATTTGCAATCAAAATTTTTCCGTTTTGAAAGTTTTCAAGAATTTTACAGATTATTCCTCACAGAAGCCTTTAGCATTATCTTTAGGAATGTTTGACGGGGTACATCTCGGACACAAAAGTATTATCGATGAACTGACTCAAATAGGTACAGAAAACAATCTGGAAACTGCTATCCTCACTTTCTGGCCGCACCCAAGGTTTGTTTTTAATCCGAATGAAGATTTAAAGCTTCTGAATACCCTGGAGGAAAAGAAACAGCTTGTGGAGAAATATGGCATTGATAATCTGTTCCTGAAAGAATTTGATGAAGAATTCAGAAATCTGACCGGAGAAGAATTTGTACGTCAGATTTTAGTTGATAAGCTTAATGTAAAATATCTTATTATAGGCTACGATCATTCTTTCGGAAAAAACAAAAGCGGAAATTTTGAGCTCCTTCAAAAATTGTCAAAAGAACTTGGTTTTGAAGTTGAACAAATGGAGGCCATCAATATTCATGAAAACAACATCAGTTCCACAAAAGTGCGTAATGCACTTTTAGCAGGCAATATTCAGGAAGCCAATGAAATGCTGGGATATTCCTACTCTGTTTCCGGAACTGTGGTACATGGCAAAAAAATCGGAAGAACAATCGGATATCCAACGGCTAATATTGATACGGAATCTATCAAGCTTTTACCTAAAAAAGGAGCTTATATTGTAGAGGTATTTGTAAAGGGCAACCAATATAAAGGAATGCTGAGCATTGGAACCAACCCGACTGTAAATGGAGAAAAACTGACTGTGGAGGTTTATATCCTTGATTTTGATGAGGATATTTATGATGAAAAGATTACGGTAAGTTTCAGGGATTTTCTTCATGATGAAATCAAATTTGAAGGTCTTGACAAGTTGATTGAAAGGCTGGATGAGGATAAGAAAATAACAGAAGAATTCAATTTTTAAAAAGTTAAGGCTATTCTCACCGAATAGCCTTTTGATTTATTTCAATTCTTTTAAGTAGATTTTCTGAGTTTCATTATCCAGTTTTACATTCGGAAACTGCTTGTCATAGTCAATAACAATATCACCTTTTTCACCGGCTTTACCATTGCCGTCAGAATCCCAGCTTATCGCCACATAGTATTTTGCAGGGCCTGCAGGCTTTGGATTAATCTTGCTTTCGGCATCTTCCGGTATAGGCAGATTGATGGTGAAAGGTACCGACTTCTGCTCATATTCCTGTTCTGTAATTAATGTGGCAGGCGCGTCAGCCAGTTTTTCGTCTACTCCGTATAAACTGACTTTGAGCAGGGCACTTTTTATGGTAAATTGATCTGTCCCTGAAAATTCTATTTTAAGAGTTCCGGGAGATTTTTCAGTAGCTGATACAGCAGAGTCAGTTTTTGTATCAGTGTTTTTATTTACCGGCTTGGTACAGCTTGTCAGCATCAACGTTCCGGCTGTTACGAATAATAAAAGGTAATTTCTCATTTGTTATTTATTTTATTACTATTTAATATATATTTCACTATCGAAAGATAACAAATACCATACCCTGTTTTTTCTTATTTTCTATAAAGAATTGACTTCATTCTGAGCTTTCTTAGTCAGGGATTTAAAAACCAGATCATAGGATTGGTCAATAAGTTTAAAGATCAGGTCTCTTTTCAATCCGTCCACTGTTACAGAATTCCAGTGGGTTTTGTTCATATGGTAGGCCCCTGTAATCTGTGGATACTGCTCACGAAGTTCTGCACTCCATTCAGGATCTGTTTTTACATTGATCGCCAGCGGCTGTTTTTCAAGGCCCATTAATAAAAACATTTTGGTATCTACCTTCATTACAAGTGTTTCGTTATCAAACGGAAAACTTTCCGTAACTCCTTTTTTGGCAAGACAGTAATCTAAAATTTCGTTGGCATCCATATTAATTGAGTAATGAGTGATAAGTAATGATTAAATTAATTCTTTACTCTTTAATTCAAATTTAGTAAATTTAATAAAGAAATAATCTCACAAAATCACAATTATTATGAAAGCTCTGGTAATAGGTGCTACAGGCGCCACAGGAAAAGATCTGGTGAATCAGTTACTCAATGATAAAGAATTTGATGAAGTGGATATTTTCGTCAGAAAACCTGTTGATATTCACAATGATAAACTTAAAGTTCATGTTGTGAATTTTGAAAAGCCTGAAGAATGGAAAGATATGGTAAAAGGGGATGTTGCCTTTTCGTGTCTGGGAACGACTTTGAAGGATGCCGGAAGCAAGGAAGCCCAGAAAAAGGTAGATTTTGATTATCAATATGAATTTGCAAAAGCAGCGAAAGAGAACAATGTGGAAGATTATATTCTCGTATCAGCTTACGGAGCGAACCCGCAGTCTAAAATTTTCTATTCCAAAATGAAAGGTGAGCTTGAAGAAGCTGTAAAACAGTTACATTTTAATAAGATCACTATTTTCAAACCGGGAATGCTTGAGCGAAAAGATTCTGAAAGAACCGGAGAAGTTTTGGGAAGCCGTATTATCAAATTTGCCAATAAATTGGGTTTATTAGAAAGTCAGAAACCTCTGCCAACGGATATTCTGGCAAAGGCTATGATTAATTCTTCGAAAATAAAAAGTAATGGTTATTCCAGTATAAAATTGGGGAATATTTTCTGTTTTGCGGAAAAAAGCAATCAATAATATTTTAACTGATTCTCTGTTTTGTCGCATCAATAACCTGCTTGATCCATTTGTAATCGGGTAATTTTCTAAGCTTTAAAATTAATTCATAAGGAATATTTTCAGTTCCGATTAATGTTCCGGCAATTGAAGCGTTGGTATCTGTATCTCCTCCTGTACTGATAATTTGCTTCAACATTTCTTTCAGACCTAAATCAATAATTTTGGTTGAGCAATAAATTGCAAAAGGAACTGAATTAACAACATAGCCATTATTACCCAATTTTGATATTTCTGAAATTGAAGAGTTATTTCCAATTGAATTGATTTCGATTAACCTGTCTCTTACATTTGTATCAGGAATTTCTGGAATAATAATATCAAAAAGATTATTTTTTCCATTCCAATCAGAATTGAGGATTGCTTTTATAGAAAGAAAAACAGCTAAAGCCCCAGAAAACGCTTCATCATTTCTATGCGTTAATTTACATGCTTCGTAAACATTCTGTCTTGTAATATCTGAGAAAAAAAGCAAAAGGAGCAATTCTCATCGCTCCTCCGTTTCCTGCGGCAAACTCTCCAATTCGTCCAGCCTGACTCCAATGAAGACCCGCTTCAGTATCTAAAATTGCCTTAAGTGTAGAAGCGCCAATTCCTGTTAATTTGCGACTTCTGTAATATTCTATAAATCTATTGATAAGATTTTCGGGAGTAAAACTGTCAGACAGAACCTCGCAGGTTGCCAAAGTCATTTGTGTATCATCCGTAATACTCCAGACTCTTCGCTTTTTATTCTTTTTTCCTAAATAATAAATATGTGAATCATCGGTTTCTACTTCATTTTCATAGCTGCTTCCCCATGCATCTCCAATTGCTCCGCTTATAATACAGGCTTCAAACCGATCCAAAAAATCCATATAATAATTCTTATTTCAGATACTTTGTAATGGCTTCATCGGTAGGCTTTGTAGTGCTTACAAAAGAATCAATCAGTTTCCCGTTTTCATCCACCAGGAATTTGGTAAAGTTCCAAAGGATGCTTGTATTTTTTACTCCGTTTAACTCTTTTTCTGTTAAATACTTAAAGATAGGAGCTGTATCATCACCTTTTACAGACACTTTTGCAGCCATAGGAAATGTTACACCATAGTTTTTCTGGCAGAAAGCCCCGATTTCAGTGTTCGTTCCAGGCTCCTGTCCTCCGAAATTATTGGCAGGAAAACCTACTACTACCAGCTTATCTTTATACTGTTCGTATACTTTTTCAAGATCTGCATACTGCGGGGTAAATCCACACTCTGAAGCGGTATTGACAATCAGGATTTTCTTTCCTTTGAAATCAGCAAAATTGATTTCCTTACCATCAAGACTTTCTACTTTGAAGTCGTATATTGTTTTTCCCATAAGTTCGTTGGTTTTAGCTTTAGAAACTTCAGTTTTTTGGTTGGTGCAGCTTTGCAGAAATGCGATGAATGAAAGCAGCAGTAAAA
Source organism: Chryseobacterium gleum (assembly GCF_900636535.1). NCBI lineage: Bacteria > Pseudomonadati > Bacteroidota > Flavobacteriia > Flavobacteriales > Weeksellaceae > Chryseobacterium > Chryseobacterium gleum. Next base: position 939,266 of record NZ_LR134289.1, read on the forward strand.
AAATTTTTTTCATTTTTTATAATTTTGTGCAGCGAACCGCAGTTGATTAAAACTTAAAAATATTTGTAGGAAACACTTTGTTGATATCAATTTTGTTGAGCAGCATTACGTAATCTCCGTCTTTCTTGGCACTTGATGATTCTATTCTGAATGGCATGATAAGATTTCCTACTTTTTTAAAATCAGAATACACCAGTGTTTCATCTTTTTTCACTTCTTTGATCAGCATATAGGTCTTTGTATCAAAATAATACATGTTCTTATTGACATTCTTGGTCAGTTCAACTTTATGGCAGTAGATCTCTCCTACTTTTTCTTTTCCAAGATATTTTGCCTCAAAGCCTTTGTTTTCCCAATCAATGAAGTCATTGTCAAAACTTTCCGGAACATATTCTGGATATTCCTGAAGCTTATTGGCTGCATAATTCATTGCATAGCCTTTAGTTCCGTCATAGCCTTCAATTGCGGTTTCTTTTCCACCGGTAGTAATCAATGTTTTAGTAAGATTCGGACGCTGCTGATAGATTTTTATCGGATATTCATCTTTGATTCCTAAAATTACTTTTCCCTGAAGCAATACCGAATTCAATAATTTCCAATTGGTTAACCCTCCGGATAATTCAATGTTTTTGTCAATAATTTCCTTTGCGGTCTGTGCAAATGCGACATGCGAAAATATCAGTCCAAATACTAATAATAACTTCTTCATTAATTTTATTTATAAATTCAAATATAGGGGGATTTCTGTAAAATTACAAAAAGGCAAAAGAGCGTTTGATAATTTGCTTTTTTTGCCTTCAATATTTTTAAATCAGTTTTCTGGCTTTTTCCAGATCTTCCGGGGTATCTATGCCCACTCCTATGAAATTGGTTTCAATCATTTTGATTTTCATTCCGTATTCAAGATAGCGGATACATTCTATTTTTTCGGATATTTCCAAAGGTTTCATAGCCAGTTTTGAAAACTGCAGCAAAGCTTTCTTTCTGAAAGCATAAACTCCAATATGTTTAAAATAGCTTACATCATAAGAAACTTCCCTGTGAAAAGGAATTACGGAACGGCTGAAATACAAAGCAAAACCATTGTTATCTGTAATCACTTTTACGTTATTCGGGTTTTCTATTTCTTCTTTTTCATGCAGCTGTATTTTTAAAGAAGCTAAAGAGATTTCCTGTTGATCATCATGTCTGAAAACTTCTATCAGCTGTTGTAAAGGCTCTAATTTAAGGAAAGGCTCATCCCCCTGAACATTGATCACGATATCACAGTCTATATGCTGTACAGCTTCGGCAATACGGTCGCTTCCGGTCTCATGCTGGCCTGTCATTACGGCCTTTCCAGCGTTTTTTTGAATTTCGTCAAAAATAATTTCAGAGTCTGTAGCGACAAATACTTCATCAAACAGTCCGGTTTCCACTACATTCTGATACGTTGTGGTAATAACGGTTTTTTCTCCTAAAATCTGCATCAGTTTTCCTGGAAAACGGCTTGCTTCGTAGCGGGCAGGAATAACAGCGATTATTTTCATTCAGTAAAAATATTAAGTAATTCTCTTTAATTCAACAGGTTGTCATTTCAGCATATATCATGCTGTAATGTTTCCTTTATATTGAGATCAAATGTAGTGAAAAGTATCTTATTGACTATATAAAACAAAGATTTCAGCAGCTTAAAAAGAGAGTTTTACCCCTACCATATTGTACTCCCATTGGCGAGATGCCACAAAGTTGAGATTATATTTTGTTTTTCCTATCGTTCCTTCTGATGAAGTATATCTGCTTTTTGAGATTGTTTTCCCGATAAAATATCCCATTAATAAGGCTAAAGGATAATCTGAAGCCCAGTGTACTTTACTCTGCATCATTTGAAAACATAATGCTCCTGCTAAGGTGTACCCTACCGGCTTAATCCACTTTGCATCCGGATAATTGTCTGCAATCACCGTAATACCAGCCATAAAGGTTGTTAAATGTCCAGAAGGCATTGCATCATAATTCGAAGTGTTTTTACTGAATTCTGAAAAGCTTGGGAAAGGATTCCATGCTCCTCCTTTATTCCCGTTTATTTCAGCAATAAAAGGACTTTCTCTCCCAGTAATTCTTTTAAGGGTTTGGGTAAAAACTCCGGAAAGAATTAAACTTTCCATCAAACCGCTGGCTGTAGCCTGTGCTCTGTAATCATTTTTGATAAGACCGTAGGTTCCGAAACCAATACCAATCAGCACCAATGTAGAACCGTTTCCTATCAGATATAAGGTAGAACCGATATCTTTAGGAATTTTAAAGACACCTCCAATTTTGTGATAGTTGTTATCTTTATCCATTCCCCATCTTTCTCCCAGCTCTCTGGAATTGTCAATAAGCTTTTGATCAAAAGGTAAGAGAATAAGGGTTGCAGCCACTGCTCCTCCAAGATAATAACCATGATCTTTGGCTACGAAATCCTTATTGGTATTGATAAAATTCCGGGGTAATTTGGTTACAAAATCCAGTAGTTTCGGTTTCGGATAGGTTCTGACAGATCCGTCCTTTAACGTATAGGTTTGTACTTTTGGCAACTCAGATTCCTTTGGAAGTTCTTTTATCTTCAATGTATCAACCTCTTGTGAGCATACCAGTATTGAAACTGGCAAGAGTAGAAATCTCAGTTTTTTCATCGTTGTAATTTTCAACTTTTATATTTAGGTGTGTAAAATCCCAAAGATAGCTCCTAGTTGAGTGTTGTACAAAGTGCTTATTAAACTTTTAATATTTATTTAATTTTTATGCTATTAGTTTAAATATTTAATCAGAAAAATAATTCCATACATCCAGGCGATATATAGAAAAGAATAGAACAGCCCGAATCCCAGGCTTTTTAATAAATTCCCTTTGCATTTCCCTGAATTTCTGAAAACTAACCGCAGTGCTCTGAAAAATACCCAATACAAAATAGCAATTAACAATAATATGGCTGTCCAAAAGAAAAGGCCCAGAAAATAGGAAAGAAAGATGAGTAGAATGGAAAATATAATCCACAAAAGAATGGAAAGAATAGCTCCTCCAATTCCATCCCCTGCATCTGGAAGATCAATATCAAAACCTTCAAATTGGGGTGTTTTATCGGTATATCGTTGTAATCGTTCTTTATTTAAAATATTTCCAACGTTATCTTTTAATTTCAAGCCAGAATATAATCCCAAGGTGATGAACAGAAAGAATCCTCCAGCCAAAATGGAGGTTGATAAGATAGAATTTTGAAATAATGAACGATGGTTTGCTTTTCCTGCAAGCCATACGCTTACAATAACTATTGCTATAATTGCCAGTGTTGAAAAAAACAAATATTTTGTCTCAATAAAAGATTTTCGTGGAAGTTTCATGGTTTCTATATAGAAACACTTCGACTCCGTTCAACATGACAATGCTAATACTGATTCTTGTTTTAACGATGTCATGCCGGACAGAGTCGAAGCATTTATTTATCTGAAGGTTACTTTAAATTGTTCAAAGCATTTTCCAGTTTCGGAAGCATTACTTTGATCTCATCTACCGCCAATCCTCCTACAGAAGCACGGAACCAAGGTTCTGATTTTTCTTCCCCGAAAGCAGAGAAAGGCACTAAAGCAACACCTGCTTCATTAATTAAGTAGAATACAAGGTCTGAAGAGTTTCCGATAACAGTTCCATCAGGTTTTGTTTTTCCGATATAATCAAGCTTAATGGTAAGATAAAGTGCTCCCATAGGCTCGATACTGTCTACAGAAAGACCTTTTGCTTTCAAATCCTGAACTCCGTTATGAAGAACTTTTAAACTTTCTTCAAGCTTAGCTTTAAAATCATTAACGAAAGTATTCACGTTCTCCGGATTTTCATAAAATTTAGCGGTTGCTTCCTGCTCAGGTTTTGGTGCCCATGCTCCAACGTGCGTAAGAAGCGCTTTCATTTTATCAAGAATATGAGAAGGACCAAATCCCCATCCTACACGAACTCCGGTTGCTGCAAGGCATTTTGAAATACCGTCAATGTAGATGGTGTAGTCTTTCATTTCAGGGAAAAGAGAAACAGGATCTACATGCTGTGCTCCAAAAGTAAGGCAAGAATAGATCTGGTCATACATTAAGTATAACGGTTTTTCATCGGCTCCTCTTTTGTTGTTTTCAGCGATTACCAGTTCGCAGATTTCTGAAAGCTGTTCTTTTGTAAACATTGTTCCGGTAGGGTTCAATGGTGAGCAAAGTGCTAATAAAACAGCTCCTTCCAGGTGAGGTCTCAGGTCATCAGCAGTCGGAAGGAAATTGGTTTCAGGTCTTGTTTTTACTTCTACAGCATTGGCCGAAGTAAGGTAAGCGTAGTGATTGTTGTTCCATGACGGTGTAGGATACACTACTTTATCTCCTTCATCAACGATGGTTTTGTATACAGCATAGATCAAAGGTCTTGATCCTGCAGTAATTAAAATATCTTCAGGAGAATAATCCAGGTTCCATCTTTGTTTAAGGTCTTTGGAAACTTCTTTTCTTAAAGATAAAAGTCCGTTTGCAGGAGGATAGTTCGTCAGATTATTCTGATAAGCTTTCTGAATCTCTTCCTTCAGCAATGCCGGAATAGGATAGATATTAGAATTCAGATCACCAATAGTAAGATTGGCAATTTCCGCTCCCTTTGCTTTTAAGTCATTTACTTCGTTACCAATTTTTACAATTTCAGAACCGATCAGGTTCGCTGCTAATTTTGAAACTTTCACTTTTTTTTATTTAAAATTTATATTATCGTTCTCTGTTGATCTTCTCATATATTTGATCTACCGGTGTTTGCGCATCAAAAAGGGCTATTGCTTCTTTTGCTTTTTTTGCCGTATTGGAATTCGGATATTTTTTGATCATCCTGTTGAACTCTGCTCTGTTTTCATCGTACAGTTTTCCGGTTTCTTTGTCCAGATCTCGTTCAAATGTAGGTGTATTTTCCATTCCCAAAAGATAGTCAGACAAATACATTTGATAACCTGTTTTTACATCCTTTATAAGCTTACTTTCCGGATATTTATTCATAAAATTCTCCCAGAATATCAGCCTGTCTCCCAGCTGTTCCCAGGAAATCATCAGTCCTGCATCAGCGGCATAATTGGATTCACTTTCTTTGTCATTCTGCAAAATATAGGCTTCATAATCCGGCGTTACCTTATTCTTAAACAAAGAAGAGTAATATCCCGGAACGGTCCATATTTCAGTCATCCCTTCTCCTACTTCCCTGAATTCAAGACCTGCTTTTTTCAGTTCTGAAGCAATCTTTTTAATATGGTCCGGAAAGTTGTACCGATCTTTATCAGGATCATAATAATTCACATATTTATCCAAAATATCAGCATGCAAATTCATCAGACATTCTGTATACTTATCTCTTATTTTTAAATAATCTTCATATACTCTGTCATTCTGTTCCGGATTGCTTCCTGTCATTTCTTTTTCGATTTTTGTCCGGTACCATTGAAGAGATTTGATATAATCCTCCGTTTTACCGGCAGGTGAACAGGCCGTATCTATCGGTTTATACTGATCTTCTTTAGGCTCAGTCCGGGCAATTGAATCGTTCTTCTGCTTTATTCCTGCAGCTGCAGCTTCCTTTTTACAGGAAACTACGGCTGCAGAGAGTAAGCAAACTGCTATTATTTTTTTAATCATCTGCTGTTTCGGGAAATTAATCCAGTTTCAAATCTGTTTTAACGGCTCCGATTTTAGCTTCCAATGATTTTAATTTATCTCTGAAATCCGCTTCTGAAGTAATGGAATCCTTCACAGAAACATAGAACTTGATTTTTGGTTCTGTTCCTGATGGCCTCACACATACTTTTGTTCCATCCTGTGTGTAATAGATCAATACATTGGATGCAGGAATATCATTCATTACTTTTTTCTCGTTGGTAGAAATGGTAAGACTTGTCTGTTCCTTGAAATCCTTAACTACTTCTACCGGTGATCCTGCCAATTCTTTTGGAGGATTTTCACGGAAGTTTTTCATCATATTCTGAATCTCTTCAGCGCCTTCTTTTCCTTTTCTTACAATATTGATCAATCCTTCGTAATACATTCCAAGATCTTCGTAAATCTCGATCATGTACTGGTACATTGTTCTTCCGTTGGCTTTACACCATGCTGCAATTTCACATGCTAAAAGGATACTTCCACAAGAATCTTTGTCACGAACAAAATCTCCGGTCATAAATCCGAAACTTTCCTCTCCACCACACACAAATTTCTGCTTTCCTTCTGCTTCACGGATCATTTTCCCGATCCATTTGAATCCGGTAAGCCCTACTTTACATTCAACTCCGAATTTTTGTGCTATGTCAAAGAAAATATCCGAGGTTACAATCGTAGAACCTATAAATTCTTTTCCTGTAATTCTTTCCTGCTTTCTCCATTCATTCAGGATATAATAAGTAAGGATTGTATTGGTTTGATTACCGTTCAAAAGTTGCATTTCGCCATCAAGATTTCTTACTGCAATCCCTAATCTGTCCCCATCCGGGTCTGTTCCGATCACAATGTCAGCATTGGTGATTCTCGCCAGATCCAGGGCCATTTCAAGCGCCGCAGGTTCTTCCGGGTTTGGAGAATCTACTGTCGGGAAATTTCCGCTTGGGATCATCTGTTCTTTAACAAGATCCACTTTTTTGAATCCTGCTTTTGCAAGAGCTTTAGGAACGGTTGTGTAGGTTGTTCCGTGGATAGATGTGAAAACAATATTTAAGTTTTCTTTTCCAACATTCTGATAGGTAGAGTTTTCAATGCATGCATCGATATATACATCGTCCTGCTCCTCTCCGATCCATTCGATCAGATCATCATTTCCGTCAAATTTAATTTCTTCAAATTTTACAGAATATACTTCCTTGATAATGGCTTCATCATTAGGTGGAACAATCTGTGCTCCGTCGTTCCAGTATACTTTGTAACCGTTATATTCCGGCGGATTATGAGAGGCTGTCAATACAATTCCTCCGTTGCATTTTTTATCACGAACAGTAAAAGACAATTCCGGTGTCGGTCTGTGGTCTTTGAAAAGCAATACTTTAATTCCGTTGGCTGTTAAAACATCTGCCACCAGCTTTCCGAATTCTTTTGAGTTATTACGAACATCATAAGCGATGGCCACTTTAATTTCCTCTCCCTTAAACTGCTGCAGCATATAGTTTGCCAATCCCTGTGTAGCCTGACCTAATGTATATTTATTCAAGCGGTTGGTTCCTACTCCCATTATCCCGCGCATTCCTCCTGTCCCGAATTCCAGTTCTCTGTAGAAAGAATCTTCCAGATCAGGGGAATTGCTGTCAATCAGTAATTGTACAGCGTCTCTCGTTTCTTTATCGAAGGTATCACTTAACCAAAGTTTCGCTTTTTCTAGTGTATTCATACTTATATGTTGTTCTTTATAGTTGTAAAGTTCCTGGTTTCAATAATACTGTTTTTAATCCAGTTTTTTGTTTTCGACTTTCGTCGTTTTATCAATTTTAAATGCCCTGATCGGATCGTTATAATAGACAAATTTTGCCGTGTTCTGAATATGTCCTTTTAAAGAATCTTTTACATTTACTTCTGCATAATTTCCGTTTTTAGAATCGATATTCAGATTGGTAATCTTCCAGTAAGGAGCAATTAAACTCGCTGTATCTGAGATTTTTATAGCCGCGTCTTTTGTTAATCCTAAAAAATTAGCACGGCTTCTGTTCTGCATTTCCACTTCTGCCCTTCTGGTATTTACAGATCCCATAAAGCTGGCATTATTCTTCATAGCAAGCCTGAAATTGTCGGTCTTAATCTCGCTTGAAATATTCATTTCCACAGAGTCTGAAACCGCTACTTTTTCAAGATTATATTTTGAATAGATTGTTACATTATAAAAATCGACTCCCTTTGTCCCTCTTTTTTCTTTAATGAAAAGCGTTTTGTCTTCTACATCCACATCCAGATTGTTCGCTACATTCGGGTAGGTTTCTATTTCCACAAAATTTTTAGACCCTCTGGCATAAAATACACGGAACTTTCCTTCCAGATCAAGATTGACGAATTCCGGTACATCCACATCTTTCTTCTCAATATTTCCTTTTGGAGAAACTTTTCCGCAGGAAACCAGTGCCGCCAGCATTAATGTGTATACAACTTTTTTCATATTTATTTTTAAATATTCATATTACAATCGCAACGATTTTACTGAAAATCTCGGAAAGGTTTTTCATGCCTTTCACAGGACCTTCAATAATTACTTCGAACAAAAATAGGATTAAAATTTCTAAAAATCTTTGTCTTTTGACAATAAAATACCTGATAATTTTCAATTTTCTGCTTCTCAGGAAGAGACTTATTTGCTATTCTTCTTTACTTTTTTATAAAACCAGGTTTTCGGACTTCCAGCCATTGAAAATAAGAGCAGATGTTCTTTGCTTATGTAGGAAATTTCCATCGGAATTGTCTTTTCATCATCATTATATTTCATTTTCAACAAGTTGTTTTCTATCTGATAAGTTCCATTGTTCCCCATTGAAGTGAATGTTTCATCCTGATAAAAGGAGAGGATTCCAGTTCCGTACCTTGAATTGTTTGTTTTGTTTTTCAGTGTATCTACCCGATTGATCTCTCCATCGTAAAATGTCAATAAATTCCCAGGAACCAGAGAGCTTTTTGGATGAACATGAAATTGTCAGAAATAATAGAAAATAATAAAGAATTGATTTGGGTTGAAACATTTAAGTTAAAATTGTTTATAAAATAACAAAAAAAGCACCCTGTTGACAGAGTGCTCTTCATTATATTATATTCTTAAATCTATAAGAATTGATAATCTATTATAACTTTTCTATGGTTAGCTATTTTCAACAGAAGCACCATAAATCATTAAAGTCAAAAGGATTGCAACAATCGCAACCCCAATAATCAAGGGTTTCCATATCGCTTTTTTCGGATACTTTTCTTCATCCGGAAAATATTTCGGCATAAAATAATAGGAGAGCAAACTTCCCCCTCCAAAGCCGCAAATATAAGCAAGTGAACTTTTAGGTTCTTCTGGGATATTGACAATAATTCCTGTGATAATCGTTAATATAACAGAAATTGCCAACACCGTGTATGCTTCTTTCTTTTTATTAACCTCTATTAAATTTTGGTATAATAAAACTCCTCCGAAAAGAGAGGAAAGAAAAATAGAAAATCCTAAAATGGCTTTTTTAGAATAAATTCTCGGCAGTTTTTCTTCCATTATATCACTTCATCAATATTATAATTCTTATGCTCACGGTTGGTTCTGATAATCATTTCTCCTAAGAATCCTGCGATAAAGAGAAGTGTTCCCATGATCATCATTGTTAAGGCAATATAGAACCATGGATTATTGGTGATTAAATGTCCATAAATTCCTCTGGCGACATCAATCAGTTTAGAAATTCCCAGCCAAAGTGCAGAGAGGAAACCGACAATAAACATTAAAGTTCCTACTGCTCCGAAGAAATGCATTGGTCTTCCCCCGAAACGGCTTACAAACCAAAGGGTTATCAAATCCAGAAATCCTCTGATAAATCTTTCCGTTCCGAATTTCGAAGTTCCGTAAGGTCTTGCCTGATGCTTCACTTCTTTTTCAGTAATTCTTCTGAAACCCGCATTGGCAGCCAATACCGGAATATAGCGGTGCATATCCCCATATACATCAACAGATTTTACAACCTGTCTTTTATAGGCTTTCAGACCGCAATTGAAATCGTGAAGATAAACTCCTGATACTTTTCTTGCTGCAGCATTGAATAGTTTTGAAGGAATATTTTTTGTCATTACATTGTCAAAACGCTTCTTTTTCCAGCCGGAAACGATATCATAATTATCATTGATCACCATATTATACAGTTCCGGAATTTCTTCAGGGAAATCCTGTAAATCGGCATCCATGGTAATCACTACCTCACCGTTTGTTCTTTCAAAGGCAGCATGAAGCGCCTGGGATTTTCCATAATTTCTGGAAAATTTAATTGCGTGGATCTGAGGATGCTGTACTTTCATATTCTCAATAATACTCCACGACAAATCCGTACTTCCATCGTCTACAAACCAGATTTCATAAGATAAATTACTGGTTGTGCATACTTTATCGATTCTTGAAAAAAGCTCTTCCAGAGAGTCTTCTTCGTTCAGTAACGGAATAACTATAGATAAATTCATTTAATTTTAATAAAAATTAGGCTTGATTTGTTTCTTCGGGCTGATGTATTGTTCTTGTTCTGAAAAACGCTCCGAAAAACACCGACAAAACTACGTAAAATATAAGAATTGCTGCAAAATATCCTGAAAAATGACTCGCAGTAAGCATATCTTTTCCTTTAACTGCTTCAGGAGTGAAGCTTTGTAATCTTTCCTTGTATTTCTGATCCAGCTCATCAATATCCTTCTGGTGCTTCAGAATTTTTCTTGCAGAGGTATATTCTGTATCCAGTTCTGATTTTTGTCTTTGAACATATTGATAGTTCAGAAGGCTTTTGGCAGCAGGATCTACAAAGTTTAAAAAAGCATAAATGCTGAAGATGGAAAGAATTCCTCCGATAAACATTGGTACGAATGCTCTTTTGAAAGCTTCTTTGAATTTTACTACTCTATGCTTGTTCCAGTAAGATTTTACAGACCAGAAAGCCGCTCCTGCATACAGAACAGGCAAAAGAAAAGCGTTGGCTTTCAAAGAGATATCAAAATAATTGATTCCTGAGAAAAAAGTATATACTACAAAGAAAACAATCATTGTAGCGATAAAAAGTATAATTCCTAGTGTTGATGGACTTTTCGTCATATTTAAATTTTTAGAAAAAGTTGAAAAATTTTCCCTCTAAATGTCAGGCAATTAGCTTTACCACTGCATTTTTTCAACTAATTTTCTCTAATAAAGTTTTGAAGTTTATAAAATATTCCTACCTTTGCAACGGCAAGTCCTAAACAACCAGCTCCTGAGAATCCTCCAGGGTGGGAACGCAGCAAAGGTAATCGGTCGTAGCGGTGTGATTTAGGTAGCTTGCCATTTTTTTTTGGTTTAAAGTAAGAAGAGAGGTAATTTGATAATTATCTTTTTTTGTTTTTAATACCTTACGCATCGTTTTCATTTTCTAATTTTCAGATTACCCCCGGTTCCGTTATTGATTAAAATTCGAACGTCTCTCCTAATTTTGGTAAAACCAGTTCTACATTTTTATCTGCAAAATGCTTTAATGCACTTTCATGATTGATTTCAATAGCAGGGAAAGTATCAAAGTGACATCCGATTACTTTTGGTGTCTTTAAAAGCTCTGCTGCTGCAAAAGACGCTTTTCTCGGGCACATTGTGTAGTGGCTTCCGATGGGAAGGATAGAAAGATCAAGGTTTCCATATAATCTTGGAAACAGCTCCATATCCGCCATTACTCCTGTATCACCGGCCAAATAGATATTCTTACCTTCAGGCAATCTGAAGATATACCCTACAGGAACGCCTCCATAGCTTCCATCCGGGAAAGAACTTGTATGATGAGCCGGAACCATGGAAATTTTAAGATCGTCGATTTTTGCCGATCCTCCTAAGTTCACATCATCTTTATTTTTTGCCTGCTGGAAGTAACCGCATACTTCAGGAACTCCAATGATGGTAGCTTCCGGATAATGCTGCAACACTTCCGCTACATCAGCGATATGATCGCCGTGTGCATGAGTCAGCAGAATGTAGTCGATTTTTTGAGCAGCAATGTCAAAACCTGATTCTGCTTTTTTGTAGTTGTAAAAAGGGTCGCTCAGAATTGTTTTGTCCTTGTATGTGAACAGGAAACAATTTTGCCCTAAGAATTGTATTTTCATTTTAAATTTAGTTTCAATTATTATTAAATATTATTAAACATAAATGACTCAAATAATTTCACAAACAGCACAATAAGAGCTGTGATATTCGTGAAAGCATTCGTGCCATCAGTGTTTGTTTAATTTTATTATTTCGATGGGAACTTATCCTCAATCAGATTAAGTTTTATTCTATGCTCCAGATAAGCTTTACAACCGTCTAATACTGTTGTAAAACCTCCTGTATTGTCATTAATCACTTTCAGCAGGTCTTCACCTGTCTGGCTGAACCCATAGCTTTTAATGATAACAAGAGTTCCTTTTTCCATAATTCTGAATTCATAATCTACATTTGTCGAAGGTTCTCCCCATTCTGTTCTGATCAGCTGGTTAGGAATAATCTGATGAACGTTTACAACGTTTTTTACGCCGTACATTTCCCATTCCCAGATCACCGTTTTCCCTTCTTCTAATCTTCCGGTAGATTTTGTAAACCAGAAATTAGTGGTCACTTCCGGATTGATAAATGCTTCAAAAACATCTTCAACCGGCTTTCGGATGAGCATTTGGGCTTCAACATATGCATTAGAACTCATAATATACTATTTTGGATTAGTGAAATAAATTAAGTCCGGCTGCTGTAAGGATTGCCATTACAAAAGTCATGATCCCTACCTGCTTTAAATATTGATCTAATTCTTTCGGCTCTTTTACCGACAAAATCTTTCTTCTCAGTTTTGATAATGGGAATAACAGGATCATTACAATGAAGACATAGTAGTTCTGTTCCTGCATGAATCCATTTATTCCTAAAAATGTAAGAATAAGCAACAATGGAAGCTGTAACAGTACCATTTCATAAATCATGGCATTTTTGAATCCTATTTTCAAAGCAAAGCTGTTTTTTCCTGATAATCTGTCGCTTTCAATATCTCTCATATTATTCAGGTTAAGAACCGCCATACTCATCATTCCAACAGCTGTTCCCGGCAATAGCATGTCCCAGCTGAAAGTTTTTGTAAAGAGAAAATAACTTCCGCACACAGAAACCAATCCAAAGAAGATAAACACAAAGATATCTCCCAACCCCATATATCCGTAAGGCTTTTTACCTACTGTATATCCGATGGCTGCCAGAATACTTGCTACTCCCAATCCTATGAAGATATAGAATTCATTCATATAATCCGGAATGAAAGCTACATACAGCAAAGCAATGGTTGCAATGAATGATAATGCTGCGAAAAGAATTACTGCATTTTTCATCTGTTTTGCCGTAATTTTCCCTGAGGCTACTGCTCTTGCTTCAGCTTCATTGATTCTTTTGGCGTCGGTTCCTTTTACTCCATCACCATAATCATTGGCATAATTTGATAAAATCTGGTATAAAAGCGTTACCAAAAGGGCAAGGGCAAAAATCTTCCAGTCCCAGGTCCCGCCTTCTCCGTAAAGTCTCCATTTTGCAATGAAAGCTCCCATAATAATTCCGCTTAAAGAAAGCGGCAAAGTCCTTAGCCTTGCGGCTTTTATCCAATGTGTCATAAATTTATAAGTAATAAGCAATGGGTAATAAGTAATGAAAAATATTGCTCATTACTTATTACTCATCACTAATGTTATGATATCCATTGATCTTCTCCGAAGTTAGGCTTTCTTTTTTCAAGGAATGCATTTCTTCCTTCTTTAGCTTCTTCTGTCATATAGGCCAGACGGGTAGCTTCTCCGGCAAACACCTGCTGCCCTACCATACCGTCATCTGTAAGGTTCATGGCAAATTTCAGCATTCTGATAGAAGTTGGAGATTTTGCCAATATTTCCTGAGCCCATTCGTAAGCTGTATCTTCTAATTCTGCATGAGGAACTACTTTGTTCACCATTCCCATTTCGAAAGCTTCCTGAGCGGAATAATTTCTACCTAAAAAGAAAATCTCACGGGCTTTTTTCTGTCCAACCATTTTAGCAAGATAAGCGGAACCATATCCACCATCAAAACTTGTAACATCAGCATCTGTTTGTTTGAAAATAGCATGCTCTTCACTTGCCAAAGTCAGATCACATACAACATGAAGCGAGTGTCCTCCACCAACTGCCCATCCCGGAACCACTGCAATAACAACCTTTGGCATAAAACGGATCAGACGCTGAACTTCAAGGATATTCAAACGGTGTCTTCCGTCTTCTCCTACATATCCCTGGTGTCCTCTGGCTTTCTGATCTCCTCCGCTACAAAATGCCCATCCTCCGTCTTTAGGACTTGGTCCTTCTCCTGAAAGCAATACAACTCCTATTGAAGGATCTTCATAGGCATCATAAAAAGCATCGTATAATTCCGAAGTTGTTTTAGGTCTGAAAGCATTACGCACCTCAGGTCTGTTGAAAGCAATTCTTGCTACTCCGTTACATTTTTTATAGGTAATATCTTCGTATTCCTTGGCGGTTTTCCACTCGATCATCTTATAAAAATTTTTCTCAAAGATACGGAATTACAGAGAATTTCTGAAGGTGAAATTTGAGGTTCATCACTACAAAAAACAGAAATTTTGAATGTGTGAATCCGGTATGAAGAATTTTCAGCAGAAACTGTATAGAAGGGCTGGTAACAAATTAAACCTAACAGGTTTTTGAAACCTGTTAGGTTTATAGATTTTAATTCAAAATTATAACAGATCTAATAGCTCCTACATGAAATATAAAATCCGGATAAGAACATCAGTCAGCACTTTCTGTTTAAAATAAAAAACCGGAACATTTCTGTTCCGGTTTTTATATCTGTTGTTATCAAAATGATTATTTTGCTCCAGCAGCTGAAAGTTCAGCTTCTTTAGCTTTCATTTCTTTAACTTTATCCATGTTTTTAGTGACTACATAAATTTCTTTTAGCGTAGTTACTGCATCAAGACTTTTTGGAGCAACTTTGTACCATCCTTCAGCATACGGTAAAGCTTTAGCAAATCTTTCTCTTCTTGCATCTATCAGTTTAGAAGCTTCATCCGGCTTATCCTTTCTTAAGGCATTGATATCTGCAACTACTTTAGCATCGTCACCGATCGTAGTATAAACTAAGTTCTGATATGCATCAGAAAAGTCAGGTTTAAGCTCAACTGCTTTTTTGAAGGCTTCCAAAGCGTCATTAACTGTAGCCGGGTTTTTAGCCTGCATTACTCCAAGGTTGTACCAGTTCGTAGCATCATTAGGGTTTTTAGCTAACTGCTCTTTCAATCCTGAAACGAATTTGTCTGTATTTCCTGACTGAAGGTATGCTGTAGTCTGAGCTTCTTTAAGCTTTGCATTATTAGGGAATTTTGCCAATCCTTTTTCGATAACAGCAAGAGCTTCCGGTTTTTTTGCATTAAGAAGTAATGAAGCAAGGGTTTCATATAAATCAGGTTCGATACTTTTTGTCTGTTCTGTTTTGAAATCAGTATAGTCTGAATTTTTCTTCATCAGCTCCCACGTCGCTTTATCAAGGTTTACAACCTGTCCTGTTTTCTTTTCTTTTGCAGTGTAAGTAGTTTCTACTCCTGTAAATCCGGAATTAACAAGATCTGTATATATTTTGATAGACTGTTCACTGTTATTGGCTAACGCGTGGCTCAATCCCGCATAATACATATATATTTTGTTGTCCTGTCCGTTAGCTTTCAATAAGTCATAAACTTCAATAAACTTAGGTGCTGCAGCTGCATAATTTTTTGCATTATATGCATCCATAGCGGCCTTATTGGTTTCCTGAAGCTGAGCGTTCAGAGCGTTGGCATCTTTTTTCTGCCCAAAAGCAAAAGCAGACGCTACGATAGCCATTCCTAAAATTAGTTTCTTCATAATAACTATTTTATATTAATTGTACAATTTATTCTTCAGAATCAGAATTCTCATTTTCCTCTGCTGAGTTTTCATTTTCAGCCTGAGGTGCTGTATTGTCTTCCTGGTTATCAAATAGCGATCCTACAACTCCTTCTTCTGTTTCTTCAAGTTCTTCAGAATCTTCCTCTACATCTTTATCCATTTCTACTTTTGCAATGGCTGCAATTTCGTCATTTTTCTTAAGGTTGATCAGTTTTACTCCCTGAGTATTTCTACCCATTACTCTCATCTCATCCATTCCCATTCTGATGGCAACACCGGATTTGTTGATAATCATCAATCCATCTTCGTCTGTTACGTTTTGAATAGCAATCAGATTACCTGTTTTTTCAGTAATGTTCAGGGTAATAACTCCTTTTCCTCCTCTGTTGGTAATTCTGTAGTCTTCTACCGCAGTTCTCTTACCGTATCCTTTTTCAGATACCACAAGTACTGTTTCGTTCTCTACATCGTTCACAACAATCATACCAATAGCTTCATCACCATCTTCAAGCAAGATTCCTCTTACCCCGATAGATCCTCTACCCACTTCTCTACTTTTTCTTCAGGGAAACGGATACATTTACCATTTTTGGTAGCGATCATGATCTGAGAATTTCCGTTTGTCAGGTAAGCTCCTAATAGCTGGTCATTATCTCTGATCTCAATAGCATTTACCCCGTTTACTCTTGGTCTTGAATAAGCTTCTAATGATGTTTTCTTAATGGTTCCGTTTTTGGTTACCATCACAACGCTCATTTGATTTACGTATTCAGAATCCTTAAGGTTGTTGGTTCTGATGTATGCTTTGATCTTATCATCCGGTTCAATGTTGATAAGGTTTTGTACTGCTCTTCCTTTTGCCGTTTTGGAGCCTTCAGGAATTTCAAATACTCTTAACCAGTAACATCTTCCTTTTTCAGTAAAGAACAGCATATACTGGTGGTTGGTTGCAGAAACGATATATTCAAGGAAGTCAGAATCCCTTGTTGTTGCTGCTTTATTACCCACACCTCCTCTACTTTGGATTTTATATTCTGAAAGCGAAGTTCTCTTGATGTATCCTGCGTGAGAAATAGTAAGAACTACAGATTCGTTCGGGATAATATCTTCGATAGACATTTCTCCTCCTGAGTAATCTATTTCAGTTCTTCTTTCGTCTCCGTATTTTTCTTTGATCTCAAGCAATTCTTCTTTGATGATCTGGAATCTTCTTGGCTCGTTCGCTAAGATGTCTTCCAAATTCGCGATTTCTTTCATGATCGCATCGTATTCATCACGGATCTTATCAAGCTCCATTCCTGTAAGACGAGCTAATCTAAGATCAAGGATTGCCTGTGCCTGAATATCAGAAAGTTCAAAAGCTTCAATCAATCCTTCTTTTGCAGCCTGAGGATTCGCACTGTGACGGATAATAGAAATCGCTCTGTCTAAAGCATCCTGAGTTCCGATCACTTTCATGAATCCTTCAAGGATATGTGCTCTTTCTTTTGCTTTTTTAAGCTCAAACTGAGTTCTTCTTACGATGACCTCATGTCTGTGCTCTACAAAGTGATGAATGATATCTTTAAGGTTCAGCTGCTCCGGTCTTCCGTGTACCAATGCAATATTATTTACACTGAAAGAAGTCTGAAGTGCCGTATATTTATATAATAGGTTAAGGACAACATTCGGAATTGCATCGTTTTTCAGTTCGTAAACAATACGAAGTCCTTTTCTGTCCGATTCGTCTCTGATTTCGTGAATACCAGGAATTTTTTCGTCCTTAACAAGCTCTGCTGTTCTGGCAATCATTTCAGCTTTGTTCACCTGATAAGGGATTTCAGTAACGATAATAGCGTTTCTGTTTCCGATTTCGTCAAAGTTAACTTTAGCTCTTAAAACTACTCTACCTCTTCCTGTATGGAAAGCATCCCTTACTCCATCGTAACCATAAATGATACCTCCTGTAGGAAAATCCGGAGCAATGATGTGCTGCATTAATTCATCGATCGTAATTTCTTTATTATCGATATAAGCGCAGATTGCATCTACAGATTCTGAAAGGTTGTGCGGCGCCATGTTGGTTGCCATCCCTACTGCAATACCTGAAGTACCGTTTACCAAAAGGTTCGGAATTTTTGTCGGCATCACTGTCGGCTCCTGTAAGCTGTCGTCAAAGTTATTCTGAAAATCAACCGTTTCTTTGTCCAGGTCTGAAAGAACCTCATCAGAGATTTTTTTCAGTCTTGCCTCAGTATAACGCATTGCTGCAGGAGGGTCACCATCCATAGAACCGAAGTTACCCTGCCCGTCTACCTGAGGATAACGTAAGCTCCAGTCCTGAGCCATTCTTACCATAGCATCGTATACAGAGGAATCTCCATGCGGGTGGTATTTACCCAAAACATCCCCAACAATTCTCGCAGATTTTAAATATTTTCTATTAGAAAACACCCCTAGTCCATACATACCGTAAAGTACTCTTCTGTGAACGGGTTTCAAGCCGTCTCTTACATCCGGTAGCGCTCTGGAAACGATAACCGACATCGAATAATCGATATAAGACGACTTCATTTCATCAACAATGTTGATAGGAATCAGTCTTTCTCCTTCTTTTTGCATAAACAAATTTTATTGTAATGATATTCAGACCCTTAGCTGTAAGTCCGAAAATTATTTATTTCCAATTTTTATTAACGGGCTAATTTACGAAAAAAATGCCGATTTTTGCTGTAGAATTTATCCAAAAAATCTTAAAAATTCATAAAAATATGAGCGTATTAAGTATAACTTTCCACTGTACAAAAGACAGGCTAGAAGAATGGGAAAATTATATTGATGAAACATTGGTTTTAATGACTGAAAACCTGATGGATGTAAGCAAATATATTCTTTCTGAAGTGCACAGCGACTTTATTGAGGAAGGAAAAAATTATAATCTCCTGCTAATTTTTGATAATAACGATCTTCGTGAAGATTTTATTAAAAGTGAACTTTTGAATATTTCCGAAAGGATTGAGAAAAAGTTCGGGCAGGAAGTGATGGTTTTTAATACTTTCCTTAATCCGAAAAAAACAAGATTATAATAATCATAAAAAAGCACTGAAAAAATTCAGTGCTTTCTTTTTATCTGTGATGTCCATGACCGTGACCTTTGTGATGTCCATGTCCGCGATCGTCATAAATATACACTTTCTTTACCTGGCCTGGTGCGTAGTACCTCGCACTTCCGCCATAATACCTTTTTGCATGACCTGGCGGCATTCTTCTTCCATGATGCTCATGTACCACACAAGAGGACAACAACAATGCTACCACAGCTGCTCCTGCGATTTTAAACATACTTTTCATTATTTTCACTTTTTCAATTTCGATAGCGAAATATATCAATGATAATGCCAAAAAGTATTTAAATCAACATGATGCAGATAAAAATCAACTGTTAATTTTTATTGCTGATTAGTGACCATATCTTTTTTTCACTTGTCCCGGAGCATAATCTTTTGCGCTTCCACCGTAGATTTTTTTAGCCTGGCCCGGAGGAAGTCTCTTGGTCTGATATCCATATCCATTGTCATAAGCGACACACGATGTCATCATCGCTAATATAATAACAGCTCCTGTAATTTTAATGATACTTTTCATTATTCCACTTTTTCAAATTTGAGTTAATATAACAATGGTAATGCCAAAAATTTAAAATTCAGAGTTGAAGGTTGGAATATACTGCCTTTTGATCAATGGTCA
Organism: Chryseobacterium gleum; assembly: GCF_900636535.1. Lineage (NCBI taxonomy): Bacteria > Pseudomonadati > Bacteroidota > Flavobacteriia > Flavobacteriales > Weeksellaceae > Chryseobacterium > Chryseobacterium gleum. Next base: position 958,648 of record NZ_LR134289.1, read on the forward strand.
ATTTTGCTTCGCAAGTCCATAATGAATTTGTTATGGAGATTAGTTTTGCTTATCGACAAAATCATCATTCATCATTCATCAATTATAATTTATAATTCTAAATGATTTCACTTCTTTTTTCCATCAGAATAACATCTTTCCATTCTCCATTGAGCTTTCCGATTTTTTTTCGGATACCTACCATTCTGAAACCGTTTTTCTGATGAAATTTAATAGAAGTTTCATTTTCAGAGAAGATATTGGTCTGTAATGTCCAGAATCCATGATCTTCACTGTCTAAAATCAACTTTTTAAGCAACACGGAACCCAATCCTTTTCCCTGGTATTCGTTATCAAAATAAATGCTAACTTCTGCAACTCCCTTGTAACACTCTCTTTTGCTGACGGGTTTTAAGGCGCACCATCCCACAACTTCATTATTTTCATTTTCCAACACCCAGCGGCAGTCGTTAAAATATCCCATGCTCCAGGCTTCAGCAGTTGGAACTTCTGTCTCAAAAGTGGAAATTCCACCGTCTATTCCCTGGCGGAAAATTTCCAGAACCCTGGCTTCATCAGTGGGAAGCATTTCTCTTAATTCGTAATTCATCGTTTTAGTGATATTTTCTTTTAATTTTTCTTTTAATTCTTGAATAGTGGGTCTGTTTGCTTTTTTCGTCCTGAGAAACAACACTGATATTGCCGTCTACTTCCAGTACAGACAGCTTTACATCATCTATATTTTCAATGCCATGCTCCCTTATTGCCTCTTCAAGTTCGCTTTCTGTTATTTTAACGCGGTTCAGAGCAGCCTGGTCTGTTACTCCATCCCTGATAAGGACCACAGGTTCATCTTCCATCAAGGTCTGAAAGGAACGGCTGGAAAACATTATCCTTTTTAGAATAAAATTAGCAACAAACAAAACCAATGCCGCAACAATGCCACCCTGCAAAGAAGTATCAGGCCCTACCATCGCATTCTGAACGGCATTTGAAATCAGCAGTAAGAGTACTACATCACCTGCATTGAGCTGGGAAAGCTGATTTTTACCAAATAAACGGATGGCAATTACCATGAAAAGGTAAACGCAGAGGGAACGGACAGCAACGTTAAGAATAGGATCCACAATTTTTTTATCTACTCAAATGTATTGATTTTTGTGATTTGCAAAAAATAATTTATTGACGGATTGGTATAAATTTTGACATCTGGACTGTAAATTGACCTTACAAAATACTTCCATGAAAAAATTATTTCTTCTTTCGGGAATCTTTCTATTATTTGCATCGTGTAAAAAGAATGAAGCACACTGCTCTTTATCTTCTGATGCAGCCATCAATGCAAAAATAAATGAGCTTTATACTACTTACGAAAAATCTAATGAAGCAATTTACAATCAACCCATTCCGGAAGATTTGTTTTCCGATGATCTGAAAAAAGTTCTGGAAGAGGCTATTAATACTTCAAAAGCAGATATAGAGAAGGTAAAAAACAGTGATCATCCTGATGAAAAGCCTTTAATCTTTGAAGGCGCTCTTTTCTCCAGTCTATATGAAGGGTTTACAGATTATAAAACTAAATCCGCCAGGATAAAGAATACAACAGCAGAAGTACCGGTGGCATTTGAATACAACCTTGCTTCACCGAAAGTAGCATGGACAGATACCATACATCTGACAAATACAGGAAAAGAATGGAAGATAGATAATATTACTTTTGATACAATAGGGAATTCCGGGGATCTTAAAGCAAGATTAAAAGAATTTGTTAAAAGTACAAGACAATAGAAAAGCCGCTTATAAAAGCGGCTTTATTTTTTACGGGCATTGAACGATTGGAACATCGCTGCAAATTACTTTATTTGCCCATTCGCAAAATGTACAGTATTTTACCGGCTCTCCTCCGTTCACTGACTTCAAATCTGATTTTGTCAGTTTCTTTAAATTTTTCATATAGTTCTAATTTTATGGTAGCCCAAAACTAAAACATATCTGTTTATTCTTTATTACAATTTAATCATGTAAGGTTTCATTATTCACACATTCATGAATAATATGCAATCAATATTATCTGCTGTGAATTTCGACTGTCACTGGCATTACATAAGTATAGGCAACCATATTATCAGTCAGTTTTTTTCGGTCTACTCTATAATCAAGATCGCTGAGTACCGTTTCAATTTCCCTGCTTACGGTTTTGCAGTCTCCTGTAGAATGAACATTAATGATTTTCCCGTTTTTGGCAATATCAAATTTCACCACTGAGTTTACGGTTCCCTGTTTATAATCAGGATTGGTAAGATCAAAGTTGGCTTCCAGTTTATTTCTGATGTCATTAAACGTTTCACTTCTATTCAGTTGAATTTCCTGAATGGTACTATGATCTGTAGTCTGAGCCTTAGCAGTGTTTAAAACAGCAGCAAATCCGCAGACAAAAAGTGAAGCAATGCATATTTGAATTCTATTTTTCATAACTAACTGGTTTTAAATATTATACTAACCTATTTTTGTATCTCTTAACCAAAGTTATTAAAAATAATTCATATTAATTTTACATTCAGTTAACATTTAATTAATATTGAAATATAATTAACTGATTATCAGAGTAATAATTTTTAAAAATAAATGAAAGTTTAATATTGGAGGTAGATTTTTAAGCATAAAAAAGGCTAAACCTGATAGTTTAGCCGATTATTATCTTAATGTCCCGTCCTGAAATAAGTTGACAATTAATCGACTTATTTATGAAAGATCAAGTATTAAAAAGAGAAAAGCGCACACAAAGAGACTACAGTATAGCCTTTAAATTAAGAATAGTTTCTCAAGTAGAAAACGGCGATTACACTTACAAGCAGGCTCAAAAAGAGTATGGTATCCAGGGAAGAAGTACTGTTTTGGTTTGGTTGCGAAGATATGGTAACTTAGAGTGGAGTAAACCTAAACTTCATACTATGCCTAATTCCAAAGAAACACCAGCTCAAAAAATTAAACGTTTAGAAAAAGAACTAGCTGATGAAAAGCTAAAAACCAAGGTTCTTAATACGATGATTGATATCTCAGATAAACAATATGGGACTCAAATCAGAAAAAAGTTTTCCTCCCAACAATCTTCCAACTCCACAGACAAGGAATAAGTATATCAAGACTGTGTAGATTGTTTGGGATAAGCCGTCAGGCTATTTATCAAGCTAAGCAAAGGATTTTAATCCGGGAAAACCAATTACTGAAGGTAAAATTTCTGGTTCAGGAAATACGAATGAAGTTACCTAAATTAGGAACAAGAAAACTTTATCATCTTCTTAAAGAACAGCTCATACAGGAAGATGTCAAATTGGGAAGAGATGCTTTATTTGCCTACTTAAAAAGAGAGAATATGCTAATCCGTAGACAAAAGAAATATATTAAAACAACATTTTCAAAGCATTGGCTTAGAAAGCATCCCAATCTGTTGAAGGATTTGAGAGTAGAAAAAGCGGAACAGGTGTTTGTAAGCGATATAACTTATCTTAAAACCAAAGAATCTACATGTTATTTATCTTTGGTAACAGATGCCTATAGTAGAAAGATCATGGGATATTCATTAAGTTCAAATATGAACACTGAAAATGTTGCGAAAGCTTTAAAAATGGCAATAAAAAATAGAGGTTCAAGTGGCCCATTAATTCATCATTCAGATAGAGGTTTGCAATATTGCTCTGGTTATTACCAGAAAATACTTAATAAGAATGAAATCAAACCGTCAATGACTGATGGTTATGATTGCTATCAAAATGCACTGGCAGAAAGGGTGAATGGAATATTGAAACAAGAATTCCTTTTTTATAAAACAAAGAATATGCAAGATCTAAACTCATTAGTAAAAGAAAGTATTTATCTTTATAATACTAAAAGACCACATCTAAGCCTTAATATGCAAACTCCAGATAAAGTGCATAAAAAATCCGAAGAAATAAAATATCTCTCCGGATTAAATATTGTTTAATTTATGTCAACCTATTTTAGGACGACTCATAATTTTTAATTTGAAAGTTGATCAATATTCTGAAATAAATTATTTAGATTCCTTCGGAATGAAAAAATACTGCATACTTTTATAAATATTCTATTCCAATTCCCTCTTTAAGAATTTCCCTGTCAGGCTTTTCTTAGACTTCACAATTTCCTCAGGAGTTCCCTGTGCAACGATCTGTCCGCCATGTTTTCCTCCCTCAGGTCCAACATCAATAATATGGTCGGCTAATTTGATCACATCCATATTATGTTCAATGATGATGAATGAGTTTCCAAGTTCTACCAATTGATTAATAGCATCCATAAGGATTTTTACGTCTTCGAAATGCAATCCTGTTGTTGGTTCATCAAGGATATAAAGGGTGTTTCCGGTTTGTCTTTTTGCCAGTTCGGTTGCCAACTTGATACGCTGTGCTTCACCTCCTGAAAGAGTTGTGGACTGCTGCCCAAGGGTAATATATCCTAATCCTACATCCTGCAATGTTTTCACTTTTGAAAAAATCTTAGGAATCGGCTGGAAGAAATCTACCGCTTCATCAATCGTCATATCCAGTACATCAGAAATCGATTTTCCTTTGTAACGGACTTCCAGAGTTTCCCTGTTGAAGCGTTTTCCGTTACATGTTTCGCAATGAACATACACGTCCGGAAGGAAATTCATTTCAATCACTTTCAATCCTCCACCCTGACAGGTTTCGCATCTCCCGCCTTTCACGTTGAAAGAGAATCTTCCCGGTTTATATCCCCGGATTTTACTTTCCGGCAGTTCAGCAAAAAGATTTCGGATATCCGTAAACATTCCGGTATAGGTTGCCGGGTTTGAACGTGGAGTTCTTCCAATTGGTGTCTGATCTACGTCTACAATTTTATCGATATTCTCTAATCCTTCAATTTTTTTGTAAGGTAACGGCTCCTGAACCGCTCTGTAGAAATGTTTGTTTAGGATTGGATACAAAGTTCCATTAATCAGAGACGATTTTCCGCTTCCTGAAATTCCGGTTACAACAACCAGTTTTCCAAGAGGAATATCCAGGGTTACATTTTTAAGATTGTTTCCTGTAGCTCCTTTTAATACAATATTTTTACCGCTTCCTGCTCTTCTTACTGCAGGAATTTCAATCTTTCTTTTACCATTGATATATTGAGCCGTGATGGTATCTGCTTTCACCAGATCTTTCGGTTTCCCCTGCCAAAGGATCTCTCCACCGAATTTTCCGGCTTTAGGACCAATATCCAACACCTCATCGGCTTCCAGAATCATGTCTTTATCATGTTCTACCACCAATACAGAGTTTCCGATATCTCTGAGGTTTTTCAGTGAGTTGATCAGCCTTTCATTATCTCTCTGGTGAAGTCCGATGCTTGGTTCATCAAGGATATATAAAACATTCACCAGCTGAGATCCGATCTGTGTTGCCAGACGGATTCTCTGTGATTCTCCTCCTGAAAGGGTTTTTGAACTTCTGCTCAGACTTAAATAATCCAACCCTACATCCAGCAAAAACTGAAGCCTGGTTTCGATTTCTTTTAAGATCTCATGAGCGATGATTTTATTTTTTTCTGAGAATTTATCTTTAACATCAGCCAGCCAGTCTTTTAAATCCGCTAAGCTTAAAGCATTGACTTCTGCAATGTTTTTTCCATCAATTTTAAAACTTAAACTTGAAGGCTGAAGGCGGGTGCCACTACATTCCGGGCAGGTTTCTTCTGTCGTAAAATGTCTTTCCAATAAAACAGCTTCATATGAGTCTCTGTCATCAATAATCTCCTCCATGAAAGCAATCAGACCATCGAAACCTATTTTTATTTTTTTGGTAATTCCGGCGTATTTCAGATCTTTATTGAACTCTTTATGACATCCATTGTAGATATAATCCAGTGCTTCTTCCGGAATATCTTTTAAAGGTGTTGTTAATCCCAATCCGAAAATCTCAAGGATGTTTTTAATCTGTGACAGTATCCATTTGTTAGATTTGATATCTTCCAATGGTAATAATCCTCCCTGATTAATGGATAGTTTTGGATTGTCTACGAAATAATCTGTATTGATCTTTTTGATGGTTCCCAACCCTTTACAGTTCGGACAGCTTCCTTTCGGTGAGTTGAATGAAAAAGTATTTGGTTCAGGCAGTGCCAGAGAGTGTCCGGTTTCTGCATCCATCAGGTTTTTCGAAAAGTACTCAATATCTGTACTTCCCAGCTTCTGGATACCGATAATTCCTTCTCCCATTTCCATTGCGGTACGCAATGATTTCTCCATCCTGCTTTCTGAGGCATTTTCCCCGATGATCCAACGGTCAATGACAATATCAATATCGTGGGTTTTATAACGGTCAAGTTTTAAATCATATTCAATATCCTGCAGCTCACCGTCAATTCTTGCCTGTCCATATCCTTTTTTAGCCATCTGAACAAAAAGTTCATGATAATGCCCTTTTCTGGAACGCACCACTGGTGCCAAAAGCATGATCTTCTCCTTTTTATAATTTTCTTTGATGGTTTCCAGAATCTGCTCTTCGGTATAACTCACCAATTTCTGTCCTGTAGACAGAGAGTAAGCATCCGAAACTCTTGCATACAGTAGACGCAGAAAGTCATACAACTCGGTAACCGTTCCTACGGTAGAACGCGGATTTTTATTGGTGGTCTTCTGCTCAATGGCTATAACTGGAGAAAGTCCTTCAATTTTGTCTACATCAGGACGCTCCAATCCGCCCAGAAACTGGCGTGCATAAGCAGAGAATGTTTCAATATAACGACGCTGGCCTTCTGCAAAAATGGTATCAAAAGCCAATGATGATTTTCCACTTCCGGAAAGGCCGGTAATCACGACCAATTCGTTGCGTGGAATTTTTACGTTAATATTTTTAAGGTTATGTTCACGTGCCCCGTAAACTTCTATATATTCTGTTGATTTACTCATAATTTGGGGTGACTTTGCCAGAAAATCACAACGTGCAAAAATACGAAATTTTATAGACTTTTTTTGAATATAAAAGGGATAAAAGTTTCATAAAAAATTCTTAGTTTTTGTTAATGGAGTAAATAAGAAATTGTTGAATTTCTACAGAATGATTTATATATTTTGGCTAAAGCCATTTGAAAATATGATCTATTAAAAAACGGGCTAAAGCCCGTTTCTATTGATATTATTCAAAAATGCCATAATTAATACGGCATTTATATTTTAAACTGATTTATTTTCTTTAAAGATTACATATCCTGGAAATCAACATCTTCATTGGTAATCCTTACGATATACTCGATTCCGTCGATGGCCTTGGCTATGATCTGATTTCTGATGATATTGGCCATATTTTCCCAGTAGGCTCTTCCATAGAAGGAATAATTCTGAGGAACGATCTCTACTTCAACGGTTCTTACGAAACCTTCTTTTGGTTTGTTGCTGATCATTGTCCCCCTTCTTACCCTTACTTCTTTTACCTCATCTTTCAGAATCATACGGCAGTAATTTTTAACATCTTCCAAAGAGATAATTTTATCTCTGGTTGTCAGCGCGTATTTATAGGCCTGGATACTGTCAGTACCTTTCTGTTCTTCAGCTCCCCCTAAAGTTTCGGTAAGCAACACAACGGTTTGTGACTTCAACTGGTTGGAAAGTTCAGTTCCCGGGCGCATATGATTAGCCAGAGTGCAGTGTGTTACCCAAAAAGAGGCATAAGTATGGTCTGTTTTTTCTACAGGTTCCATGATCACGTAGTTCAATTCCTGTCTGATATTCCTTTTGGCATTATTGACTTTCTGAACCATAGATTTCATTTTATCTGACATTTCGCTGAGAACTCCTTTTACATTATCCCTGTTCAAAAGGGAAAATGCAGCAATTTCATCCCTTGTCAGTTCCAGAACATTGGCAATCATATCAACGGCATTTCTGCTGGTGAAGCGTTCCATACCTCCCTTTCTTACAGTGTATAACCCTTTTTTAAGATCATCAGCCGGCGTGAAAGGGATTTCAGTATATTTCCTTCCGTCACCGTCCTGCACTTCATCTACATACAGGAAATGCTCCCCTTCATCTGTTACCAAAGGAATATTATTCCCCATGATATCAAGGCTGTATTCTGTTTTTTTCCAGCCTCTGTTATATATCGGGAAAGCGTTCAGAACAAAGGAAAAATTGTCAAGGATTTCTGCTGAAAATTGTGGTGGAAACTCAAAAGTAAGCCACAGATAACGTTTGTTATCCAGGAATTTAGTGATTTCTTCTTTTCCTGCCAGGAAATCAAGGTTTTGCGGAAGCTCTCCCGGTTCTGAAAACAGGCTTTGGGAGATTCCTGTTACTTCAATAAATTTATGGCGGTATATGCTTTTAATATCTTCAATAACCTTATTTCTGATGGACTGCTCTTTGAACATCTGTTCGTAGCCATCCGAATGACTTTCTGTGAGATAGCTTAATCCTTCTCTTACAAATAATGGATTACCGTTGCTAGAAACCGTGATGTAAGGTAGTAATTTGTATACAAAATCAAGATGCTCAAAAGCCGGATTGGAGCAGAAAATGCTCAGATATTTCGGAAAGTTCTCACTCACATATTTACTTACATCTACTCCTATTGTGATTTTTCTGTAATCTTCAGGTCTGCCCTGAAATCTTGCAATAGGAATTTTATTGAATCGGTCGTCAATACTGTAACAGGTATTTCCAACAAACATAATGGACGTGTGAACTTTGTTGATTCTCACATTTCCTACAGGAGTAAAAGGAATGTTCAGCTGCTTGTCTGACTCTGATTTTACAGTGGATGTCATCTGTTTACGGAAGAAGAATTCTGTATGTTCCAGTAAAATTTCAGAAGACTCATAAGGTTGTGTAAAAGCCACGGAATGAGCCGGGATAGGATGTGTGTAAATAGAAGGTGTAAGCAGTTTTGCCAGCTTTTCCAATATACGGGCATTTACTGTCTGTATTTCATTATTCGCTTTGAAAACTTCTGTACTGAATGCATCTATCAGCAGTTTTACAAAAGGATCTAAAGACTGCGGGCTTCTCAATCCCCATACTTTAGTTGCATTCTGCAGCATTCTTGCTTTTACAGATTCTTTGGAATAAATATTCTGATCTAAATTCATAATTTTCTTTCGCTGTTAAAAATATTAATCAATAGACATTGGACTTAGAAACAGTTCCGTTGAAAAACTGAAACGTTCTCCTGTTTCTTCCATTTTTGCATTGATGGCAATTCTTACTTTCTTTTTAATTTCGGTGTGTTCTTTAGTATCGTAGCTGTGCTCTACAAATTGTATATGAGCATCAATCTGCGGGTTCACGATTCTTGGTTCATATTCCTGAATCTGCCTTCTTAAGCTTTTGATAAAAACGCTTTCCCAGATGGCGCTTGTAACTCCATTATCAAATTCAAGGTTCCAGACATCGTTTCCATAGTTTTCATCATATCTGTTCTCCCCTTTTTTGGTGGTGATCAGCAGCATAATATTGTGGGCAATACTTTCCCCCATATCGCAGGTATCGATACTTCCGCCTTCGGTCATTAAAGTAGACGGTACGAAAGGCATTCTGTAATTTGGTGTATCCATAACTTATTGTTTTTACTTCATGGTCCTGTTTAAAAACGAAATACCAAAATACGCATTTTCGGCAAATAACGGCTACAATACTTTAAAATATTATTGAAAAAATAAGGGCCTTAAACCTGAATTGAAAGCCCTGAATATTCTATATTTCTTTTCTCCTGTATTCTATTTTTACTGATCTGCCTTTTTACGGTTGATAAAATAATACACCGGAAGCCCGAGTAATACCAGTATAAAGCCAGGCCATGTATATTGCTGTTTGTAAATCAGCAATAAGATACAAAAACAGGTTCCTATCAAAAGGTAAATAACAGGCGTTACCGGATAAAGCCACGTCTTATAAGGTCTTTCCAGTTCCGGTTGTTTCATTCTTAAGTAAATAACTCCAAAAACCGTAATCATATAGAACAGAACAATCACGAAAGAGATCATATCCAATAAATTTCCGTACTGCCCGCTCAGGCATAAAATAGAAGCCCAAACTCCCTGCATCCAAAGTGCATTTTCAGGAACTTCATTTTTATTGTTTTGTACTGCCGATTTAAAGAACATACCGTCTTTTGCCATCGTCTGGAAAACTCTGGCTCCTGCCAGAATGAGTCCGTTATTGCATCCAAATGTGGAAATCATTACCAATAAGGCAATAATAATGGTTCCTGCACTTCCAAATATATTCTGAGAGGCTGCTACCGCTACCCTGTCATTGGCTGCAAATGCAATGCTATCCCTGTCAAGCGCATTCAGATAGACATAGTTTACAGCAATATAAAGAATCATCACAGCAGAAGTACCGTAAATCATCGATTTTACTACATTTTTTTTAGGATTTTCAATTTCACCGGAAACAAAGGTCACACTTTCCCAGGCAACAGAACTGAAAACAGAACCTACCATGGCAGCAGCAATTCCCCCAAGAAGAGTCATTCCTCCTATTGGTTCCCAGCCTTCTTTCAGGAAATTACCACTCAGATCTTTTTTAAGATTATTAAAAGAATCCGTTCCCCAGCTGAAGTTTTCTGATAAATGAGAAACATCTACCAGAATAAAACCAGCAGCAATTAAGCCTAATAATGCTATAATTTTGGAACCTGTAAAGATATTCTGAAGGATTTTACCACTTTCTACTCCCCTGGTATTAATATAGGTAAGCAATAAAATCACTCCAATCGCCAGAATCTGGATCCATGTAATTTTAAATTCACCACTTTGAAATATTGGTGCGGCATCATTCAATGACGGAACTAAATAAGCGGTAAATTTTCCAAAAGCCATCGCCACCGCTGCAATAGTTCCGGTTTGTATTACCGTAAACAGACCCCATCCGTAAAGAAATCCCATTTTTTTTCCGAAAATCTCTTTCAGATAAGTGTATTGTCCTCCGGCCTTGGGAAACAGGGCAGACAGTTCACCGTAGCTTATTGCTGCTGCTACCGTCATTATTCCTGTAATCACCCATACGATAATCACCCAAAATCCTGTCCCCAGATTTCGCATCATATCAGCACTTACAATAAAGATCCCGCTTCCAATCATCGATCCCATCACCAGCATGATGGCATCCCATAGTTTCAGTTTTTTCTGCATAGTCAAGTATAGGATTCAAATATAATCAAATCTGCCGTTGATTTTCAAATTTGTTGAAAATTCCTTAAAAACAACTGCTTTTTGCCATTTTTTATTTCGTTATGATTCAATTTTAATTAGTATTTTTGGAAAAATTTTTAACATGAAATTCAAAACAATATTATTTTGTGTAGCATTAACAGTTTCTTCATTAACATTTGCCCAATCCGGTCCTCCGGAAGGAAAAGCTTTGGTAGGTGATACTTATGGAGCTCAGGTAAGTTCATCCGCTGAATCCAAAGCGATCACAGTAGATAAATTGAACAAAAAGCTCAAAAAAGACAATAAAAAAGTGGAGAATGTTGCTGTTAAAGGCAAGGTAACCGATGTCTGCGACAAAAAAGGCTGCTGGCTTACCATACAGACGGAAGACAATTCTAAGTTTTTTGTGAAAATGAAAGATTATGCGTTCTTCGTTCCTACCGCTTTAAAAGGGAAAAATGTAGTATTGGAAGGGAATGCTGAGAGAAAAGTAACTTCTGTAAATGAGCAGAAACATTATGCGGAAGATGCTAAAAAACCTCAGTCTGAAATTGATGCGATCACTCAGCCTAAAGAAGAAATCAGATTTGTAGCAAATGGAATTAAAGTGGTTAACTAAACTTTATATTCTGAAATTAAGTTTTGGCTAAAGTCGGATGAATCTTTATTTAATGTAAATGGGCTAAAGCCCATTCCTATTGAATATAAATTTTAATATCTCAAGTTTGGAATTTAGTTATAAAAATAAAATCTCCGGCAGCCTTTCAGGGCTGCCGGAGATTTTTTATGAGGTTATTTAAAATTCTTTTAGTCTTCAATTTTAAAATCCACTACAGAATCCAGTTTTGGATATTTAGTTGCAGAAATAAATTTCTTGCCGGTGCAATCTATTTCCAACCAACCTTTCTTTTGTTTTACATCCCCGGCTTCCATTACAAAAGGGATAAAAGAAATATCATCTTTTCCTTCCTCTTTGATTTCCCTGTATTGAACTGCAATGTCAAGAATACATTCATGGTCAGTATTTAATTTTACATTCCTGTAAATAATATCATAGTGGGTTTCCCTGTTCTCCGGAATTTCGAGGTAGGTTTCCCAGCCTGTAATATCAGAGTTGAGTTCACTGATTGCCTTCAGGGCATAATAAAGGGCAATTGTATAATATTTTCTGGTTCCTTTTCTGGTATAGTCATCCACAAAGTGTCCGCCTTCAAATAAAATAGTTGGCATTCCGGCTTTAATGAAATTGTCTCCTGTAGAAGTCGGATAGAATTCATCAGAATATCTTCCGATCTGATTAGGAATCATTTCTTTCAAATGATTGTATACACTTCCGATAACTGCCATACATTTTTTTCTGTTTTCAGTCACGGTACGCTCTACATTTTCGGACGGAGCTAAAAAGGAAAGTGTAGCAGGGTGAATACCATCAGTCGTAAAAATGGTTCTTTGCTCATGCAGGTTTAAAGCATAATCATATTTTTTGGAAGCAGCTGCTTTTTTCAGGAATTTGATCTCTTTACTTGCTTCGTTATGAAAATCTCTGTTCAGATCAATATCCGCGGCATTCAGTCTTGTCCATCTTTCAGATCCGTCAGGATTCAGCATGAATATAAAATCAAGTTTTATTTTACTGAATAAATCCTCTTTCATTTCCGGAGCTTTATTAAGGCTTTCCAAAAGATCAAGCATAGCGTGCGTAGCATTGGATTCATTGCCGTGCATTTGTGACCAGGCCAGCACCTGAATGTTTCCGGTCCCGATGCTTAACTGATAAATCGGCTTATCTAAATAGGATGTTCCGATCTGCTGAATGTAATCGCTGAGATTTGCCTGTAGATAAGAAAATAATTTTTCAGGAGAAATATAGCGATTTGAGAAATCGGGGTTCTGAGAATAGATCTGTTCAAAATTCATTTTGCGAAATAATTTACAAGAATCAAATTTAGCCATTTTTGGGCTAAAATTTAAATTAACATTTGTAAAAATCAGTAAAATGATTGAATTTACATTTGACACTGTGGTTTAAAATAGATTTACAAGATTTAATCCACATCAATTTTGAGTTAAATAATCCAGTTAACTTTTGTAACATTGTTAAACAGTACTGATGGACAAATTGTCTGTGGATAAAAATGTGGATTGCGAATAATTTAATTATATATAGTTAAAATATTTATATTCAGTAATTTATAAAATTTATTTAAATTGTATTTATAACTATACTTTAAGTAAATATAATGCTGTATAAGGCCAGTTGAGCATTATTTTTTTAAACATCTTAATTGTGGAAAACTTAGATATCTATTTTCATATACAAATGTAAACACAATAAAAATAAGAGTTTCCGTGAAATATTTTTATTTTTTTATAGGTTTTTCGCAGGCATTTTAATGTTTAGAAAATTAAGTGGTTTAAGGTTAAGATTATTTCTCCCAATTTGATGTATATTTAGTATAAAATCTGTATATTTTACTTTTGTATATGGTCTTAATATGGCTTTTAATGGCATATAACAAGGAATTAAGCTAATTGGAATAAAGAAATGGAAATATAGGATATTAACAATGTAAACAGTAGATTTTAGGAGCTTTAACAGTAAAAATACAGAGCAAAATGAAGTGGATTTACAATATTAAACTTGTTTTTCAATAAATGTAAGGTTTAATCAATAAGCCTCATCAGAAATGATTTTAGAATTAAATACAATTGTAATTTATCTACAAATCATTGTTTTAAAGTATATTGACTACTATTTACAAATGTATATAATTAAATTTCGTGTTTATTTACATTTGTATTTTGCATTTGTAAATTATAAATGTTACATTTGTAAAATAATTAAAGGCTTATTTTTATGAGTTTAAATGAAAGAATTTCAAAAATTATAGAGTATTCCAATCTTACTCCTTCCGAGTTTGCTGATGAGATTGATGTACAGCGTTCGTCCATTTCACATATCACATCAGGAAGAAACAAACCGTCTCTTGAATTTATCATAAAAATAAAATCCCGTTTCCCGGAACTTCTATGGGATTGGCTGGTTACTGGCGAGGGGGAAATGCTGAAATCGCAATTGCCAGAAACAGAAATTAAAGAAGAACATACCGAAGAGGAGAAAATAAAAACAACTCCACTACCCGATCTTTTTACTATGATGAATGATGATGATGAATTCGGAAGTGAAGAAACGGAAGCTGAAGCTCCAAAATCAAGTGCTGGAGAATCGGTTATAACGGCCAAGGATAAGGCTCAGGAAAAAATATCGGATTCTCAGCGATTAGAAAATTCTGGTGATCAGATTTTAGGACAACTGTTTGGTAATCAACAAAGTAAAATAAAACGTATTGTTTTGTTTTACGAAAATGGAAAATTCGAAAGTTTTGAGCCTTAAAAAAACCTGATCAGAGAAATGATCAGGTTAAAAAATATTTGAAGAAGAAAACTAAAGCTATTGCTTTATTTTATTTTTAAAAATTTTTGACAGGGTATCAGTTGATCGAATTTATCTAATAATCATCTGCTCCTGTTTATAATTTTATAATGCCGGTTTTTTAGGTGGATAGTTACTGTGGCTATCAAATGGGCGAAATGTCCATAAGACTTATCACAGTCAGTGAAAACATTCCATGTGCTAGTTTTTATGTCTTTATCAAATATAAATATTTAAAATCAAATCAGCAATAAAAATAAAATTATTTTATATATAATCGATTTAAACAGTAAATAGATTAGTTATTTTTAAATTCAAATAAAATTCCATTTTTGGTTCAGCAATTAGGATATATAGAACCAATAAAAAAGACCCGCAAAAATGCGGGTCTGATTGATTTATTGAGAACAATACTATGCTTGTTTCTTTCTTCTTTCCAGTTCTTTTTTGATCAGTCCAAGCTCTCTTCCGGTTTGTCCGGCCACAGAGGTATTTTCCTGGGCTCTTCTCGTCAGATAAGGCACAACATCCTTTACAGGTCCGTACGGAAGATATTTAGCCACATTATAGCCTTTATCTGACAAATAGAAGGTGATATTATCACTCATCCCGTAAAGCTGCCCAAAATAGATATGCGGATTACCGCTTTCCAGAGATTTTGCCTTCATTTTGTCCATAATCAGTTCCGAAGAGATCTCATTATGGGTTCCGAAAAACGCTGAAACCTTATCCAGATGCTCCATTACAAAGTCGATTCCTGCATTATAGTTTTTATCTGAAGCTTCTTTTGTCGGCTGTATTGGATCTGCATATCCTTTTTCTGCTGCTCTGGCTCTTTCTTTTTCCATATAAGCACCACGAACGATTTTATAACCGATGAAGTAATTTTTCTCTCTCGCTCTCTGAAGATGAGCTTCCATATATTCCAGCCTTCCGGTTCTGTACATCTGGATGGTATTCCAAACAATAGGCTGCTGCTGATTGTATTTCTCCATCATCTCTTCACAAAGGTGGTCTGCTGCGTCCTGCATCCAGGTTTCTTCAGCATCTACCATTACTTTTTTATCATTCTCATGGCAAAGACTACATACTTCATCAAATCTTCTCACCACTCTTTCCCATTCTTCTTTCTGGCTTGTTGTAAGCTCTGCCCCTTTTCCAACAGCTTCATAAAGATCAATTCTTCCGAAAGCGGTAGGCTTAAATACAATAAAAGGAATCGCCGGATTTCCTACTGAGAATCTTACAATGTCCTTAATTTCTTTGCACACTGCATCAAAAGTTTCCTCATCTTCTTTTCCTTCAATAGAGTAATCGAAAATACTTCCAACTCCTCTTTTGAAAAGCTGCTTCACAACTTTCATACTTTCTTCACGGGTTTCACCACCGCAGAACTGCTCAAATAAGGTGTTCTTTACAATTCCTGTAACGAAAGGAAAATTGTTATGTACTGTGAAATTCAGAACAGATGTTCCAAGGCTTGTAAGAGCGGGCTGTTCAATCATTTTAAACATCCAGTAAGCCTTTCTCAATTGTGCATCAGACTTGTCTGCAAATGCAATTTTAGTATCATTAAAAATGGGCATTCCTATTTATTAAATTTAGTTATGCAAAGGTAATAATAACCTCAGTTTATTTAAAAGAATTTTTTTATAATTTATGCTCTATTCCGTTTAAGAGCATTGCTATAATTCCTACAAAAACCCAGAACCGTAATATATTCAATGTAAAGAAGTTACTTCTCCGGGAAGCATTTATAAGGAGATAAATACATACGATCATGACAAAAAGGCCACCGGCAAAATAATAGGCCATGAATCCTGTAATACCGGTTTTTGTAATAATCTTCATAGAAACTACCATGGTAATTATCAATAATGAGGTCAGAATGATTTTGGTATTTCTGGTTTTAAAATAATTAGGGATGGTAGTATATCCGAATGCTTTATCTACACTTCGGGTAAGGGTATCTTTTACAATATCAATACATAACAGAATAAGGAAAAGAAAAACAGCCATCAGGAATACCTTTCTGGAAAAGGTTTCGTAATATACCATCATTCCAAAGAACGGATACAGCGTGAGACTGACAAAAGTAAGGTTATTCAGTATCAATATCCTGCTCAGTTTATGGCTGTAAAACCACATAAAAAACTGGTAGATTACAAAAAAAACAAAAACATTATGGGAAATCATCCAGGCAATCCCCAAAGAAACAGCGCTCAGCGCCAGGTAGGCATACAGAAAATATTTTTGTTTGATAAAACTCTGAAGCCTGGTTCTGAAGGGTTTTACTAAATGGTCCTTCTCCAGGTCATAGAACTGGTTGATAATACCACCAGCCAAAATGGTAAGAACGGTACAAAAAATAATACCGTGCACTTTGAAATCAAATACGAAATTTCTGAAAGATTCATCCTGATTGAACAGGAAAAAAGTGGAAACATAGAGCGCAAATGTCAGCAGGGCGGCTACAAAAAAACGTGCACCGAGCAAAAAGCCCACGAACTGTGAAAATCTGTAAAATAGAGATTTTGAGAAATAGTCTTTAGATTGGAAAGGTTCTTTTTCAGAATTCATTCCAGGCTGTTTAAAATCTGTAGATCACTTCTTTCTGGAAGCCTTCAAGCATTTTTTCTGCTTTTGCATAGTCTTTGGTAAATCCTAAGATATAGCCGCCTCCACCGCTTCCGCAGAGTTTCAGATAATAAGCGTTAGAATCCAGTCCTTTTTTCCAGATGTTAAATATACTTTCAGGAATCATAGGACGGAAATGTTCATAAGCCCAGTGAGAAAGCTTTTTAAGATTTCTGAAGAATGGGTTCATATCTTTTTTAAGGAAAGATTCGATACATGCGTTGTTGTAACGGATGAATTCTTCTTTCAGGGTTTTACGGAAACCTTCTGTTTTCATTTTTTCAAAGAAAATCTGAATCATAGGCCCTGTTTCTCCTGTCATACCGGAATCAATCAGGAATATAGCTCCTTTTCCTTCTTCACCCTCGGGAATATTTACCCTGTCTAAATTTTCTTTATTTTCGATAAGAATCGGCAGATTCATATAACAGATCAGTGGATCCATTCCTGAACTTTTTCCATGGAAATAGCTTTCCATTTCACCAAAAACAGCTTTTAATTTTTTAAGATTATCTTTGGAAATGTTCTCAGGATTAAGTTTACTGATTGAATATTTTTCAAAAATAGCAGCTACCAGCGCTCCGGAACTTCCCACTCCATATCCTTGCGGAATATTGGAATCAAAGAAAAGTCCGTTTGAAATATCTTTTTTGAAACTCTCAATATCCAGTTTAAAATCGTCGGAAAGATCAAGTTTTGTAAGAAAATCAGAATATTTCTGCAGATGCCTGTTGGAATTAAGCTCAAATTCAGAACTTAAATCAGAATATTTCAGAGTCCCTTTATAGAAGCTGTAAGGTACTACAAGCCCCTGGGAATCTTCAATCATTCCATATTCTCCAAACAGGATTATTTTTGCATAAAATAAAGGGTTGGTCATTTTGACAATAAATCTTTTTGCAAAGTTAAAATTATTCCGCTGAATATAAGCAAAACTCAGGCCGAATTGTTTTCTATTTTACTTTCGCCAGTTCTTTTAATAAAATTACGAAATAAATATAATAAATAAACATAATTTTAAAAATAAAATACAATAAAAAAGACGTTAAAAATAACGTCTTTCAATTTTATAATGTTTCCCTGTCTTTTCTCATTTTAACCTTTAGGAATCGTATTAAAATTAATCCTGCACCAAAAAATACAGTCATTGATAAAGCTGCAATACGCATATTATTAAAATGCTCAATCAGTGTTGCAAAGATAAATGTTCCAATAATGATTGCAATTTTCTCCAACACGTCATAGAAGCTGAAGAAGGTTGTATTTTCCATGGAGTCTTCAGGAAGCAGCTTTGAGTATGTAGATCTTGACATCGCCTGAAGTCCACCCATTACAAGGCCTACCACTGCAGCTACGCCATAAAACTGGTACTCAACCGTAGGATTTTCTTTGTTAAGGAAATAAGCCCATATACATGCTATAATCCAAAGTATGATAGCAATTGAAATAACATTTTTATTACCGATTCTCTTAGATAATCTTGAGAAAATAACAGCTCCGATAATTGCTTCAATCTGGATGACCAGAAGTGTTCCGATCAATTTATCCTGAGCCAGGTTGATTTCACTTTTCCCAAATAAGGTTGCCATCAGGAAAATAGTCTGCATTCCTACACTGTAAAAGAAGAAACTTGACAGGAAGAATTTCAGATTTCTGTCTTTGAAAAGCTCTCCACCTACTTTGAACAGTTCATGGAAACTTTCTTTTGCAATGTCTTTATAAAAGCTAAGATTATCTTTCAGTACTTCGAAAAAGCCACCCTGCTCTTCATGCTTTTTAAAGATATTTTTATAGTTCAATAATACAAGATCTTTAGGAAGCTTATCTTTTACATCCCCAAACTGAGGAAGGTGTTTGAAAGTATATTGAGAGAACCCGAACCACCATGCTCCTGTAAGCAGGAAGCTGATTCTTGTAAACAGTAATTGCTGAGCAGCTCCTTTGGCAAAAACCTGAATCAGTACCAAACAGATCACCACTAACACTACGGAGCCGATATATCCGTAAACATATCCTCTTGCAGAAAGTGCATCCTGCCTGTCCGGAGTGGCAATATCCGGAAGGAACGAGTTATAAAACACCAGACTTCCCCAGAACCCGACACTGGCCGTAATGCTGAACAGAAGCCCCAGAAAGACATTATGCATTCCTGTAAACATAGCCAATCCCATACATGAAGTTGCTCCCAGGTAGCAGAAGAACTGCAAAAAAGATTTTTTGTTTCCGATGGTATCTGCCAAAGAAGATAAAAACGGTGACAACAAAACCACAATAAAAAACGATATGGTAAGTGAATACCCGTATACAGCATCCGGCTGATATCCTTCTCCAAAAATTTTAATCGTATGCCTTACCGGAACATCAATCCAGGATTTTGTTTCTGCTACATATTCTTTCTTCTCATAAGCAGTGGTAAGGATAGAATAATAAATGGGAAAAATGGTAGAGGTAATAACCAGGGAATACACGGAGTTTGCCCAGTCATATACAGCCCAGGCCTTCATAATCTTTGGATTATTTTTTATGTTTTTAGGCTGTCGATTCTCAGTTTCAGACATTTCAAATAAATATTAGTAGCACAAAAATAAAAAAACCATTAAGAAATGGATAAGTTTTTAAAAAAATTATCGATTCCTTAATGGCAATATATTCTGAAACAGAATATTAGATATTTTCAATCACGATAGCAGAAGCACCTCCACCACCGTTGCAGATTGCTGCGGCACCGTATTTTGCATTATTTTGCTTCAATACGTTAATTAAAGTTACAATGATTCTTGAGCCTGAACTTCCCAGTGGATGTCCTAATGCTACAGCACCTCCGTTTACGTTTACTTTGGCAGCATCCAATCCTAAGATTTTATTGTTTGCCAATCCTACTACGGAGAACGCTTCGTTGAATTCAAAGAAATCGATATCTGAAATTTCCAATCCTGCTTTTTTAAGAGCGATTGGTAACGCTTTTGCCGGAGCAGTTGTAAAGTTTTCAGGTTCCTGAGCTGCATCAGCATAAGAAACGATTTTTGCAAGAGGCTTCAGTCCAAGTTCTTCCATTTTTTCTTTGGAAACAAGGATTAATGCAGAAGCTCCGTCATTCAAAGTAGATGCATTTGCTGCGGTTACTGTACCTTCTTCTTTTTTGAATACGGTAGGAAGTGTTGAAATTCTGTCGAAGTTTACTGCTTTGTATTCTTCATCTTCAGCAAAGATTACTGGTTCTCCTTTTCTCTGAGGAATAGAAACCGGTACAATTTCTTCATTGAATTTTCCTTCGCTCCATGCTTTTGCAGATCTTTTGTAAGATTCTATAGCGAAGTTATCCTGATCTTCTCTTGTAATGTTATAGTCTGCAGCACATTTTTCTGCACATACACCCATATGTACTTTGTTGTATACGTCTGTAAGACCGTCAAGTACCATTCCGTCAAGCATTTTGATATCGCCTAATTTTGTGGCCACTCTTGCATTATAATAGTGAGGAACCAAAGACATATTCTCCATACCTCCTGCAACAATTACATCTGCATCACCAGCTTTGATGGCCTGAGCAGCCATTGTTACAGCCTTCATTCCTGAAGCACAAACTTTATTTACGGTAGTAGATGGTGTATTGATTGAAAGACCTGCTCCTAAAGCAACCTGACGAGCCGGCGCCTGGCCTTCTCCTGCCTGAAGAACATTCCCCATATAGATTTCCTGAACATTATTAGGATCTAAACCGATTTTATCTAATGCTCCTTTTACGGCAGTTGCTCCCAGTTTTGTAGCCGGAACTGTTGATAAGCTTCCCATAAAACTCCCCATAGGTGTTCTTACTGCGGAAACAATGAATACTTCTTTCATGTATATAATTTTTATTTTAGCTATGGGAACTTAATCCCTTTTATAGTTTGAATTTATTTTACTTTTACGTACACCACATCAAATTGAGTTCCTTCAATTTTAGTATTCACTTTCAGAAGGTTGTCCTGAGTGGCTACAATTTTATTATTGAAAACATCTCCTATCTGTGCGGGATCATTTTTATCTGATTTTTCCATCACGATTGCCTTGTAATTGCAGTCATCCACAAAAACCAGTGTCGATTTGATATAATCTTTTCCATTATTAAAATATTCAGTCTGAATATTATCCTTAATGGTCATATGCCATATCCCTTCCGGATAATTGGGTCTTACGAACTTCCCTTCCTTAATATTAGCACACTTAGGCGGATTATCCGGCTTTTTCTGTCCTGTTGCCTGGGCCTCTATCTGAATAGCTGCTGTCAGCAAAATTCCTGCTGAAAATATTTTTAAGAAATTCATTTTTATATTTGTGTTCTATTGTTTACTTTTTTATTTCTTCCTGCAAAAATCATCATCAAAGCACCTGAAAATTCTACAGCCCATCCCCATTTTAACTTAACAATTCCCGCAAAGGTTTCCTGCCATGATTTGAATGGTAAAAAGCTGAAATATTGAAGCGACTGCATTTTCACAGCAACTAATGTAAATCCGAATAAAAGAATAAGCAGAATACCAAAAAATCTAACAACTCCGGCACTGTTATTTACAATTCCAAAAACTGCACAAGCAGAAAAAATCCAGCAGATAATAGCCAGATAATGATCAAGCTTCCAATAGTTCCAGTTTCCGATGACAGGTACATGTACCAAGGGTAAAAAGCTGCCTACGATGACTAAAATTAAACCTAATAACTGAATATTTTTCATATTTACTAAAGTGCCAAAATACAAAAAAAAAACACACTTTTAAATAGTGTGTCTTAAAAATAGAAGTTTGGCACCGAACACTTGTTAGACATAAAAAATGTTTGATATTTTTAATTATTATGTAAAGAAAAAATGGATTTATTATTAAATTTAAAATTAACATTTGCTATTTCTATTCCTATCTGAAGACCATATTTTTTGTTCAGTAAGCATTATTAGTGAAAGCAGAAGTAAAGTCCTTATGAAAAACAGATTTAATTCGCATAACCATCTTTAAATAAAAAAATTGCATTTTTTTCAAAATGCAATTTAATATCTTAATAAAATGTGAGTTTCAATTAATGTTTTACGGATGAAACATCTTCCGGATTGTGCTTGTGTTTGAAAATAAAAGCAAATAATACTGCAACGACTAAAGCATATCCTGCAAAAATATACCAGGACATTTCCCATCCTTTTAGTTGCAGCAAAGGATCGGTTTGAGAAAATACATAATGATTTACAATCTCCTGCGCTAGAAGCATTCCAATTGTTGCACCGAAACCGTTTGTCATCATCATAAAGACTCCTTGTGCACTTGATCGTATACTCTTATCTGTTTCTTTATCCACAAAGAGGGAACCTGATACATTGAAGAAATCGAATGCAATACCATAGACGATCATGGACAGAATAAACATCCATACACCACCACCAGGATTTCCAAATCCAAATAATCCGAATCTTAAAACCCACGCGAACATGGCCATTAGCATTACTTTTTTAATTCCGAATCTTTTTAAGAAGAATGGAATTAACAAAATACATGCTGTTTCAGAAACCTGGGACAAGGAAATCAATGCATTAGCATGATTAGCTCCCCATGTTTCTTTAAAAGAAGGAATATCTTTAAAACTTGTTATAAACGGATTTGCATAACCATTAGTAATCTGAAGGGAAACTCCTAATAACATTGAAAAGATAAAGAATGTTGCCATTTTTTTATCTTTAAACAAACTAAAAGCTTTTAATCCTAAAGCATCATATAAGCTTCTTTTTTCATTGCTTTTATTAACAGGACATGCAGGCAACGTAAATGAATACAGGAATAAAATAATTCCTAAAATACCAGAAACAAAAAACTGTGAATAATTATTCTGATAACTTGTAAAATCTACAAATAACATTGCACAGATAAACCCAATCGTTCCAAAAGTACGAATTGGTGGGAAAGCTTTAATTGTATCGAAATTATTATTAACAAGAATTGTATAGGCTACAGAGTTTGACAATGCAATTGAAGGCATATAGAACATCACACTCAAACTATACAAAGTAAATAATTTGGGAAACTCAACATTGTTTCCTGCTGACATCCCATAATATCCTGCAGCAATTAAAAATCCCGCAGCAAGTAAATGACAGATCCCAAGAAGTCTTTGCGCCTGGATCCAACGATCTGCAATAATTCCCATAATTGCAGGCATAAAAATAGAAACAATTCCTTGCATTGCATAGAAAAGTCCTATTTTGGAGCCTAATCCTATAGAACCTAAATAATTTCCCATAGAAGTTAAGTAAGCTCCCCAAACTGCAAACTGAAGAAAATTCAGGACAGTCAGTCGTAATTTTAAATTCATAGTTTATATAAAAAGTATCTCTTTAATCAATTTTCTTTTTCCTCCTCTTGATTTCTTCCTGAATCTCAAGGGCAGTATCATAGTCTTCTTCTTTCACGGCTTCATCCAATAGTTTCTGAAGCTCCTCCATCGAAAGAGATTTTAAGTTATCTTCTGTCTGTACAGTTTCTGAGAAGGACTGGTCTTCTTTTGATACATCTTCAAGTTCCAGTAAAATTCCGGCTTCATTTAAAACCTGTTGGGTTGTAAATATCGGCGCATCAAATCTTACGGCCATTGCAACAGCATCAGAAGTTCTGGCATCAAGGATCAGTTCTTCATCCGTCACTTTATTTTTAAAGTTGATATTGGAGAAGAATACTCCGTCTACAATCTGATAGATAATGACAGAAACCAACTCATAATTGGCAGAGACTATAAATTTTGTGAATAAGTCATGGGTAAGAGGACGCGGCGGATGAATATCTTTTTCCAATCCTAGAGAGATAGACTGGGCTTCGAAGTTTCCTATAACAACAGGTAATTTTATGTGTGTTTCTTCATGCTCCAGTAACAATGCGTACGCACCTGATTGAGTCTGGCTGTACGATATTCCGCGAATAATTAGCTGTTTATAATCCATAGCTACAAATATAGATTAATTTTTTGTTGTGTTTTCACTTTTTTACGCAAAAATAAAAGCCCGGAAAGCCGAGCTTTTATTGTATTGTTGATGATGGTCAAACGTCAATAATGAATTTTGCTTTGCGAGTGAATTATTTTAATTAAAAATTGACAAGCAAGCGACTATTCACTATTCGCTTTCTTATCCTTTAATTGCTTTAATTTTCTCTGTTAATGCAGGAATAATCTGGAAGGCATCTCCTACAACTCCATAATCAGCAGACTTGAAGAATGGTGCTTCAGGATCACTGTTGATTACTACGATTGTTTTTGAAGAGTTAACCCCTGCAAGGTGCTGGATGGCTCCGGAAATCCCTACAGCGATGTAAAGGTTTGGTGAAATCGCTTTACCTGTTTGCCCTACGTGCTCTGTGTGAGGTCTCCATCCGATATCAGAAACCGGCTTAGAACATGCCGTAGCAGCTCCTAAAACGTTTGCCAGATCTTCGATCATTCCCCAGTTTTCAGGCCCCTTCATCCCTCTACCTGCAGAAACAACGATTTCAGCTTCTTTAAGGTCTAATTTTCCTGAGCTTTGCTCGTGAGAGATCACTTTGGTATCTTCATTCGCTACAGATAAGTTTTTCACTTCTTCTGAACCTGATACCGCATTTTCTTTAACACCGAAAGCATTTTGAGAAACCGTAACGATTACTCCGTTTCCTTCAGCTTTAGCATGCATGAAACCTTTTCCTGAGAATGCTCTTCTTTTTACCTGGAAAGGAGAAAGGCTTTCAGGAGCTTCCAATGCGTTAGTGATTAAAGAATAGTTTTTCATCACAGCAAGCATAGGAGCAACAGAAGAAGCATCAGTAGTGTGAGGGAAAACGATGATATTTCCGTCTGCCACTTCGCTTACCGCCTGTGCAAATGCTTTTGCTGAGAAGTTCTTAAGACCTTCGTCCTTGATATTGATTACGTTTGACGCTCCATATTTGTATAATAAATCTGAAGAGTCAGTTGGGTTTACAGAGATTGCCGTAACGGTATCTCCTGCCTTATCAGCGATAGCTTTAGCGTAAGAAACTGCTTCGAAAGCCGCTTTTTTGTAAACTCCGTTTATATTTTCTGCGTATACGAATACTGCCATTGTTTTACATTTAAAATTTAAAGATTGAAAAATTTAAAGATTAGATTACTTTAGCTTCTTCGTGAAGTAATCTTACCAATTCATCCAGATTGTCAGGAGAAACCATCTTCACAGCTGCTCTTGGCGGAACACTGTCATAAGATACTCCCTGAACTTTTACTTCTGAAGAAGAAGGCTCTACCACCTGCAATGGTTTTGTTCTTGCAGACATAATTCCTCTCATATTCGGGATGATAAGATCTTTCTCATCTACCAATCCTTTCTGACCTGCAATAACTGCCGGTAATTTTACTGAAATAGTTTCTTTTCCTCCTTCAATTTCTCTTACTGCTGTAGCTTCACTTCCGTTTACGTCTAATCCTACAGAAGCGTTTACGAAAGGCTGATTCAATAACTGAGCTACCATTCCCGGAACAGAACCTCCGTTATAATCGATAGATTCTTTTCCGCAAAGGATAAGATCATATCCTCCGTTTTGCGCCACAGCTGCAATTTCTTTTGCTGTAGAATAGCTGTCTTTCGGATCAAGATTTACTCTTACTGCATCGTTAGCACCAATTGCCAAAGCTTTTCTGATAACAGGTTCTGTAGCAGTATCTCCTACGTTGATTACTGTTACTGTTGCTCCCTGGGATTCCTGAAGTTTAACCGCTTTTGTCAACGCAAATTCGTCTAGAGGATTGATTACCCACTGAATTCCGTTTTTGTCGAAAGCAGATTTATCTGCTGTAAAGTTAATTTTGGAAGTAGTATCCGGAACACTACTAATGCAAACTAATATTTTCATATGTTGTTCTTAATTTTTTTATTGGTCATATGTAACCTTAGGGTTTCACGTGTACTATTTTTATTTTTCTCTTTGAAGCATAAAATCATGATGGTTTATGCAGAGATTTTGTCTGAATTAATTTTTGCTAATATAAATAAAAAATATATTATGCATGCATAATACTTATTAAATTATTATTCAATACATTAGATGTAGTTACTTCGCTGGTTTTGTTGCCCTAAACTCTATTTTACTTGGCAAAACTCTTGGATTCATCTTCAGAATATCCAATACGAGATTCCCCATATCTTCAGGCTGAATCTTCCAACTGTCCTTTTCTGAAGGAACGTTTCCATTGAAGTGAGTTGCTACAGACCCCGGCATAATCACTGTAGATTTAATATTGTATTTTCTTAAATCAATCATTGCAGCCTGCGTAAACCCTACTACCCCGAATTTCGATGCGTTGTATCCTGTTCCGTTTTCAAAAAAATTGGCACCTGCGAGACTGGAGATGGTAATATAATAACCTTCTGTCTTTTTAAGTTCTTCCACAGAGGCTTTTAAGGTATAAAATACACCCGTGAGATTGGTTTCTATCATATCGTTCCATTCCTCGGCGGTAAGCTCATCTACGGGCTTAAAAATCCCCAATCCTGCATTCGCAACCACATAATCCAGCCTTCCGAATTTTTCAATCGTATATTTTACCGCTTCCTGTTCACTTTCCAGGTTTCTTACATCAGAAACAATTCCCAATACATTTTGTGAATACTGTCTGAGCTCTTCTTCCGCCTTCATCACATCTTCCCTTTTTCTTCCTGAAAATGCGACAGAGATTCCGTTTTCAAGTAATATTTTCGCAATTCCGAAACCTATTCCTTTGGTTCCTCCTGTTATATAAGCTGTTTTATTTTCTGACATATGGTTAATTTTTAATTCTCTAAAATAACAAAAACGCTCCAATTGGGGCGTTTTGCTGATACTAAGATTTATCAGGATTTATTCTTTGATGAACTTCTCTGTAAAATTTCTTCCATCTGTTTCCACATTCAGTAAATAAGTTCCGGAAGGCAGATTTTTCACATATACCTGCTCTCCATTCACCGGTACATCTATTTTTTTTCCTGACAGGTCATATACTTCAATATGCCTTATTTTTTGAGAAGTTGTGATCTTTATAAACTCAGTAGCCGGGTTTGGATAAACCGATAATCTCACCTCATTTTTAACCGGATCTTTTGTAGATAGAGTTGCCTGATTATTGATTTTAATGTTATCAATATAGGCAGAACCCAATGCATTATTGTGTACAAAACGAAGCTGGTTTATAGGTAGAGAGCTTGCTGCCGGGCCGGTATAAATCAACAGATCATTAAGGTAATATCTGACATCTGTGGCGGTCCCTATTACTTTTAAATGATACCAGCTATTAGGCAGCCAGGTTGAAGAAACAGTAATCAGGTTCTGTATACCGGATACCATATTCAGGAGCTTTACCAATCCGTTTTTTTCAAAATCCAATCTCATTACAAACTGATCATCCATATCATTTACTCCCTGAAAACCAAAATCAGAGCCATTAAGTTGTGACATATTAATATCGAATGATATAGAAAAATTGTTGTAGGCAAGAGGTGTCGGCAAGTTGTAAAACCCTCCGATAATGGGAGCACTCTGGATTCCGTAGGTATTTTCTTTGACAATTTTCAGGGAACTGTTTCCATCACTTGCCTTATCCATGCTGATGGTCTGATGGGTTACATTTTGGGGAACTCCTCCGGTGGGAGTACTGATCCATCCTGCCTGTCCGTTGATATCTCCAGCGTTGAATCCTTCAGTAGACTCAAAGGATATGGACTGCTGTGCAAAAATGCAAACTGATGATATCAACAGTGCAATTGAGTAGTATTTTTTCATAGTAGTTCAAGTTTTGTATTAAAAATATAAACTTTCCATGAATGGTGAAATAACTTATTGCAAATAAAAAATAACGCTTTTATTATCAAGGAATTTAATTTTTCAGCCCTTTAAAAATATGCTTCTAAATGTATTTTATGATAGAAAATAAAACAAAAAATAAGGTATCTCTTCTCAGAAATACCTTATCATATATTATTTTTGTTCAATTATTTTGAATAATTCTCAAAAAATAACGGGATACTTTCAATTCCTTTATAGAAGTTGAATAGTCCGTAATGCTCGTTTGGAGAGTGAATTGCGTCAGAATCCAATCCGAATCCCATTAATACAGATTTAGCGCCTAAAACCTGTTCGAACATCGCTGTAATCGGAATACTTCCTCCTCCTCTGTATGGAAGCACCTCTTTTCCGAATGCCGATTCCATTGCCTGCTTTGCTGCAGCAAACTCTTTGGTATTCGTTGGTAAAACATATGGCATTCCGCCGTGGTGAGGAGTTACTTTAACTTTTACTGTATCCGGAGCGATTTTTTCAAAATATTTAGTGAATTTTTCCGTGATCTCCTGCGGAGTCTGGTAAGGAACCAAACGCATTGAAATTTTAGCAAAAGCTTTTGAAGGAATTACTGTTTTTGCACCTTCTCCTGTATAGCCGCCCCAGATTCCGTTGCAGTCTAACGTAGGACGGATAGATGTTCTTTCTAAGGTTGTATAGCCTTTTTCCCCTTCAATATTGCTTAATCCGATTGATTTTTTGAATTCTTCCGGATTATCTTTCAGTTTGTTCATTTCAGCTCTCTCTGCATCTGAAACCGTTTCTACATTGTCGTAGAATCCGTCAATGGTGATATGACCGTTTTCATCAATCAGATCAGCAATCATTCTTGAAAGAACGTGAATAGGGTTTGGAACCGCTCCTCCATAAAGCCCTGAGTGCAGGTCTCTGTTGGGACCTTCCACTTCTACTTCTACGTAGCTTAATCCTCTTAACCCTGTTGTAACAGTCGGTTGTTCGTTGCTGTAAATATGTGTATCGGAAATCAGGATACAATCGCAGGCTAATTTCTCTTTATTTTCATTTACCCAGTCGCCTAAGCTTACAGATCCTACTTCTTCTTCTCCTTCCAGAATAAATTTAACGTTGCAAAGAAGAGCATTGGTTTTCATCATGGCTTCAAAAGCTTTCAGGTGCATGAAGAACTGCCCTTTGTCGTCTGCGGCACCTCTGGCAAAGATTGCTCCTTCAGGATGTAATTCCGTCTTCTCAATATAAGGCTCAAAAGGCGGTTTGGTCCATAATTCCAACGGATCTGCCGGCTGAACATCATAATGCCCGTATACCAGTACTGTTGGTAAATTTTTATCTAAAATTTTCTCTCCGAAAACAATTGGATATCCTTTGGTCTGGCAAACTTCAACATGATCAGCTCCTGCATTTTTAAGGTGTGCTGCCACTACGTCTGCACATTTCAAAACGTCATCTTTATACGCGGGATCTGCAGAAATAGAAGGAATTCTCAATAACTCAAATAATTCATCCACGAAACGCTGTTTGTTTTCGTTAATGTAATTTAATGTCTCTTGCATTGTAAAAATTTATTTTGTTAAAATTAAAAAAAATGACCGGCAGGGGCAAACAAAAAGGCAGGATTTTCCCAACGTCATGCTAATGAGCCCTATAGCACTCTTTTTAATAAAAAATGCCCTGCAGAAACAGGGCAATTATATATTTTGTACTTGTAATTAGTGTTCAGCTTTTGGAGCTTTTTCAGCTTCAGCAGGTTTTGCAGCCGCAGTACTGTCTGTTTTCGGAGCAGCAGCTTCCGGTTGTGCAGGAGTCTCTTCTTTGTGCTCTGCAGCAGCAGCTTCATGCCCGTGAGCTCCTCCCTGAGGATCATCAGAATATCTTTCTACTCCTTCTTCAAGTTTCAAAGCACCTCTGTTTCCTCCTTGCGGAACTTTTTTACAGCTTACCGCCACCGTTGCAATCGCCAAACATATCACTAATTTTTTCATATGTAAAATTATTTTTTAAAGGTAATATGAAACCGCACTATTTTCAGTCTGTATAATCTTCCAAACAGCAGGCGATCTCATGCTTAAATTTTTGATTGCCCAAAAGTAAGAAATCCTGCTTTTTTCGGCAACATTTTTATACTGATTTTAATATAATTTTTCCTTTTTTGGATTGTGTAAAAATAAGATACTGGTCTCCTCCGTCTTTTAAACCATATTTCTTTTTGATTTCTTCGGGTTTTAAAGGGTAATTTTTTGAAATAATATTAAACTGACCTTTTTTCTTAATACTTTTAGAATCAATCATTACCATTTCAAAAATTCTCCCCGGAAAATTATCTATCTTTTCACCGGAAGTGTAGAGATGGCTATTCGGGTGAAGCTTTTTCAATCCGAATTTCTGCGAAATCAAATTAAAAACACCTGCCTTCAAAACGGCATTATTTGGGATATAAATGTATTTTTCAGGCTCAGAGTATTCAGCTTGTGCAGTTTCTTCGTCCCCAAATGTGTAAGTAAAGGCAGCTTCATTGCTATCAAGGTTTACACAATTGCAGAAAACTTTTCCCGTATTTTCGTTGGATAGAAACACGACTATTTCTTTCACATCGTTTTTCAGGGCAATAATATCAATTCTTACAATACCCGGCAGCACTGAAATAAGGTATTTAAGATCAATGAGCGGGGAAAGTTTAATGACCACCAGACTTGAACAAGATTGCAGTTTTTCCTGAATTTCAAGAATATCCGGGGAAAGATCTTCCAAAAGGAAAACTTTGTTTTTATTCTGATCTCTTCTTGCCGGATCAAGATAAATGACATCAAAATGTTCCTGATTTTCGTTTAGGAAATCCTCAAGTCTGCTGTTGATAAATTTTGCCTGGCGGCCTAAAATCTTCCAGTTATGTTCAACAATATCCAGAAGTTCTGTATTCTGCTCTATTAAAGTAACATCATCAAAGTTTTGAGACAGATAATAGGCATCAATGCCAAAACCGCTTGTCAGATCAATAAATTTATTTCCTTTTAAAGAATCCGATTTGTAAAGGGCTGTTTTTTCTGATGATGACTGCTCAAGGTTAAGCTGTGGTGGAAAAATGATGCCTTCTTTCAACAGAAAAGGGAATTTTCTTTCGGCAACCTGTTTTCCTTTGATCTGCTGAACAATTTCATGCATTGACACTTCCGGAAACGGGGATTTTTTCAGCAATAGTGTATGTAAATCCGTATTCAGATTTGCACTGATGTAGTTTTGGATTTCCTTGTTTAGTAATTTATTTCCCACAGATTTCACAAATTGCACAGATTATTATGCTTATTAAATGTTTCCGTTTATTTTTCGAATAATACTTTTATCAATATAATCAGTATTGAAATTAACCAGTATTCCTAATTTCAGGTTGGTCAATTTTAAATAGGTTAAGAGCTGCTTGTGATGAACATTAATTATTTCAGGAATTGATTTTATTTCGATAATAACTTTATCCTCCACAATTATATCTGCAATAAAGCTTGAATCAATAAAAACTCCTTTAAATGTAATGGGTATTGGGACTTGGGTTTTAACGCTTAAACCGTTATTTTTTAATTCAAGTGCCAAAACTTTCTCATAAACCTTTTCCAATAAACCTGGTCCAAATTCATTATAAACAGAAAATATAGATTTTCTGATATAAAAACTTATTTCATTTTCTTTCATAATTTGCATTTTGTGTTTCATAAATCTACACAAAATCTTATTCGAAAATGATTATTAATCAAATTATCTCTTATAAAAAATATAATCAGCCGCTACTGGAGTTATCCCGTTTTGCTTAAGCAAAGAATTGATTTGTCCTCTGTGATAGGTGGAATGGTTGACTGCATGAAAAAGCATTTCAAAAATACTGTTTTCAAATTTTGTTCCTCTTGAGTTCTGGTATTCTATCCTTTTATCTAAATCAAGATTACTGATAAGATCAATACTTTTAAGAAAATTGTTATGATTAATCTCCTGCAGGGACTCAAATGGATTGATCTGCCAGACTTCAAAAGTAGTTTCTCCCTGTATTCTGGCATTCCAGATCTGCTGTGCGTTAAGAGTATGATTAATCAGACTGATTGTTTTATCATCTACAAGTTCTCTGTTCTCAGCAATAACTTTAATCACTTCAGCATTGAAATGATAGGTGTATTCAAATAAATCGATCAATTTTTCTTTCATTACTCAAACATTTCAGCCCAGCGTACCGCCTTTATTTCTTTTTCGTTGTAAAGATCGGTGGCAGACTTTTTAACGTCTAATTTAGGGTATAGATTCACTCCTATTAGCTTTATTTTGCCCTCTTCAATCCATTTCTGCTCTTCCACAGCATGATCATAAATCTTTTTCTGAACAACTCCCTGTTTTAATAATTCAAGATATCCTCCTGCTTCTTCCATTTCAACAAATAAAGCCCAGGCTTTTTCTGCAAACTGACGGGTGATATCTTCAACATAATAACTTCCGTTAGAAGCATCTTCAAATACATTGATAATACTTTCGTAGGCCAGAACAATCTGTTGCTTGAAGGAAATTTCTTCTGAATTATCTGTACTTCTGTCCACCAGATAATTGTTAGAGAAAACAGCGTCTGCTCCTCCGATCATTGCGGAGGCAAGTTCCAGTGTAGATCGGATAAGATTGTTTTCATTGTCTGAAACGGCTTTATTTCGCAATGAAGTCTCTGCGAAGATGTAAGGAACTTCATCCAAGCCGTATTCTTTGGAAAGCTGATTAAAAACTATTTTAAAAGCTCTCAGCTTTGCCATTTCAAAGAAATAGTTTCCTCCTACTGCTATTCTGAAGATCAGTTTATTTAAAATTTCAGCACCGTATGCTTCTACCAGCTCTTTTGTTTTGGCAAGAGCAATACCAAGCTGCTGATAAATTGCTGCTCCTGCATTCTGGTGGAGTGAAATGTCTACACAAATGCTTCTTTTAAAACCTTTTGCCAGTAATTCTTTTGCCAGCTGATCATCAATATTTCCTTCTTTTTCATTAAAAACATCGATCAGCGAAAAATACTGATCTTCTTCTTTAGGACTGATATGCCCTGCAAGGTCTTTATTATTCACAAAAAGAGTCTTCTGATCCAGGTTTTCTACATTCTGGTCCAATATAAATGCAAATACTTCCTCCTCCAGACTTTCATGGTATCTTGCTACCAGATGGGTACTTTCTTCAACTCGTGGCAGGTTTACCAAAGGCTTCTGCACTTCTGTATAAAAAGGCTTCACCTCTATTCCTTCCAGATTCTGTTTCTCTAAAACAGGATAAATATCCTCTGTTTTAAGCTGTTTTCTGACTAAATTTTCCCAGTTTGAAAGTATATCTGTATTTGACATTAGTTTTTTATTTGTGAATTGTCAATAGTGAATTTTGCTTTGCAAGTGAATTTCTCTATTCAACTTTATTATTTCTTAGCGACTTTTGTACTGTCTACCACCAGAATGAAGATTTCTTCATTCGGTTTTTTCATAAAATAATTTTCTCTTGCGTATTTTTCTTTCTCTGATTTGTTGTTCATCAGTTTTTTATAAAAAGCATCATTTTTCTCGTACTCTTTTTTATAATAGTCCAGCTGCTCTTCATATTTATGAATCTCACCATTCAGTTCGTTAATCACAAGAAATGAGGTTTTATCGAAAAAAATCATCCATACCAAAAACAGACAGATCGTAATGGTATACTTGTTCAAAACATATTTCTGGATAAGTTTGAATGTTTCAGATTTCGGCTGAATGTCTTTGATAAGGTTATTTTCTTCCATTTTTTTAATGTTTTTTCAACGAGTTTTTAATAACAGTAGTTAAAAAATCTATTGCCACGGAATTCTGCTTCATATTCGGGATAATAAGATCGGCCTCATTTTTAGAAGGCTCAATGAATTCCTGGTGCATTGGTTTCAAGGTGGTCTGATAACGGTGCAGCACCTCACTCAGATCCCTTCCCCTTTCCTGGGTATCTCTCCTGATTCTCCTGATTAATCTTTCATCAGAATCAGCATGAACAAATACCTTCAGATCAAATTCTTTCAGTAATTCTTTGTTGGTAAGAACAAGAATTCCTTCTACTACCAATACATTTTTAGGTTCTACAGTGACATGATCTCCTGTTCTGGAATGCGTAACAAAGCTGTAAATCGGCTGTTCAATCGGCTCATTATTTTTTAAAGCTTTTACATGTTTTATCAGTAAGTCAAAGTCTATTGATTTTGGATGGTCATAATTTAAAGCCTCTCTTTCCGTCAATGTAAGACCCTGGTTATCGTGATAATAATTATCCTGAGAGAGGATATTCATTCCCTCAATATCAAGCTGCTGAAGTATCTTGTCAACAACTGTAGTTTTGCCGGATCCTGTACCACCGGCAATTCCTATTACAAGCATTGTTTTTTTGTTTCTTTATAGTTGGTACAAATATACTATTTTAGATAAAATGTGACAATGTAAGTGTGTTGAGAAATTAAAAGATTAAAGCTTTTAAAGATTAAAATATTTTCAGGAAACCAGCCAGTCTTTATGATTTATTGTTATTACTCAAATTTACTCTCTGGATTTCATAAAAAAAGTCCGGTAAATTTTATTACCGGACTTTATCTTATACGATTTCGCTTGTTAATTCGCGCGAAATTAATTTTTCATGCATAGGTTTCAAAACATCCATTGAACCTGTTTTTACGGTACATTTACCCTTGTAATGAACTAGAATTGTACATTGTTCAGCCTGCTCAAGGGTATGTTTGCATATTTCGATCAGGCAGTCAATTACATAATCAAAGGTATGAATATCGTCATTGTGCAGTACCAGTTTATAAACGTCATCCGTATCATCCAGAACAAGGACTTCTTCTTCATACTGACGTTTTGGGTTTTCGTAATCTTTTATACTGTTATAAAAATTCATTGTTACGGTTTTGTTTTAAACTTCTCCGATTTTGTCTGCTAAGTTATCTATAGTGCTGGGCTCTTCATACACCAACTCTACCAGCTCAACACTTTTATTATTCATCTTCAGAATTTTAAAATGATAGTTGGCCAGGTCAAACTCCTGATTTTCTTCAGGAATCTCTTCCAGTTCATAAAGAATAAATCCTGCTAATGAATTATATTCACTTTCTTCAGAAAGCGGTAGTTTTTTAGGTAAAAACTCATTGATTTCGTCCAAAGGCTGGGTTGCCTGTACCCAATAGGTATTCTCAGCAATTTTATCAACGATTTTTTCCTCATCATCTTCTTCGTCCTGAATTTCTCCTACCAGCTCTTCAAGAATATCCTCCAGCGTAATAATCCCCTCTGTTCCTCCGAATTCATCAATAACAATGGCAATATGCTGTTTTTTAAGCTGAAAGGTTTTCAACAAATCTGAAACTTTTTTGCTTTCTACCACAAAGAATGCATCTCTCATAAGATCTTTAAGGTCTTCATGATCAAGATCTCCTTTTCTTTTCACATATTCCCTTATAATTTCCTTGGTATAGAAAATCCCGATCACATTGTCAATGGAGTCAATATATACAGGAATACGGGAATATCCGCTGTCCATAATCTTATTGATAATCTCATTGATATCTTCTTCAAAGTCTATGGAAGTAATATTCTGTCTCGGCACCATGATCTGCTTGGCAGAATGGTCTGTAAAATCAAATGCATTTTTGATGATCTCATAGTTTTCCTCTTCAATCTCTCCGCTATCGGCACTTTGTTTTACCAGAAGCTGGAGCTCTTCCGTAGAGTGGATCTCCTGTTCGGAAGCCGGATGGATTTTGATTAATCTCAGGAAACCATTCGACATAGAGTTCATCAACCAGATAAACGGTTTAAAGATCAGATAGAAAATTCTCAGTGGAACAGCTGTTGCCATGGTAGTGGCTTCAGATTTTCTGATCGCAATTGATTTTGGAATAAGCTCACCAAACACAATGTGCATGATGGTAATTAATACGAAACTGATCACCAGTGATACCGAAGTAATGGAAGCCTGGCTCATTTCCATATTAAGGGAATGAAAAATATTTTCAACAATATGATGCAGGGCACTTTCTCCTACCCAACCCAGGGCAAGGGATGCCAATGTAATTCCTAATTGTGTAGCGGAAAGATATTCATCAAGATGCTTGATGATATGTTCTGCCTGTTTAGCCATAGAATTTCCTTCTGCAGCTTTTAACTGAATTTGCGAATAACGAACTTTAACAATTGAAAATTCTGCGGCTACGAAAAAGCCATTTAGTAAAACAAGAAATAAGGCCAGCAAAAGCCTGACTATGTCCGAGTCCATTTAGAAGTTGTATAAATTTTATTAAGTACAAAGATATGTAAAATAAAAATAACCTGAATCCGGGATAGATTATTTCGATGAAGGAATTTTTGAAAGAAAAATCTGAAGTGATCTGATGCTGTTTTTTCTCAATAAAAAAAATAATTGAGGTATATTCTCATTATAATGTCAATAAAGAGTTTTTTGGGTATTAAATGACATTTTCAGCCTTGTGAAAATAAAAAAGCACCGATAATATCGATGCTTTAATTGTATGTTAAAATAATTCTTTACGAATTTTTCAAAGCTTCTGCTCCGGAAACAATTTCCAGGATTTCGTTGGTAATTGCTGCCTGTCTTGCTTTGTTGTAGAAGATCACAAGATCATTCTTTAAAGCCTGAGCATTATCTGTTGCTTTGTGCATTGCTGTCATTCTCGCTCCGTGCTCAGATGCTACTGAATCTAAGATTGCTTTGAAAACCTGAGTTTTGATAGATTTCGGAATCAAATTATCAAGGATTTCAGCTCTGTTAGGTTCAAAGATATAATCAGTTTCAACCTGTGGCTCTGTATTTTCAGGCATTGAGATCGGAAGAAGTTTTTCTGTAGTTACTTCCTGAGTAGCTGCATTCACGAATTTGTTATAGATAACATAAACTTCATCAAACTTTCCTTCTTTGAAGCTTGTCATTACTCCTTCAGTAATATGAGCAACTGTATCAAAGTTCAGATTATCATAAACAGAACTTCCATTAGCATAAACCGAACGGTTTTTTCTTACAGCATCATATACTTTTTTACCTACCGGAAGAACTTCAATCTCATACTGAGCGTTGTTCTGGAACTGAATGTTAAGCTCCTTTACGATAGAAGAGTTAAAAGCTCCCGCAAGACCTCTGTTTGAAGTAACAGCGATGAAAAGTACTCTTTTAACCTCTCTTTTCTGAGCATATACAGAAACCTGGTCAGGATCAGAGCTAGAATTTACATTCTGGATAAGCTCCTGTAATTTTTCAGAATAAGGTCTTAGCATTACGATTGCGTCCTGTGCTTTTTTAAGTTTCGCTGCGGAAACCATCTTCATAGCACGTGTAATCTGCATCGTAGATGAAATTGACGTAATTCTGCCTCGTATTTCTTTTAAGTTTGCCATTAATTTGGGTTCAAAGTTTAAGGTCTAAAGTTTAAGGCTTAAAACGCTATATTTTAAACCTTAAACATTGAATTTTTTAGTTGTATTTAGAAGCTAAATCGTTAGCTGCCTGCTTAAGAACACCTGTAATATCGTTATCGATTTTTCCAGACTTGATAGCAGCCATTGTATCAGGGTGCTTAGATCTAAGGAACTCGATATATTCGTGTTGGAATTCTTTAATCTTGTTCAATGGAACGTTTCTCAATAAGTTCTCAGTACCAGCATAGATCATTGCAACCTGACTGTCTACAGGAAGTGGAGAGTTTACCGGCTGCTTAAGAAGCTCCACGTTTCTTTCTCCTTTAGAGATTACTGCCAGCGTAGAAGCATCAAGGTCAGAACCGAACTTAGCAAACGCTTCCAATTCTTTGTATTGAGCCTGGTCAAGTTTCAATGTACCAGATACTTTTTTCATTGATTTGATCTGAGCATTACCTCCTACCCTTGATACAGAGATACCTACGTTAATTGCAGGACGAACCCCTGAGTTGAATAGATCAGACTCCAGGAAGATCTGTCCGTCTGTAATAGAGATTACGTTTGTAGGGATATATGCAGAAACGTCACCAGCCTGAGTTTCGATAATCGGAAGGGCTGTTAATGAACCACCACCTTTTACGATTGGCTTAAGAGACTCTGGCAAATCGTTCATTTGCTTAGCAATTTCGTCATCAGCGATTACTTTTGCAGCTCTTTCCAATAGTCTTGAGTGAAGGTAGAAAACGTCTCCAGGATAAGCTTCACGGCCCGGTGGTCTTCTTAATAGTAGAGAAAGCTCACGGTAAGCAACAGCTTGTTTAGATAAATCATCATAAACGATAAGCGCTGGTCTACCTGTATCTCTGAAGAATTCTCCGATAGCAGCACCTGCCATCGCAGAATATACCTGCATAGGAACCGGATCTGATGCGTTAGCCGCAACGATTACAGTATATGCTAAAGCTCCTTTATCAGAAAGAGTTTTAACGATTTGTGCTACAGTAGAAGCTTTCTGACCGATAGCAACATATATACAATATACTGGTTTACCAGCATCAAAGAATTCTTTTTGGTTGATGATCGTATCGATCGCAACAGTAGTTTTACCTGTCTGTCTGTCACCGATGATAAGCTCTCTCTGTCCTCTTCCTACAGGGATCATAGAGTCGATCGCAACGATACCTGACTGTAAAGGCTCAGTTACCGGCTGTCTGAAGATAACTCCAGGAGCTTTTCTTTCCAATGGCATTTCGTATAAATCCCCAGTAATAGGACCTTTACCATCGATTGGGTTACCAAGAGTATCTACTACTCTTCCTAACATCCCTTCTCCTACTTTGATAGAAGAGATTCTGTTTGTTCTTCTTACTGTATCACCTTCTTTTACTAATTTACTTTCACCAAGTAGAGCAACACCCACGTTGTCTTCTTCAAGGTTAAGTACAATACCTTCTACATCACTAGAAAATTTCACCAACTCTCCGTATTGTACGTTTTCTAACCCGTATACACGAGCAATACCATCACCGATGGTTAAAACTGTACCTACTTCCTCAACGTTGGATTGAGTATCGAAGTTGGCCAATTGCTGTTTTAAGATCGCAGATACTTCTGCCGGATTTATTTCTGCCATTGTATGGTTGTTTTTCTTAATTTAATTGGAAATCTTTTTTAACTTGGTTTAGCTTGGTCTTTACAGACGCATCTACCTGCTGGTCACCTACTCTCAGAATATATCCTCCAAGAATTTCAGGCTTAACATTTACTTTCAGATCAAAGTTTGAATCAGCATTTACAAGATTTGTAGATCTTAAAATCTGGTCAAGGTTTTCTTTTGAAAGCGGAGTTGCTGTAGTAAGCGTTACTCTCTGTACACCACTAAGGTCTTCAACTTTATTGATGAATTCCTGAGCGATATTTTTCAATTGGTTTTCACGTCCGTGTTTAATCACCAATCTGATCAGATTTTGAGAAGAAACAGATAAACCTTTGAATATTTCGTTTGCTACTTCTATTTTCTTTTTAGAATCGATGTAAGGAGTAAGGAAAAACTTGTTTAAATCTTTAGATTCAGCCATTACCTTTACTACATCTTTCATTTCTGAAAATACAGTAGCCGTTTGCCCTGCTTCGTTGGTGAAGTCAAGTAAACCTTGTGCGTATCTTTTAGCTACTTTAGATGTAAGCATTATTAGTTAAGGTTTGATTTGTTTAAATAATTTTGAACTAATTCGTTTTGAGCTTCGCTGTTGTCTAGCTTTTGCTTCAAGATAGATTCAGCAATGTTTACAGATAAAGTACCGATTTGAGTTTTGATGTCTGCCATAGCAGCATTTTTCTCAGCGTTGATAGTCTGTTTAGCAGCTTCGATCATTTTGTCTCCTTCAGCTTTAGCAACATCTTTAGCTTCTCCTACGATTCTGTCTTTAATTTCTCTAGCTTCTTTAAGGATAGCATCTCTTTCGATTTTAGCTTCACGAATGATTCTTTCGTTATCCTCTTTTAAAGTTTCCATTTCTTTTCTTGCTAATTTAGCTTGATTAAGAGCGTCAACAATAGAAGTTTCTCTGTCATTGATAGACTTTAAAATAGGTTTCCAAGCGAATTTACCTAACAAAAATAATAATGCTAGAAAAATAACAGACTGGATAATAAATAATCCTGATGAAAACTGATGAATTAATTCCATTATATAAATGTATAAATAATTATTACTTTTTTAAAGAACCATTACCTGCAACCAACCGTTACAGATAATGGTTTGATTTTAATTAGTTTACTGCGAATAGAGCAGCAAACGCAACACCTTCTACAAGTGCAGCTGCGATAAGCATAGCTGTTTGGATTTTTCCAGATTGCTCAGGTTGTCTAGCGATAGCTTCAAGAGCAGCAGCTCCGATTTTACCAAGACCGATACCTACACCTAGTACTACGATACCAGCACCTACAATTTTAGGGATTTCCATAATATATAATTTTAAAAAATTTGTTTTACTTTAATTAAATTTCAATTAGTGAGCAGCATGATGTTCGTGCTCGTGCTCTTCTACTGCCATTCCGATAAACAGAGCTGATAACATTGTAAATATATAAGCCTGTAAGAACGCTACCAATACCTCCAGTAAATAAATTACCAATGTAAGAAACGGGAATGCAACACCTGCAATAAAGTTTTTGAATACATAGATCAATCCGATCAAACTCATTACTACGATGTGACCTGCTGTCATGTTTGCAAAAAGTCGGATCATCAAAGCAAACGGTTTAGTGATTGTTCCTAATAATTCGATAGGAAGCATAATCAGTTTCATTGGAACAGGAACTCCTGGCATCCAGAAAATGTGTTTCCAGTAATCTTTATTTGCTGAAAATGTTGTAATCAGATAAGTAAGGATTGCAAGGAAGAATGTCATTGTAATATTACCCGTAACATTAATTCCGAAAGGCATTAATCCAAGAACGTTAAGGAAAAGGATAAAGAAGAATACAGTTAATAAATACCCCATAAATCTCTTATACTTGTGCCCGATATTAGGAATAGCAACTTCGTCTCTTACAAAGATGATTAGTGGTTCTAAAAATCTTGCTGCACCTGTAGGGATAGCTGATTTTTTATAAGACTTAGCCATTCCAACAAACAATACAAACATAAAGATCGACACTAGTAATATAATCAGTACACTTTTCGTAATAGAAAGATCCAAAGGCTTTCCATTAGTTGGATGACCATCTTCACCAAGTGTTAAAGTTCCTTTTGCGTCCGTCTTATAAATTTTCTCATGGTGTAATACATAATAAGAACCATCTACTTCAGTAGGCTCTCCATGCATGAACCCTTCTTTGTTGCTCATGAAAGAATGGAAACCATTATCATAGAAAATTACAGGAAGAGGAAAACCGATATGGTGACCTTCTTTATCAACCATCAATGTGAAATCATGTGCATCTAATAAGTGATGATCGATGAACTCCTTGTTTTCTTTGCTTATTTTGTCTTTCTCTGAAAGCTCTTGAGCAGGAACTGCCCCAGCAGTAGCTTCACCGTGCTGTGCAGACACTAAGTTTAATACAAAAATACTGTAGAATAAAACTGCGAATTTCTTAAACATTGATAGGTTTTTTTCGTTGTGCAAAAATATGATATTTTTTCTAGTTTCAATAAATAATTTTACTGTTTTTTATCATGATTAATCAGCTTGATTGCATAGTATGTAAGCAGTGCTGTCAGGACAAAATAAGGCATGATAAAGTGAAATTTATAGCCGGGAATCACTTCAAAGTTCAGTTTTTTTCTGATTAAGTACATCAAACCGAATTTTAAAAGGATCAAACCAATAACAGACAGTCCTAAAAATTCCGGCGCTACCCTATTGATTAAAATAATAAGAGTGATCATCATCATAAACATGACACTTAGAAAAAGGTAAAATTTAATGATCACTATCTCATCCAGGTGAAAAACAAATTTCCAAAGAGAAAAATGCACCAGGAAAGTCAGAAAGAATAAAACGACAACAAGAATATTGGGATTAATTTTCATTCTATATTTTAATTGATCGCAAAAATAGACTTTTTCTATCGTATTATCGTATGATTTGATATTTATCATTTTTCTCCGCATAATAATATTACGTATATATATAATATTACGTGTTCAAACACTTTGGATATGCTAAAAATTCCTTATTTTTGCAAACCTATAATTTACAATAAATATGTTTAATAGTTTACAGGATAAATTAGACAAGGCATTGCATAATATTTCCGGTAGAGGAAAAATTACTGAAATCAACGTGGCGGAAACCGTAAAGGAGATCCGTAGAGCATTGGTGGATGCCGACGTTAACTATAAAGTTGCAAAAGACCTTACCAAAAGAGTTCAGGATAAAGCATTGGGACAAAACGTTCTTACTTCCCTTACACCGGGACAGCTGATGACGAAAATTGTTCATGATGAACTGGTAGACCTTATGG
This sequence comes from Chryseobacterium gleum, assembly GCF_900636535.1. Classification (NCBI taxonomy): domain Bacteria; kingdom Pseudomonadati; phylum Bacteroidota; class Flavobacteriia; order Flavobacteriales; family Weeksellaceae; genus Chryseobacterium; species Chryseobacterium gleum. The sequence goes on from NZ_LR134289.1 coordinate 1,001,094, forward strand.
GAGGTTCTCAGGAGGGAATCAATCTTTCAGGAAAACCAACTGTAATCCTTATTGCAGGTCTTCAGGGATCCGGTAAGACAACTTTCTCAGGAAAGCTTGCTAATTATTTACAGACAAAAAGAAATAAAAAACCTTTACTGGTTGCATGTGACGTATACCGTCCTGCAGCAATTGACCAGCTGAAAGTATTGGGAGGACAGATTAAAGTTCCCGTTTATACTGAAGAAGGTTCTACCAACCCGTCTACGATTGCTGAAAATGCGATCAATTTTGCAAAATCAAACGGTCACGATGTTGTGATTGTGGATACTGCGGGCCGTTTGGCGATTGATGAGCAGATGATGAACGAGATCAAATCCGTACATTATTTCATCAAACCACAGGAAACTCTTTTCGTAGTGGACTCTATGACAGGTCAGGATGCAGTGAATACAGCAAAAGCATTTAACGATGCTTTGAACTTTGACGGAGTTGTTCTAACAAAATTAGATGGTGATACAAGAGGGGGTGCTGCTTTAACAATCCGTTCTGTTGTTGAAAAACCAATCAAATTTATCTCCACAGGGGAAAAAATGGAAGCTTTGGATCTTTTCTACCCGGAAAGGATGGCAGACAGAATCCTGGGAATGGGAGACGTTGTTTCCCTTGTAGAAAAAGCTCAGGAGCAGTTTGATGAAGAAGAAGCTAAAAAGCTTCACAAAAAAATTGCTAAAAACGAATTCGGATTTGATGATTTCCTTAAGCAGATCAACCAGATCAAGAAGATGGGTAATATGAAGGATCTGATGGGAATGATTCCTGGAGTTGGAAAAGCAATCAAAGATGTAGAAATCAGTGATGATGCATTCAAGCATATTGAAGCGATTATCTACTCTATGACTCCTGAAGAAAGAAGAAAACCTTCTATTATCAATACGCAAAGAAAAAACAGAATTGCTAAAGGTGCCGGAAGAAAAATCGAAGACGTGAATCAATTGATGAAGCAATTCGATCAGATGGGTAAAATGATGAAGATGATGCAGGGACCTCAGGGAAAACAAATGATGCAGATGATGAGCAAAATGCCGAATATGCCTGGAATGGGTGGAATGTTCGGAAAATAAGAAAGTCCAAATTATTCATAAAAAAACTCTCAGAATTTCTGAGAGTTTTGTTTTTTTATATGGATATCCGTCTATTTAAACTTGTATCCTATTCCTAACTGGAAGAAATTCATTTTTAATGTTTCTCCATCCACAGGATTCTTGATCATATTGGTAAGACCAAAACTGTAGCGTGCATCTACAAATAATCCTTTGTATACATTATAATCTGCTCCCAGGAATAAACCAAAATCGGTAGATTTCAAACCATCATTCAGCTCTTTTTCCAAATAACGTTCTCCTTCTTTAAGCCCGGAAGGATCTACCATACCAGCATTAGGACCACTTACTTCAAATTTTGCTTTATTATTCGTTTTAAAACTTACATAAGGACCTGCATAAATTCCTAGTTCCGGCGTTGCATAATATCTTGCAGATACAGGAATAACAATTCTGTTAAGATTCATCTTTTCAGTTAAAGTAATACCTGTACCTGGTATTCCAACTTCAGCTTTTCCGCCAAGATTAGCGTATTCTACCTCTCCCTGAACGGCAAACTTATTATTGAATTTATGCTCAACCAAACCTCCGATATAAAACCCTGATTTGGATTTTAAACTGGCTTCGAATCCTCCAAATTCGAAATCGCCCTCACTGGAATTTAATTTTGATAAAGCATAACCGGCTTTGACACCGAATGTAGTTTGTGCATTCAGACCTGCAAACAAAGCGATTGCAGACGCTAATAAGATTTTTTTCATGATTATTAATTAAATAGTTTTCAAACTTAAAAAAGCCCGGGATATTAACCCCAGGGCTAAAATATATAATTGTTTATTATTTTGCAAATACATATTTCACTCCAAAAGTCACTGAAGCTAAATTGACTCCAAATTTGTAATCATTAGTTCTTTTAGCTCCTTCCATGTCTTTTTTGTAAGTATTGTATCCGAATTCCCCTATTGTAGCTTCAATTGACCAGTTCTTAGTCAGGAAATAATCCAGACCCGGCTTAATATTCACGCCGATGTTGGTGTAGTTATTTTTTTCTGTAAACGGAGCGGAAAGTATAGGATCTCCTTCATCACCTTCACTGTTAAAATCCAGTTTTTCATTACCGAATTCCAATGGAACCTGTAATTGTCCAAAGATGTATAATTTATCGGATAAAGTCCAGTATTTTCTCACAAAGGGAGCAATAACAAATGCGTTATCCGTATTTTTAATTTCAATTGTATTAAGGAACCCAAAACCATTTACCGTATATTTTGTAACAGCACTTTTATAGCCTACACCAAGCCCTACTGCCAAGTTGTTATCAACGAAATATCCAGCTGTTGGAAGAATTCTGATCACATCATCCTTTGTTTTGGCTTCGAATTCGTTCTTTTCATTGTGGTAATATTCTACCTGACCTGAAAGATAAGAAGTTCCTTTTGCAATCTGTGCATTCGATAAACCGAAAAGCGCTACAGCGCCCATCAATAAGATTTTTTTCATGATTATTATATTAGTTTTACAGAAAAAAGCCCTAAGAGTTTCTCAGGGCTTTCTTGCTATATGCTTTGTTTATTATTTTGCAAATACATATTTAACTCCGAAAGTTACAGAAGATAAATTCAATCCGAAGTTGTAGTTGTTTGTAGCATCACCATCTTTTGGCTTGTAGTTGCTATAACCGAACTCACCGATAGTAGCTTCGATAGACCAGTTTTTGTTTAAGAAATAATCTAAACCTGGCTTCACAGTAACACCAATTTTAGTGTATTTAGCTTCAGTCGAAGTAGAGTTAGTAGAAACTGTAGTTCCTGCACCTGTTGTAGTAGTAGCTACAGAGCTAGTTTCAGTTTCAGTTTTTCCAAACTGCATTGGAACTGCTAACTGTCCGAAGAAATATAACTTGTCAGATAAAGTCCAGTATTTTCTTACGAATGGAGCCACAACAAAAGCTGGAGTTTTAACAACACTCTCGTTTACAACTGTAGTGTTTCCTAAAGTTGTAGTAGTAGATACAGTGTTCTTTTCAGTTTGATATCCAACTCCTAATCCGATAGCTAAGTTAGTGTTTACGAAATATCCAACTGTAGGTAATACGTTGAAGTTTTCTTTTTTATCGTTACCGTTGTTAGTTTCTACCTGAGAATAACCAACAGATCCTGATAAATATGTAGTTCCTTTAGCAATCTGAGCGTTTGATAAACCAAAAAGTGCAACAGCACCCGCTAATAATATTTTTTTCATTGTAAAAAATTTTAATACTTTCTGAGGGCAAATTTACAGTGGCTACCACGAATATTAAAATTTGTTAATGTGATTAATATCAGTACTAATTTTTAGGGTTTTATAAAAATAAATCATACTTAAGAGATACTGTTGAGTTTTTCACAATATTATGAATAAAAAAATCACTTTTTATCAACAAGAGTTAAATATATTTACTTTTTTAAATTTTCACTTTTCCTCTGAAACACCATGGATTCTGGGAAAACTACAAAAACAATTAACCTAAATTGTTAATTTTTAAGTTATTAACTCTTAAAATTTAAACAAACGTTTATTATATGGTTCTGTTTTTTGTATTCCAGTAACATCCATTTTATTTAAAAACTTCCATCAAAAACATCTGTAAAGCTTATTATATAGTAAAAAACTCCGGCCTTCGGCCGGAGTTCAGTTATTTTTAAGCTGTCTTTATTTGATAAAGAAGTTAAATCCTAAGTTGACAGCGCCTACGTTCCAATCATGCTTGTACCAACCATAATCACGTCTGTTACTGATAGACTGATATCCGATATACAGCTCTCCTTTGGACATCTGATATCCGAATTTAGGTTGTGCATAGAAACCACCATCTACCCCATCTTTTGTAGAAATACCATATCCAAGGTCTAATCCTACAAAAATAGGAGCACCTTTAAATTTATACTTCCCGGAAACAGCCACAGGAACAAATCCGAAATCATCAAAGTGATCTTTTCCGAAGAAATGAGAATATCCTGTTGTTACCCCAAGGTCAAAACCTTTCGCAATATTCCACATATAAGCAGCATCCACTCCTAATGTAAATGAAGATACATCACTTGCATCAGATACAGGAACACCAATATGTCCACCCAATTTGAAACCTTCCTGTGCCTGAGCAACACCTCCTAAAAGTGCAAAAGCACCTAGTAATAATAGTTTTTTCATTTTTTTAAGTTTAAATTTTACTTTGCAAAAATACTAATTATTTTCATCATTAAGATAAAACGGTCTACAACGAAAAAAAGCAGGACAAAATTTGCCCTGCTTTATATTTATATCATGATTGATATTAAAATTCCAGCATTAGTTTCCTCCGAATTTAAAACCTACACCTACTTGTACGAAGCTGTTAGTTAACTTTTCATTCCCTTCAGCATGTTTAGCAAGGTTAGAAACACCAAGATTGTATCTCGCATCAAAGAACAATCCGTTTTCAAGAGCGTACTCTGCACCCAGGAAAGGAGCGATATTCAAAGTGTTCATCTGGTCTTTAATATCTCTTTCGTCATTAGCATCAATCTCGAATCCTGGAATTCCGAATCCGAAATCAGCAGTAAGTTTTTGCTTTGCAGAAAGAATAAATCCGAAGCTTGCTCCTGCAGAAACAGACAATCCTTCTGTAATGAAATACTTAGCAGAGATAGGAACCAATAAAGTATGGTAAGTCTGCTTTGCCTTTACATTTAAAAAAGTAGTTGGATCTTCCGGATCCGCTTCAGCTACGTTTACTTTTCCTCCAAGCGGCGAGTATAAAAGTTCTCCCTGTAGGGCAAACTTATCACTCAATTTATATTCAGCGATACCACCGATATAAAATGTATGTAAAGGATCTGAAGTTTCAGACTGATTATCTCCTTTTAATTTAATAGTAGAATAAGAGTATCCGGCTTTTGGACCAAACCTGAATTCCTGTGCATTTGCAGAAATCCCCATTACAGCGACTGCTGTAGCAAGTAAAAGTTTTTTCATGTTTAATTAGTTTTACATTTAAGGACAGCGAAACTAATTATTTTTTTTTAAAACACCAAATTTTGTCTTAATTTTAAGGTTAATAAAAAGTTAACAAAACTTTTACTGATACAGAATTAGTCATTCCTCAATCTTTTCTCTTCATCGTTATAAGCAAGGATAATTTTTCTTACTACCGGGTGTCTTACCACATCCTCTTCTGTAAGATGTACAAATCCGATCTCCTTCACCCCGTTTAAAATTCTCATAGCTTCTTTAAGACCTGACTGTTGATTTTTCGGAAGGTCAATCTGACTTGGGTCACCGGTAATAATAAACTTGGCATTCATCCCCATTCTGGTCAGGAACATTTTCATCTGCGCATGAGTAGTGTTCTGCGCTTCATCAAGAATCACAAAAGCATCATCCAGTGTACGGCCTCTCATGAAAGCTAACGGAGCTACTTCAATTACTTTTTTCTCCATAAACCCTTCCAGTTTTTCATGCGGAATCATATCACGAAGTGCATCATATAATGGCTGTAAATACGGATCCAGTTTTTCTTTAAGATCGCCCGGCAGAAATCCAAGACTCTCCCCCGCTTCTACAGCCGGTCTTGTCAGGATAATTCTTTTTACTTCTTTATCTCTTAAAGCTCTTGCTGCCAATGCCACACTGGTATATGTTTTTCCGGTTCCCGCAGGACCAATGGCAAAGACCATGTCCTTTTTCTCCGTTTCCTTCACCAGCTTTTTAAGATTGGTCGTTTTAGCCTTGATAACTTTCCCATTGACTCCTTTTACGATAATATCCTGGTCAAATACCAGCTGTTTCTCGTTTTCGTCTTTAATATTCAATATATTCTCAACGTCTTTCAGTCCTATTGAGTTGTTTTTGGAGATAAAACTGACAATATCATCCAGTTTTTGTTTCAGTATGTCTAAAGCTTCCTGATTCCCCATGGCAAAGATAAAATGATCTCTTCCTGTAATTTTAATGGTTGGAAAGCTTGATTTTATTAAGTTGAAATATTGGTTATTAACTCCATAGAAGATTTTCGCATCGATATCTTCCAAATCATATGTTAATTCAAACATGTAGTATTTTTATTTTTAGATTTTAAAATTAAAGCTTTTTTTCAAATTTATATCAAATTCTTTTCAACAATCTTTCGGGCTTTCTTTTTATTTAAATAACTTTGCAATACTAGACTATTCTAAAATTACTCATGTCAATTATTACCCTTACTTCGGATTTCGGAAATTTGGACTACAGAGTTGCCGCTGTAAAAGGCAAAATTCTGTCTCTAAACCCTGAGGTTAATATTATTGATATCACTCACGAAATCCAGGCATTCAACCTTATACAGACTTCTTATATTGTAAGAAATGCATACAAATATTTTCCTAAAGGAAGCATTCATATCCTTTCGGTAGACAGTTTTCACCATAAATCAAGAAAAAATATACTCTATAAGGCCGACGGATCTTACTTTCTGGCAGCGGATAACGGCCTTTTAAGCCTTATTTTTTTTGATATTAAGCCTGAGGCCATCTATGAGCTTACGCTGAACAACCGTTTTGATGATGTCATCAATTTCACTTCTACAGATATTTTTGTTCCCGCAGCGGTACATCTTGCCAATGGCGGGCTTCCTGAAGTGATAGGACGAAAGATACATTCTGCAAAGCAATTAATGTTCCCGCGAGCAGTTTACAATGAATCGGAAGGAATGATTATTGGTGAAGTCACTTATATTGATAATTTCGGAAATATAATATCAAATATTAATAAAGATTTTTTTGAAAATATCAGCAAAGGTTACAACAGTTTTACTATAAAATTCAGGAATTTAAGCCTGTCAAGGATATTTTCCAGCCATACAGAAGTGGTTTCGGACTGGGACAGAGAAACGGAATTCCACGGACAGTCTGCTGCTATTTTCAATGATAGCCAGCTATTGGAGCTTACCATCTATAAAGGAAGCAGGAAAAACGGCGCCAAAAGCCTGTTTGGACTGAATGTGGGAGAGAATATTTACATCGAATTTAGCTAAGATTATATATTTCTTAAAAAAACCGATTTTTTTTATATATTTGTCAAAATCTAAAAATCAAAAATGGCAGAATACAAATTATTGCTTCCTTCCATGGGAGAAGGTGTTATGGAAGCGACAATTATCACTTGGTTATTCAATGAAGGTGATAACGTAAAGGAGGATGACTCCGTAGTAGAAATTGCAACAGATAAAGTAGATTCAGACGTTCCGACACCAGTTTCGGGGAAAATCGTGAAAATTTTAAAGCAAAAAGATGAAGTTGCAAAAGTAGGTGAAGCCATTGCTATTTTAGAAATTGAAGGAGAAGGTACAGCTTCAGAAGAAGCGAAAACTGAAACTCCGTCGGCTGCTCCGGATGCTGAAACTTTAAAAACGATTGAACAGCCTTTGCAGACAGCAGCTGCTTCAAACGTAGAATTCTCAGGAGATCTTTATCTTTCTCCACTCGTAAAATCTATCGCACAACAGGAAAATATTTCTGAAACTGAACTGAAATCCATCAAAGGAAGCGGTTTGGAAGGAAGAATTACAAAAGAAGATATATTAGCTTACGTTGCCAACAGAGGAAGCCAGCCAGCTCAGCAGGTAGCTCCAGTACAGGCAGCTTCTACTCCACAACCGGCAGCAGCAGTATCTGCTCCGGCAGCTACGGTTCCGGTAAATGCAGGTGATGAGATCATTCCTATGGACAGAATGAGAAAGATCATCGCTGAAAATATGGTGAAAGCAAAACAAATTGCTCCGCACGTAACCTCTTTTATTGAAACTGACGTTACCAACGTTGTAAAATGGAGAAATAAAAACAAAGCTGCATTCGAAAAACGTGAAGGTGAAAAGCTTACTTTCATGCCTATTTTCGTAAAAGCTGTAGTGAAGGCAATTCAGGATTTCCCAATGATCAATGTTTCTGTAAATGGTGATAACATCATCAAAAAGAAAAATATCAACATCGGTATGGCGACTGCCCTTCCGGACGGAAACCTTATTGTTCCTGTAATCAAAAATGCGGATCAGCTTTCTCTTTCAGGTCTTGCAAAAGCAATCAATGACCTTGCTTACAGAGCAAGAAACAAAAAATTAAGACCAGAAGACACTCAGGGTGCAACGTATACAATCTCTAACGTTGGAAGCTTTGGAAACCTTATGGGAACCCCAATTATTCCTCAGCCTCAGGTAGCTATTTTAGCCATCGGAGCTATTGTTAAGAAGCCTGCAGTTCTTGAAACCGCTGACGGTGATGTAATCGCAATCAGAAACCTGATGTTCATGTCTCACTCTTACGACCACAGAGTAGTAGATGGTTCTTTGGGAGGAATGATGTTGAAGCACGTTCACGACTACCTTGAAAACTGGGATCTGAACACAGAAATATAAGTAATGATTAATCAGCAATAAGTAATTTTGTTGATTTTAAATACTAAACCTTCGATTTAATCGGAGGTTTTTTTGTTTTTTATATGGTTAAGTTCAGTTAATTTCAAAAGAACAAACAATAACCGAAATCATTATTAAATAATGAATTAAATACGTTTAAATTTACAGAAACAACAATTATTTAAATCCGATTTTATATTATAATAAGTTCTTGGAAATTAAATTTATTAGCATTATTTTTAAACAAATAATATATCAGAAAATGGATCCGGATTACAGGAAATATGATGCCACAAGGTTTTTTGATTTCACCGAACAGGATGAAAAGCTCATTACTGAAATCTATGATCTGCTATCTCTCTCTTATAATATTTCAGTTATTGACATTAAAGAGTCTCCTTACGAACAGTTCAGTTCTTTTGATATGTATCCGTTATTTATTCCACGCATCTTTTACCTGGTAAAGGATGTGGACAATAGCCCTTTCTATCTTTTTATCGTTAGTAAAGTGGGAATAAATTTCAAAGGCGGACGTTTAGATCGTAAATATAACACCATCCAGCTTTGGGGACTAAAAAACTTAAAAGAAGACTTTGGATATATTTCCATTAATAAAAAGAAGCTAATGGATAAGATTGCAGGAATTTTCAGCAGTTTCTCCGTTAATTTTAAAGATCCTGATTTTAAAGATTTTTATGTCGTGGGAAGTGATGCATTTAAAACCATGAGTTTTTTAACACAAAAAAGAAAAGAAGCAATAAAAAGCTTCCCTGATGAAAGCTTTAAGCTTGAAGTCAGAAACAGCATTTTAAGCTTTGGTATACCTGATATTCTTACGGTTGAAAAAGCTGAAATGATTTCAAAATTTTTAAACGAAATATAATTTCCAAAATTTTACCGTAAATTCATCCCTCAAAACCTGCAAATGTTGAAAATTTTCATCCTGATACGGAAATCCCTCAAAAATTCCTTCGACAATATCCGGAACGAACAGCTGAAGCACAACCTGCTTCAGGCGATTCCCTTTTGGATTGGGTCTGTGATTACAGGCTTTTTTGCGGTGATGTATGCGCAGATATTTGCATGGGCAGAACATCTGATGAATTTCATTTTTGACTGGCATGCCTGGATGATTTTCATTATTGCTCCCATCGGATTTGTTCTTTCATGGTGGCTCGTCAAAGAATTTGCCCCGAACGCCAAAGGAAGCGGTATTCCGCAGGTGATGGCAGCTGTAGAACTTGCCAATCCCAAAGAACATCGCAAAATCAGAAATCTTCTTAGCCTTAAGATTATTTTTTTCAAAATCCTGTCTTCAGTTATTCTGGTAATCGGAGGTGGCGCCGTAGGACGTGAAGGGCCAACAATTCAGATTGCAGGCTCCGTTTTCAGAAAAGTCAATGAATACCTTCCTGAATGGTGGCCAAAGATTTCCAAGAAGAACATGATTATGACAGGAGCAGCAGCAGGACTTGCAGCAGCATTTAACACTCCGCTGGGAGGGATCGTTTTTGCAGTAGAAGAATTATCAAAAACCCATATCAATTACTTTAAAACAGCATTATTTACGGCGGTAATTATTGCAGGTCTTACGGCACAGACACTGGCAGGATCTTATTTATATCTGGGATATCCGAAAACCAATGATGTTTCTTTAATGGTTATGTTTCCGATCATTCTTGTTGCCGCAACAGCAGGTATTCTTGCCAGTCAGCTCTCAGTCATCATGCTTAAAATCAACAGCTGGAAAAAGAAAAAACTGAAAACAGATAAAGCCAATGTGATATTCCTGGTAATTTGTGCATTAATTATTGCTTCGATTGCTTATTTCATCAACAGAGAAATTCTGGGTTCGGGAAAAGAGATCATGGAGCGGGTTCTTTTTACCAAAGACAAGCATGAAGACTGGTATGTTCCTGTTCTGAGAATGCTGGGGCCTGCCCTTTCCTTTACTTCCGGAGGTGCTGGTGGAATTTTTGCTCCGGCTCTTACTGCAGGAGCCAGTATAGGTTCCGTCATTTCAGGAGCGATTCATTTGACACCTAATGAAACGAATGTTGTGGTCCTGGCCGGAATGGTTGCTTTTCTTACAGGAATTACCAGAGCGCCTTTTACTTCAGCGATTATCGTTCTGGAAATGACCGACAGACATTCGCTGATATTCCATCTGATGCTTGCCGGAATGGTATCTTCTATTGCTTCCATATTGGTAAGCAGACATTCATTGTATGATGTTTTGAAAGTGAATTTTCTGGCGGAAGTCAGAGCTAAAGATGAAGTTGAAACCAGAAACTGATCCAAAAGAAAATAAATCTTCCGGGAATACTCAACTATTTCCTACATCCTCTTGCATATAAGAAATATATTTTCTACTTTTGCACCTCGAAATAATTAACAAATTTTTTAACATTATGAACAATTACGAAACTGTTTTCATTTTAACTCCCGTTCTATCTGATGCACAGGTGGAGGAAGCAGTGAAAAAATTCGAAGATCTAATCAAAGAAAAGAACTGCGAAATCGTTGCTAAAGAAAACTGGGGATTAAAAAAATTGGCTTACCCTATTCAATTGAAAAAGAATGGGTTCTATACTTTAATCGAATTTAAAGGAGAAGGTTCTGTAGTAGCTGACTTAGAATTGGCATTCAAACGTGACGAAAGAGTAATCCGTTACCTTACTACAAAACTTGACAAACACGCTGTTGAGTACGCTGTAACAAGAAGAGCTAAAGTAAAAGCAGCTAAAGCTTAATTATTAACCCTATTTTTTAAAAAAGACAAGACATGGCAATAGATGAAATGGCTAAACAAGCCTCAGCAGGAGGAGAATCAGAAGTAAAATTCCTTACTCCACTTGATATCAATACAAAATCTGAAAAGAAATATTGTAGATTCAAAAAATACGGAATTAAGCACGTTGACTACAAAGATGCTGATTTCTTATTACAATTCGTAAACGAGCAAGGTAAAATTTTACCAAGAAGATACACCGGAACTTCTTTAAAATACCAAAGAAAAGTTTCTGCTGCTATCAAAAGAGCAAGACACCTTGCATTACTACCATACGTAGCTGACTTATTGAAATAAGACAAAAAAATAAATAAAAGAAGAGGGCAACCTCTTCTTTTGTTGCTGAATACATCATTAATTCTAACTTGATTTTAGACCACTAAAATCTAAAAAAGGACAACAACAATGGAAATTATCCTAAAAAAAGACGTAGAAAACTTAGGACTTGAGTTTGATACAGTAAACGTAAAGCCTGGTTATGCTAGAAACTTCCTAATCCCTCAAGGATTTGCACTTTTAGCTACCCCTAAAAACAAAGCTGCTTTAGAAGCTACATTAGAAGCTAGAAAAGAAGAAGAAGCTAAATTAATCGCTGCTGCTAACGCTGTAGTTGAGCAATTGAAGAAAACTTCTATCACTATTCCTGCAAAAGTAGGTGCTGGTGATAAATTATTCGGATCTATCAACAATGCTGATCTATCTGCTGCTTTAGAAAAAGCTGGTGTTTCTGTAGAGAAAAAATACATCAAAATTCCTGGTAACACGATCAAGAGAACTGGTAAATTCACAGCTCTTATCAGACTTCACAGAAATGTTGAGTACAACTACGAGTTTGATATCGTATCTGATGCTCCGGTTGAGGCAGCTCCTAAAAAAGAAGAAGCTAAAACTGAAGAAGCTTAATAAGCGACTGAGAATTTCTCACAATACAAGACCACTTCAATTGATTGAGGTGGTTTTTCTTTTGTATAGGGTTACTTTGAAGTAAGATTGATATGAACTACCCCGTCTTTTTGCTTTGCAAAAATCCACCCCTTCAAAGAAGGGGAATATGGGAAATCTTAACAGCTATTACTCGTTAAATTATCTTTTTAACAACCCTGTAGTAAGAACAGGTAGGAAAATCTTTTCCACACTATAAACCCTTACCTCGCACCCCGTAACCCGAATCTCAAACCCTCAAACCCTCCCACTCACTACTTATCCCCTCTCAGTTTATGCTGGTATTCCGTAGGAGGTACACCAATGATCTTTTTGAAAATGTTACTGAATGACGACAGGCTGTTGTACCCTACCATCATAGCGATTTCATACATATTATATTTTCCTTCCAGCATCAGTTCCAGAGAACGTGTAATTCGTAATGCACGTAGAAAACGTACGTAATTCATGCCTAGAATCTCTTTAAATTTCCTTGATAGGGTTCTTGTACTCATTCCAAATTCTTTTGCCGTGGATTCTATCGTAAGGGGCTTTTCAAGGTTAGCATGAATATATCTTGCAATCTTCAGCAGTGTTTCATCTTTGGGAAAAGGATGTTGAATGGGAAATGCCAGATGCTTGTGTTTTTTTTCCTGTAGAACACCTTTAAGAGCTTTGAGAAAATAATATTTAGAATGGTCATTTTTTGTGATTTTCCCATCCCAGTCTTTAGTATAAAAAATCATCTCCCGAAGTAAGTTATTAACGGAATAAATGTTAATTTCATCAAAAAAGCCACTTTCATTTTCTTCTTTTTTAAAATAAAAATTAAATAAATCCACTTTGGGACTGGTAGAGAAAATATAGTGGGGAGTTCCTGCAGGAATCCACATGAAGCATCTGGCAGGAAGATACCAGTGCTTCTGATCGGTAAAAACATGCACAATACCGCCTTCTGCATAAACCAATTGTGCAGAACTGTGATAATGAATCTCTGTGGTTACGTTACCTGTGAGGACGTGATAGACGTAAAACTCCGCATCATCCTCTTCTACTGCTTTAAAATGACTGTCATTCATAGTATAAAGGTATGGAAGAATTTTGAATTTGGCGTAAATGAGCAAATCTTTTTCTGTTTTCACAAATCGGGTACTATGCATGACGTCGTAACTTTGCTGCATCAAAATCATTTTTAGCAAAAATCCTTTAATTAATTTATGAATATCATATTTAACGCATGCCGGTATCTGTGCATAGCGTTGTGCTTATTATTGAGCAGTTTTTTACAATCACAGATGATAGATTACCAGCATCTTGGCTTACAACAAGCTATAGAAATTGGTTTGAAAAACAATAAAACCATTCAGATCAGTCATCTGAAACAGAACATGTCTGTTACCAAAGAGAAGGATCTCAAAATGGAAAAACTTCCGGACATTGAGTTTCATACCAGCTATAATCAGGTAACCAACCTGTTCCAGCATCAGAATGGCGTGTTTAACAAAGCAACCAAGTATGATGTCATCAATGGTATGTACGACTTTACATTATCTGCTTCTATTCCTGTGTATATGGGTGGCAAAATCAAGAACACGGAAAAGAAAGCAGGCATTGATACTGAAATTTCAGCACTGAAAACTCATCTTGACGAAAGACAACTTAAAATGGAGATCATTACTGCTTTTCTACAGATTCATCATTTAAAAGAGCAGCAAAGTCTTATTAATGATAAAATGAAAGAAGATTCTGTCAACATCAAGCAGGTAAAAGCTTTGAAAGCCAATGGTGTTGTAACGGTAAACGAAGTTTTAAGAACGTCACTGCAGCTATCAAACCATACAATGAGCTGGACTGAACTGGATAATGACATTCAGATTGCAGAACACAAACTTAAAACGATTCTTTCCCTTCCGGAAAGCCAGGAAATGCACGTTGATACAGAAGATTTGATTTCAGAGAATGCTTCGATTCCTTATGTTGATGAACTGACAGAAACCGCATTAAGCAAAAACGAATCTGTTGAAATTACCCATAAAAATCTTTCACTGAAGGAGCTGGATCAGAAAATTACCAAAGCGAATTATTTACCCAAGATCACCGCTGGCGGAGAATACTTTTTAAAATACCCGAATATGATGTTCTTCCCTCCTGAGCCCTATGCTTATCGTCTGGGAATGGTTGGAGTAAATCTTACCTATCCTATTGAAAGCCTGTATAAGAATAAGTATAAAATGCAGGAAGCAAAGGAAAATATTGATCTTGCCAAGCTTCAGATCGAGGAAAATGAAGAGAAAATCAGACACAATGTATATGAAGCGTATAAAAAGTTTGAAGAAACAGACCAGAAGGTTAAAATTGCTGAAGAAGCCATTCAACAGGCCAAAGAAAACTACCGTATTGTTAGAACAAAATACGCCAATAAGCTTAGTCTTATCACAGAACTGATAGATGCGGACAATGCTTATCTGGAAGCCGAATCTAATCTTATCTCCGTAAAAATAAACAGACAACTTAAATATTACCAACTCCAATATACGATTGGAAACCTATAAAAACTATGGCACAGAAACAACTGACACAAAAAGAAAAAAGAATTAACAAGTCCATTACTTTACTGGCCTGGATCCTGATTATCAGCGGAATTACAGGGATGGTCAGCTTTTATCTTTTTTCAAGAAAAAATGTTACTACAAATGACGCACAGATCGAGCAATATATTACTCCCGTTTCCAGCAAGGTATCAGGGTTTATTAAAACTATAAAGTTTAATGAAAACCAGTTTGTCCATAAGGGCGACACTTTAATCATCATAGACAACAGGGAGTTCCTGAACCAGGTACAGATGGCAGAAGCCAACCTTCATGCCAATGCAGCAACCATCAGCACTATTGAAAGCGGTGTCAATACCAAAGAAAGCGACACCAAGATCATTGATGCTAAAATTGCATCTGCAAAAATTGATATCTGGAGAACAGAACAGGATTTTAAAAGATATAAAAACCTTCTGGCAGAAGACGCAGCAACCGAACAGGAATTTGAAAATGTAAAAGCTTCCTATGAACAGTCAAAAGCTAATCTTCTGGCATTGGAACAGCAGAAAAATGCAGTGAGAGCCGGAGCAAACGAACAGCAGACAAAGGTAGCTCCTGTTAAAAGCCAGATTCAGCAGAGTTCTGCAAGCCTTAATAATGCTAAACTTTATCTTTCCTATACGGTAATTACGGCTCCTTATGACGGATGGGTAGGTAAGAAAACCATTCAGGAAGGTCAATTGATTAAAGAAGGTCAGGCGTTGGTTCAGATCGTAAGCAAAGAGAAATGGATCATAGCCAATTATAAAGAAACACAGCTTGGACAGATTGACCAGAGCAAGGAAGTGATTATTACAGCAGATGCTTACCCTGATGTTGAATTTAAAGGAAGAATACTGTCTGTGTCTCCAGCATCAGGATCACAATTTTCTTTGGTAAAACCGGATAATGCAACCGGAAACTTTGTAAAAATTGAACAGAGATTTCCTGTAAAAATTATCCTTGATAACAATAAAGACAATGAAAAGCTGCTTTCCGGAATGAATGTTCTGGTGAGCGCTAAGAAGATATGAGTCTGAATGTGGGAGGTTTTAGAGTATTAGAGTACAAAATATCTTTACACAACCCTATTTGAGACTTTACAATTAAATTATTTTTTTGCGAAAAGGCAAAACTGCAAATAGCGAATCTGCGAATTTTTTCTTAAGCATATTTGCCATTTTACCTTTTACTTTACACCTTGCCCTTTTGTCTTTTCGCGTTTTTAAACAGATTAAACAGGTATTATACTAAAAGTAAAATCACTCATGGTCTGATTATATTCAACCGCAATTTTGCGATTCTACATTTCGCTTTTTTGCCTTTTGTTTTAAAAAATTATGCAACACAATTCAGTTTATCATAAATGGGTACCACAATGGCTGAAACTGCCGCTTCTCATATTGGCATTGTTTCCCCACCTGATGTTGTTGTCGCTTTTACATTCGAACAGCGCCTTCACATCTTCTTTTATGGATGTAGATTCAGATGACATCCAGTATTTAATGATTTTGATGTATGGGACATTTGTGGTTACCCTTTTAGTTTTACAGAGGTTTATGGCTTATTTCAGCGTAAAATATTATGTGCTGCTGATGGCTTCCATTTCTGTAATTATTCTTTATGTTCTGTCAGTAACCCACGACTATCATGTTATTTTGGTGATCAGATTTCTGGAAGGAATTTTCGGGTTGCTGGAAGGGGCTATTTTCCTTCCTTTAATCATTGCGGAGTTAAAAACGAAACACGCTAAAGTTTTAGCGTATCTCTTTATGTATACGATTATGCTGACAGGAGGAACCATCACCACTTCCCTGCTGAAATCAAGTATTGAGAATTATGATTTCCGGCATATGATCCTGATGATGGTTTACTTTCATGTATTTGTACTGATTATTGGTATTGCACTATTCAACAAAAACAGATTCTTTCCTAAAAAGCCTTTGTATCAGTTGGATATTACCAGCTGGTTTTTGCTTTGGGTTTCTCTCCAGGCTGGCGGTTATGCAATTATCTACGGTAAAAGACTCATGTGGTTCGAATCCGATACCATTATGATGTGCCTTTTTATATTTCTTCTTTCAGGAGGATTATTTATGCTTAAACAGAGAAATTCTAAAAGACCACTTTTTCATTTTGAAGTTTTCAGTTCCAGAAACGTCATTGCCGGAATGATCCTTTTTTTTATTTTTTACCTGATCCGTTCGGGACTGAATAATGTTTACAGCATCATGGCTACCGTATGGAAATGGCCATGGGATTATATTGTGAACATCCAGTACTGGAATGTTGCCGGTACGCTTTTGGGAATTATATTATCAGGACTCTGTCTGGTTCGCGGAGTATCTTCCAGGATTGTTTTCTTTACAGGGTTTCTGTTACTTGCCATTGACTGTGCATGGTTTACCTATACTTTTTATCCTGATACAACTCTTTCTACGATCTGTCCACCCTTGTTCCTGCAGGGAACAGCCCAGGGATTATTATTTACGCCGCTTGTTTTCTTTTTGATTTCAGGAACTAAGGAAGAATATGTATCCAATGCTACAGCCCTGGGCACAACAACCCGATTTTGGACAACTGCTATCGGATATGCGCTGATGCAGAACCTGATGTTATTTTTAACGTTAAAACATTCTGACGCACTTAGTGCTAATCTTACAGATACCAATCCTGTTTTTTACAGTCAGTGGAATCAGATTTTCGGAAATGCGGTTTCCAGGCTTCCGGTGAATGATTCTCTTTCTGTAACAGCCGGTGCTTTTAAAGCTAAAATCACAGCTCAATCCATCCTCCTTTCCAATATGGAAATTTTTACGGGATTATTTTGGCTGGCTCTTGTTACTGCAATTGGTTTATTGCTTTACCATCCGGTAAAAATAGCAATAAGAAATATCATGTAGGCTTACTCACCCCAAAAAGACCATACTGTACCATTGAAAACAGCCAGCTGTTTTTTTTGTGTATCATACACAATCATTCCAGCTGCAGGAGAAACAATAGTAAGATGGGGAGAGGCTACTTTAGGTAAAATCATCGCTTTATTATTATCCTCCAGCACCAGAATTCCTGAGACTGATGATGGTGTCCCTATAGAAACTTCTGCATCCGGCTGGTCTGTTAAACCATCCTGCAGACTTGTATCAGCAGCACCTGTTCCATCTACTGAAAGATCTTTCCAGAGATTATTCTGATAAACTTTCACCTTCATATCCGAAGTATCGAAAATCAAAGTACCATTCACAACATTCTGAATACCGGATGTATTGGTTACCCAGGGAAGAACAAGTCCGCGGTTTTCATTTCCGAATTCAATAGATGATGAAGCTGATTCTAAAGTCGTTTTCCCAAAAGCAACCTGGGCATTACAATATCCGAAAGCTGCTATAACGATTATTAAGGTAATTTTTTTCATACAGTTCAGTTTTCTTTTAATCCGGGCAGGTTTGGGTATTAAAGCAATTCCAGCCTGTTGCTGTTCCGTCAATATTAACCTGCAGACAGTTCTGTGTGGTATTATAAATCATCATTCCTTCTTTAAGGTCTGCCTGCGGGATTGCTGCAACCTGAGCATCGGTAAGTCTGTTAAGAACAAAACCTTTATTCTTTGATTCCAATACGACCCATGCTCCTTTTCTCACTCCCGGCCAGTTACTCTCTCCACTATCTGCCCTGCTCAGTGAAGTAATGCCGAAATTTGAAGAAAGCGTAGTACCCGCTGTTACAGCCGGTTTATAACAAGGTACAGTGCCTTGGATTGTAACCGTCACTATTGCCGTATCACAATTTGATGGAGAAGCTGTCTGGCAGATCTGATAAACCAGCGAGTACGTTCCCGGAGCTGTTCCCGGAGCTGCTAAAATATGCCCGTCAGCTGTATTTAATGAAATATTTGAGTTTGAAGTGGATATTTGTGATAGCAAAACATTAGAAAGTGTTGCCTGTGCTCCGCCGTAGGTTTCAAAGTCATTATCCAGTACAATTCCTGCAGAAGATCCTCCGGCAACAATGGTATATGTATCATCAACCGCCATTGGAGGTAAGGCTCCGTTAATGGCAGGACAAAATCCCGGATTGATGATCAAAGGCGCACTACAACTGTTTGTGGAAGCGCAATCGTAAGTAACATTCGCCAGAAAACTTGGGTTACTGTTCATGAAAACAGTACTGGGATCAGATACGCCGGTGGTTCTCCTAAAGTCAAGATTAGGACCTACAACAACGTTTCCTACCTGTATAGGATTTTGCAGGACTATATATCCTTTTTTTGATGATGAAGAAGGTCCCTGGATATCTGCATTTCCTCCCTGGAATTGATTTAAGGTCAATTGCCCCTCATTATAAATAACTGCATCAGCCGGTGCATTATTCATATTTCCGGTGGAAGTAAAAAGACCGAAATTGTGAATTTCGCTGCTGCTTCCTGATAAATTAATATCGCCTCCTACAGTAAAAATGCCGGTATTGATGATTTTACCGCCATTAATGTTAAATCCGTTCTGAGATATAATAGTACCACAATTGACATACACGCTCTGCTCATTATTTCCATAATTACCAGTGATTGATATCAAGCCGCCGCCTTCGTTTCTAAATAAAGTGGTCGCAGAATTACTCATATTCAGGTTTCCATTAATATTGAGATTTCCGAAATTATCAATGATATTGTTGGTATTATCACCTAATTGAAGCACTCCCATTTCAATAAGTCCTTCATTAATTATTTTATTATCCTGTCCTCCAATGGTAAGGTTACCATTTCCTCCTCCCACTGTAATACTCCCTGTGCTATAAACATGTACATCAAGATCAGCAACACTGGTTATCGTCTGGATAAAATTAAGTTTTCCATGCACTTCAAAAACCGCAGGAGCATTAGCTACGCCACTTATACTATTCTGAAACTGCAAGGTAACGCCGGAAGCAATACAAATCTTGGAATTGGTTCCAAAGGTTGGATTATTAAATGTCATATCAGAACTGAAACAAACCGTTGTATTGTCGGGAAAATGGAAATTTGGATCAGTAGGGTTTTGAATTCCGCAGTTTGTACATTGTGCGTAACTGAAATAACAGAAGAATAAGGAAAATAGATAGAATAAATTTCTCATCCGCAAATTTTATACAAATAAATCTACAATATTTTTTATCACCAAACAATGATTTTTTCAATATTTATTATTTTATTAATAATTATTTGATATTATATTGTTTTTAATTAAATTAATACACAATTATTATATAATTTCCGATCAATACAATCCAGGAAATACAGACGTTTAATAAAAAAATCACCAATGAAAATTGAAAGTATTCTACTGAAGCAAAGAGATTTTTTTGCAACACAGCAAACCAAAGGTATTGCCTTCCGGAAAATGTACCTTGAAAAGCTTAAAAATCTTATTATTTCTAATGAGAATATGCTGTATGAAGCAATTAACAAAGATTTTGGAAAATCAAAATTCGACACCTTAACTACCGAATTGTCTTTTATTCTGAATGATATTGATTATTATATCAGTAATTTAAAAGCGCTTTCAAAACCCCAGAAAGTAAGGACCAACTTTGTCAATCAACTCGGAAACAGTAAAATTTATAAGGAACCGCTTGGCTGTGTGCTGGTAATCGGAGCGTGGAATTATCCTTATCAATTATCTCTTTCTCCCGTTATTGCTGCAATGGCAGCTGGAAACTGCTGTATCCTTAAACCCAGTGAAATTGCTGAAAATACAATGAAAGCAATGGCTTCACTCATCAATGAAAACTTCCCTTCAGAGTATCTTTATGTGTACGAAGGAGGTATTGAAGAAACGACAGCTCTTTTAACATTACAATTTGACAAAATATTTTTTACCGGAAGCACGAAGGTCGGAAAGATCATTTATAAAGCGGCAGCAGAACATCTTACTCCTGTAACGCTTGAATTAGGCGGAAAATCCCCGGCCATTGTCACCAAAGATGCTAATCTGGAAATTGCAGCCAAAAGAATTGTATGGGGTAAATTTCTTAATGCCGGGCAAACCTGTGTAGCTCCGGATTATCTGCTGATAGAAGAAACCATTCAGGAACAGTTTCTGGAAATGCTCAGGAAATATATTAAAGAATTTCAATATGAACCGGATTCTGAACAATATACAAGAATTATTAACCAAAGAAATTTCCAGCGTCTTATACGCCTTATTGATAAAGAAAAAATCTATTCCGGAGGAAATTTTGATGAAGAAAGGTTGTACATTGAACCTACTATTCTGAATCATATAGACTGGAATGACGAAATCATGCAGGAAGAAATTTTCGGTTCTCTTCTGCCTGTCATCAGTTTTCAAAGTTATAATGCAGTTCTCAACACTGTTTCAGAGCTTGAAAAACCATTGGCAGCTTATCTTTTCACAAATAATTCTGAAGAAAAAGAAATCTTTACACGGAAACTTTCATTCGGAGGAGGTTGCATCAATGATACAGTGATGCATCTGAGCAATGATAACCTGCCATTCGGAGGCGTAGGAAGTTCCGGTATGGGAAATTACCATGGAAAGTATGGTTTTGAAACGTTCTCACATCAAAAAGCGATTCTTGAAAAAGCCACATGGGGTGAACCAAATATCAAATATCCGCCTTATTCGGAAAAAAAATTAAGCTGGATAAAGAAATTAATGTAATGCTGAAGGTTATATTTGTACAGATTTAACTATTTGTATTATAACATATCTATAAATCAATACATAAAAATAAAAACTGCCTCATTTCTGAAGCAGTTTTATATTTTTATCCTTTCTTTGGGGCCCAGATAGTAAAGAATTCTTTTACTTTTTCTTTACTGTACCCTTTTCCTTCTTCCAGAACATCACTTTGCTGAACTTTGATCATTTTCCCATCCTTATCCAAAACGATAAAAACCGGATAACCAAATTTTTCACCCGGATTTCCATACTGGGCAAAAACCTTTTCATTCTTATTGTCTGGAGAAAAGTTCAGATGGTAGTAAACATAATTCTTATCTACTAATTCCTTCAGTTCAGGAGTTGTCTGCACAAAATTATTAAAACGAAGACACCAGATACACCAGTTTCCACCAGCCTGGATCATCACATTCTTTCCTTCTTTCTTAGCTTGAGCAACCAGTTTATTAATATCAGCCTGAGCATCTGCTTTTGGGTCATAAGGTTTAGGAAGCTTAGCCTTTTCTTCAGCTGCCTTTTTCTGAGCCTCTAATTTTGCTTGTTCTGCAGGCACTATAAGAGCTGTTTTTTGTTTTCCGTTATCAGGCAAATTCTTTACTTCTTGTGAAAAAGCAAAAGCACTTAATCCCAAAGAAGCGAATATTATCAATTTTTTCATAATCTAAAAGTAAAAAAAATAACATATATCCCTCAGCAAAAATAGAACCATAATTTTATTATCACTAAATTTGCGTGTTTTATGAATTTTCTGATCAAAATATTATATCTGATTTCCAAGCTTCCGCTTAAAATATTATATATTTTTTCGGACGTCATCTTTTTCCTGAACTATCATATAGTTGGATACAGAAAAGAGGTTATTACACAAAACCTGAAAAAGTCTTTCCCTGATAAGTCTGAAGAAGAAATCAAGGAGATCCGGAAAAAATTCTACCTCAATTTTTCAGATTATCTGGTAGAAACCATTAAATCATTCAGCATTTCGGAAACAGAATCCAGAGTGAGAATGCAGCATATCAACCAGCATTTATTTCACGAAGCCAAAGAGGAAGGTAAAAATATCATTTTACTGGCAGGCCATGTTTTCAATTGGGAATGGATCAATGCACTGGCGAAAATTATCCCCCAGGCGCACTGCCATCCTGTATACAGAAAAGTAAATAGTGACTTCTGGGAAAACCAAATGAAGAAAGTCAGGAATAAATTCGGAAATGAAGCACTTGAAGCCAATGAAGTGATTCTGAATATTTTCAGATCTAAAAACAACGGTGACTCGGCATATATGTTTGTGGCTGACCAAACACCCCATCACGCTCATATTACGTATGGATTAGAGTTTTTGAATCAGCGTACTCCTGCTTTCATAGGATATGACAAACTTGCCACAAGAATGGATCTTGTTTTTATCTATTGTGAAATGAAAAAGGTAAAGCGTGGTTATTATCAGGTTAATTATCACAGAATTTATCCGGATGGGGAAAAGTTTACAGAGAATGAAGTAGTTAGAAAGTTCCATAAATTGCTGGAAAACACATTACACAAACATCCGGACAATTATCTTTGGTCACACAGAAAATGGAAATATCAGGACTCTATCAAAAATTTTGATTCTGAAAAAAAATAGATTGACATGCAGAAAAAACTGGCAGTTGCCATCTTAAACTGGAACGGCAGGAATTGGCTTGAACAATTTCTTCCTGGAGTAGTTCAATTTTCTCAGAATGCCGATATTTATGTGATAGACAATCTTTCTACGGATGATTCAATTGAATTTTTAGAAAAGCATTTTCCCACAGTACAGATTGTTAAAAACGATAAGAACTATGGTTTTGCAGGCGGTTATAATGAAGGGTTGAAAGCTATCAAAAACGAATATTACTGTCTTCTTAATTCTGATGTGGAGGTGACAGAGAACTGGACAGAACCTGTATTGGAATTATTGGAAAGTAACCCTTCTGTTTCAGCTGTACAGCCCAAAATTTTATCCTATCACAATAGAAATTATTTCGAATTTGCAGGTGCAGCAGGCGGATTGATTGATAACCTTGGATATCCGTATTGCAGAGGCAGGGTTTTCGATGATCTTGAAGAAGATAAAGGACAATATAATGATGAAGCAGAGATTTGCTGGGCTTCAGGATGTTGTTTTTTCATACGCTCAAAAGACTTTTGGGAACAGAGCGGTTTTGATGCCAGATTTTTTGCTCATCAGGAGGAGATTGACCTTTGCTGGAGGCTGATCAATTCAGGAAAAAAGATCTATTACACAGGAAAGTCCCAGGTTTATCATGTAGGAGGTGGAACGCTCAACAAACAGAGCGCACAGAAAACCTATTTGAACATGAGGAACAACCTTTCTATGTTGCTTAAAAATCTTCCTTTTCCACAGGTGATCTGGGTAATTTTTTTCAGGTTATGTTTAGATGGTATTGCCGGAGTATATTTTGGAATCAAATATGGTTTTTCTCATCTCTGGGCTGTATTGCGGGCTCATTTTGCATTTTACAGTCAGATTCCGGGAACGTGGAAACTTCGTCAAAGCCATCAGAAGAAGAATTTCTATCAATCAAAATGGCTTATTTTTAAGCACTTTTTGAGAGGAAGGTCATAGTTATAGGTTCCAGAGATTAGGGATTAGGAAAAACTAAGACTTTCTTATTTATTATGAACTAAGGGTTTTTATTTGAGTAAAAATTTATAACTTCAATTAACCTTAAACTTTAAACCCAAAACCTTGAACATCAAATTCCAAACAAAAATCAGTAACCAGCAACAAAAATAACCCAACACCTTATAATTTTAAAATAATGGATTTCTGTGCAATAGATTTTGAAACTGCCACTCATGAGAAAAGTTCAGCTTGTGAGATGGGAATTTGTGTGGTACAGGATTCTAAAATTGTTGAAACAAAAACGTGGCTGATTAAACCGCCAAGCTTTCCTTATTTCAGCAAATTTAATATTGCTGTGCATGGAATTCAGCCGGAAGATGTAAAAGACGCTCCAACGTTTGATGAAATATGGTATGAGGCTCAGGACATGATGTACGGAAGCCTTATGATTGCTCATAATGCCGGTTTCGATGCGTCTGTTTTAAGAGGATGTCTGGAGCATTACGGAATGTTTACTCCTAAATTGAACTATTTGTGCAGTATCCAGCTTGCCAAAAAATCATGGAATTATCTTCCAAAATACGGACTGAAACCCTTAGCTGAATATCATAAGATTGATTTTACCCACCACCGGGCAGGAGCTGATGCTGAAGTGTGTGCCAAAATCTCTCTGCTGGCATTTGAGAAACTCTTCCTCACCAGTAATGATGAAGTACATGATTATATGAAAGCAAAAATCAAAAAACTTTAATATTACAGACTACTGAACCCGGGTTCTTAGCCTGCAATTGATAATCATTAATTACTTAATACTTCAGACAACAGATTAAATTTTGGAATATCAATTTCAAAAGTCTCCTGTGTCTCCATGTTTTTTACCAGGTATTTTCCGCTCATATTCCCTACTCCGGAACGAAGCATTACATTGGAGAAATAAGCGAAATTTTCGCTGGTTCCTATTTCAGGAGTAAGACCGATTACGCCATCTCCTATAATCTCTGTATATCCAAATCCTACGTCAAAAATCAACCATTTTCTTTTCAACACTTTGATAGGAAAGCTTCCGTCATTTTCTATCGTGATATTGTATTTAAAAACGTAACGGTTTTCGGATGGATAACTGTTTTTACTATCATATTCAGGTATTACTGAAACTTTGATATTGGAAGTCATTTTTGAAAACATCATTGTAGCATTTTCTTAATAGATACAAAAATCTCGCCTTTTTTAGGCGAGATTGTATATTTATATTATAATTCTGTTTAAACTATAATCCAAGGCCTTTTCTTTCGTCACCTCCCATTAAGATTCCAACAGGATTGTCGATCGCTTCTTTTACTGCCACAAGGAATCCTACAGACTCTTTTCCGTCGATAATTCTGTGGTCATAAGACATTGCTACATACATCATTGGTCTGATTACTACCTGCCCGTCAACAGCAACCGGTCTCTGGATGATATTGTGCATTCCAAGAATTGCAGATTGCGGAGGGTTGATGATTGGTGTAGACATCATAGATCCGAAAGTACCACCGTTTGTAATTGTGAAAGTACCACCCGTCATTTCATCAACAGTAATTTTACCGTCTCTTACTTTTGTAGCAAGATCCTTGATGTTTGCTTCTACAGCGCTGAAAGACATGTTTTCTGCATTTCTTAATACAGGAACCATCAATCCTTTAGGACCTGAAACTGCAATTGAAATATCACAGAAATCATAGTTTACTTTGAAGTCACCATCAATAGATGCATTTACATCCGGATACATTTGTAATGCTCTTGTAACAGCCTTTGTGAAGAAAGACATGAAACCAAGTCCAACGCCGTGCTTTTGAGCAAATTCTTCTTTATATTGTTTTCTTAATCTGAAGATTTCAGACATGTCAACTTCATTGAAAGTAGTCAACATCGCTGTTTCATTCTTCACAGAAACTAATCTCTGAGCGATTTTTCTTCTTAAAACTGAAAGTTTAGTCGTTGTAGTAGATCTTGAACCTGTTGCAGTAAGAGGGCTACCTCCTAATGCAGGTACTGCCGCTAATTCAGCATCAGTTTTAGTAATTCTTCCGTCTCTTCCTGTTCCTGAAACCTGTGCAGCATCCATTCCTTTTTCGTCAAGGATTTTCTTAGCAGCCGGAGATGGAGCTCCTGTTGCGTAAGTTTGTGGTGCAGCTACCGGAGCAGCAGGTTTTGGAGCTTCCTGTTTAGCAGGTTCAGCAGCTTTCGGAGCCTCTTCCTGTTTTGGAGCCTCAGCAGCAGGTGCAGCACCTTCCGGCTTTTTAGCATCCATATCAATTAAACAAACTACCTGACCTACTTGTACTACATCACCTTCTTCTGCTTTTAAAGTGATTACACCACTTTGTTCTGCAGGCAATTCAAGAGTTGCTTTATCTGAATCCACTTCAGCGATAGGTTGATCTTTTTCTACATAATCACCATCTTTTACAAGCCAAGTTGCAATTTCAACTTCTGTAATTGATTCGCCCGGTGAAGGAACTTTCATTTCTAAAACTGACATATCGAGTATTTTTTATTTTTTAATTGATTATTATTTTAAATTAAGCTGTTACTGGTCTTTTTGCAGGAGCATCGTCTCTGTCGAAAACTCTGTTGATTACTGCATTTTGGTTTTTCTCAAACATTTTGTGGCTACCCGGAGCTGGTGCACCGCTTGGTACCGGAGCAACTACCTGGATTCCTGTATCTCTGAAGTTTCTCAGGATATAAGACCATGCCCCCATGTTTTCAGGTTCTTCCTGAGCCCACACCAATTGTTTTCTGTTTTCATATTTGTTGAAGATGGCTTCAATAGCATCTGTCTGAAGCGGATATAACTGCTCGAATCTTACCAATGCAATATTTTCACAGTTCAGTTCTTCTTTCTTCGCTAATAATTCGAAGTACAGTTTACCTGAACAAAGAACTAATTTTTCCACTTTTTTAGGATCTGCAGTAGGATCGTCTAATACCGGCTGGAATGCACCGTTTGCAAAATCTTCAAGCGGAGAAACCACTTTAGGATGTCTCAACAGAGATTTAGGGCTCATTACCACCAATGGTTTTCTGAATGACCATTTCAACTGTCTTCTCAATAAGTGGAAGTAGTTGGCAGGTGAAGTAATATTGGCTACTACCATGTTTTCATTAGCACAAAGGGTAAGGAATCTCTCTAATCTTGCTGAAGAGTGCTCTGCTCCCTGTCCTTCTGAACCGTGAGGCAATAACATTACCAATCCGTCCTGGATTTTCCACTTTTCTTCTGCAGCTGCCAGATACTGGTCTACAATAATCTGTGCACCGTTCACGAAATCCCCGAACTGAGCTTCCCAAATGGTTAGTGTATTTGGAGAAGCCATTGCATATCCATAATCGAAACCTAAAACACCATATTCTGAAAGGTGAGAGTTGAATACATCAAATCTGTTTTCAGAAACGTGTCTTAACGGGATGTATTCTTCTTCCGTATCTTCTGTTTTTACGACAGCGTGTCTGTGAGAGAATGTACCTCTTTCCACATCTTCTCCTGAGATTCTTACATTGTGACCTTCTACAAGAAGTGTTGCGTAAGCTAACCACTCTCCTAATGCCCAGTCTAATGAATTTCCTTCAATAGCTTTGATACGGTTTTCGAAAAGTCTTGTAATTTTATTGATGAACTTTTTGTCTGCGGGAAGTGTTGACATTTTAATTGCCAGTTCTTTCAGCTTCGCAAGGTCATATTTTGTATCTACCGGCAACTGAACTGCTCCTCTTTTACCAATCGGATAGTTTACCCAATCTTCAGCCATGAAAACATCCATTACGTTCTTCTCAATCTCTTTAGAAGCATCAAAATCTTTATCTAAAAGAGCTTTGAATTCCGTTTCCATTTTAGCAATTACATCGTTGGAAGTAACGCTGTCTTTCAATAATTTATCTTTATAAATTTCTCTTGGATTCGGGTGTTTTGAGATTGTTTTATATAAGTTAGGCTGAGTGAATCTTGGCTCATCACCTTCGTTGTGACCATATTTTCTGTATCCTAAAAGGTCAATATAAACATCTTTACCAAATTTTGCTCTGAAATCAGCAGCAAAATGGATCGCATGAACAACCGCTTCAGCATCGTCAGCATTAACGTGCATTACAGGAGATTCTGTAACTTTCGCAATGTCTGTACAGTATGTTGAAGATCTTGCGTCCATGTAGTTGGTTGTAAATGAAACCTGGTTATTAACAACGATATGAACAGTACCTCCTGTTCTGTATCCTTCCAGAGTCATCATCTGAGCAACTTCGTAAGCGATACCTTGTCCAGCAATAGCACCGTCACCGTGGATGATGATTGGCAATACTTTAGAATAGTCTTTGTATTTGTCGTCTACTTTTGCACGGCAGATTCCTTCTACCAAAGCAGCTACTGTTTCAAGGTGAGATGGGTTCGGAGTAAGGTTGATACATACTTCTTCTCCAGAAGCGGTCTTAATTTTTTTAGATGATCCCAAGTGATATTTAACGTCACCGGAGAATACATCTTCTTCAAATTCTTTTCCTTCAAACTCTGAGAAGATCTGCTTGTAAGATTTTCCGAAAATGTTGGTAAGAACATTCAATCTACCTCTGTGAGCCATTCCTAATACTACTTCATCTACTCCTAACTGAGAAGATCTTGAGATCAGCTGATCTAAAGCAGGGATTAATGTTTCACCTCCTTCTAACGAGAATCTTTTTTGTCCTACAAATTTTGTGTGAAGGTAGTTTTCAAAAGCTACCGCCTGATTTAATTTTAATAAGATTTCTGTTTTTTCGTTTGCAGAAAGGTTTGGATGATTTTCATTGACCTGAAGCCATCTTTTGATGAAATCTTTTTCTTCAACGTTATTGATGTGCATGTATTCTACTCCGATTGAATCACAGTAGATGTTTTCAAGGTGCTTGATCAAATCTGCCAGAGTTGATGGCTCTTTCATTCCTGTTTCTACAGCACAGTTGAATTTTGTATTTAAATCTTCTTTAGAAAGACCGAAATTCTCGATGTCTAAAGTAGGGGTATAATGTCTTCTCTCTCTAACAGGGTTAGTCTTTGTAAAAAGGTGTCCTCTTGTTCTGTAAGCCTCAATAAGGTTTACTACTTTAAATTCTTTCTTGATGTGCTCAGGAACTTCTCCATTGGATACTGCCTGAGAAATCTGTTGTTGTACTGCCGGGGCAGCGCTGGCCGAAGCCTGAATAAATTGAGTGTTATCGTCATCTCCGTAGTTCTCCAAAGCAAAGTCGAAGCCTTGAAAGAAAGCTTTCCATGATGGTTCTAGAGAGTCCGGGAATTTTAAGTACTGTTGGTATAAATCCTCAATTAACTGAGAATGAGCTGCGTTTAGGAATGAAAATCTGTCCATTATTACAGTTTATCTATTTATTAAAATTTATTTGTAGAATTAATCTTCAAATTTAATAAAAAAAACCGACTTAGAACAGTCTGAAACCGTTAAAAAAACTTAAGAAAAAATAAATTAAAAAAAAATTACTTATACACTGATAATGAGAGCTTAACGTTCACTTCCTGTCCATCCATCGGACGTTCAATAAAGGTCTGGCAAATATCTCCGAAGCGCATCTCGTCTTTTTTGGCTTTCTGAATCAGCTGCTGAATTGCCTTAATTCGGCCCTCATAGTTTCCTTTGTAGTAAATTACATAATTTTGAGACGGATTTACGGTCCTAAAATTGAAGTTATTGTCAGATACTCCGATTTTCTTGGAAAGTGGAATTCCGAGGAAATAAGAAACCTCTTTGTCTTTGAAATTATCCGCATCAGTGATCAGGACAGGATATCCGAATTCATCATCCCGTTTTCCAAGATCCATCGTCACGAAATTATAAACTTTATTATAGTTCATCACGATATTTTTGTAAAGTGCATCTTTCTTGTTTGAAGTACTCACATTGATTCCCAGCAACAATTTGTTTTCTTCATTTTCTACCATTAAACTGTCGTACTTTATTGCTGCCATCTGGTTGTCTTTTTCCACTTTATTTCCTAAAGAGTTTTTAAGATTCACCATACTTTTGTTGATGTTTTCAGCAAAACGGTCCTCCGTCCAGAAGTTTTCCACTCTCTTCCAGACCGGCAGTTTCGGAGTGTGTACGTACCAGATAATTTTTGTTTTTTCGGCAGAAACGGGCTTAAATTTAACATCAACCAGCGTCGGGTTTTCATTTTCATCCTCAAAAAGCTGATATTTCAGGGTTTTATTAAGGTTCTCATATCTGATGAACATTTCCCCATCAGTATCATTTTTAGGGTCTACATAGCTGATGGCACTTCCCTGTCCCTCGTATGGCGTATAATAATCAATGTCTATAGAGGGTGAGCTGGTAAAAAAATTATTCCATCTTGTAAAATTCTGAAGGTTATTAAACTGGGCAAAAACCTTATCCACGGGATAATCGATCTCTTTTTCAATCGTGAAGTTTTTACTTTCATCCACAAAATAATACATGGAAGCAGCATAAGCTCCTCCCAAAAGGATAATAATTACCGCTAAGATTTTAAAAATACGCATCGCACAAAAATAATACAAATAAAAAGAGTGAACAATATGCTGATCACTCCAATGATATGTTTAACAATAATTAACTGGTTAATGGCTGGAAGCGGGATGAGGGAAGCTGGAAGTTACTATTGTGCAGATAATTACTATTTTTTTTGATTAAAAACATCCAAACTTACTACCAATAAACCTGACGTTTATATGAAGAGTCTGCTTTTATACTTCGTTCTTCAATAACTTCCATCTTCCAGCACCCCTCTTTCTTTCTTTTATCCTATATGTGTCCCCGGAGCAATGACAGCACCTTTCTTTACAACCACAATCCCATCCTGAACAGAATAGGTTCCATAATCTCCGTCCGGGATATGTTTTCCGCCGATGATTTTGACATTGTCGCCAATGTAACAGTTTTTATCAAGGATTGCTTTTTCTATATAGCAATATTTTCCGATCCCCATATTCGGACGTCCTCCTCTGTCATTGATCACAATTTCTGTCGTATTCTGATAGAAATCAGCTCCCATAACATAGGAATTTACGATGGTACTTCCCTTATCAATTCTGGTTCTGTTTCCGATCACAGAATTTTCAATTTTATCTGCCATAATGATACATCCATCTCCAAAAACAGCCTTACTTACGTATGAACCGTTGATTTTTGACGGTGGAAGCATTCTTGCTCTGGTATAAATTGGTGATGAAGAGAAAAGGTTAAACTGTGGCAGATCAAGACAAAGATCAAGATTCGCTTCGTAGAAAGATTCTATGGTTCCGATATCTGTCCAGTAACCTTCATATTGATAGCTTAATGTTTTATATTTTCCGATGGAACTTGGAATGATATCTTTTCCGAAATCATCACCTGCTCCCTCTTCAAACATCTTTTTAAGGATATTCTTGGTGAAGATATAAATTCCCATAGAAGCAAGAAACTCCTTTCCTGCATGTTTATTTTCATCTGAAACTTCAGATTTCATGCCTTCCAGCATATCATAACCCGGCTTTTCATAGAAAGAGGTAATATTTCCTTCATCATCTGACTTTAAGATTCCAAAACCCGTCGCATCTTTTGCGTTCACGGGAATAGTAGCAATGGTAAGATCTCCTCCATTTTCAATGTGGAAGTCAAGCATTTCCCTGAAATCCATCTGATACAACTGATCTCCTGAAAGAATAAGAATATAGTCATAATCATATTTTTCAAGGTGCTTCATTGATTGACGTACAGCATCTGCTGTTCCCTGGTACCAGCTGTCATTTTCTACATTCTGTTCAGCTGCAAGAATATCAACAAATCCTTTGCTGAAAATATCAAAGTGATAGGAATTCTTGATATGTGAATTGAGGGAAGCAGAATTAAACTGCGTCAACACCAGAATTTTGTTCAGTCCTGAGTTCAGACAGTTTGAGATAGGAATATCTACCAGTCTGTATTTTCCTGCTATAGGAACAGCCGGTTTTGATCTGGTATACGTTAACGGGAATAATCTTGTTCCTCTGCCTCCTCCTAAAACAATAGAGATTACATTTCGATTCATAAATATCTGGCGTTTTATTTTATTAAGTTTACTGTTTTGTTCTTAGTGTTTACTGCTACTTTAAAGCATTCTTTGTTTTCATATTGGAGTTCGTTTTTATAAACAGTCACCCGAAAATCATCTTTATCATTCAGTACTAAAACCTCTTTATCCAGGTTATAGATTTCAATATTATATTTTTTAAGTTCATTTCTGAAGAGAGGGTTTGTAATAAGCACATCCATTACACCAGCGCTCTTCATCACAAAATCATCAACATCTTTACGATACTTTTCTCTCCAGCCTTTTCCATATTTTCTTTCTATTACAGCGTACGTCCTTTTATTAAGAGCGTCTATTCTTTTCATCTCTTCAGATTCCACCAGACAACCACCGACAGAGTAATGCTTTATTTTCCATTTTTCGGAAATGCCAGCCATTGCTTCATACTTTTCCATCGCAGGAAGGCCGTAGCCATAGATCCAATAATAGCCTCCATGATAACTTCCTCTGTCTTCTTTACAGGAAAACAACATAAGTATTATCAGGAAAAGAAATCCGAAAATCTTCACTCCATCAGCTATTATATAAAGCTATGTATTTTTCTGCAGATTTCTCCCATGCAAAATCAAAATTCATATTGGCATGGATAAGATCTTCCATAACGCCTTTTTGATTATAAATCGCCATTGCTCTGTTCATCGCATGTACAACATCATCAACTCCCGGATAAGTAAAGTTCAGCCCTGCTCCGCCGGTTGAAATATCTTCCACCGTATCTTTGAGTCCTCCTGTATATCTTACCACGGGAACAGTTCCGTATCTCATAGAGTACATCTGATTCAATCCGCATGGTTCTACCCTGGAGGGCATCAGAAGAAAATCTGCCGAGGCATAGATCTTATGAGAAAGATGTTCTTTATATCCTAGATCCAATGCAAAATTAGTATACGTATAGTCGTATTCTTTCAGCTTATTCTCAATATAGGTATTCCCTGATCCGAGAATCATAATATTTAAAGCACCATAACTTTGCTTGATACTTCTCCATACAACATCCGGCAGCAGATCTGCTCCCTTCTCTGTAGCGAATCTTCCAATAAAGGCAAATAAAGGAAGTTCAGGTTTTAATCCATATGCTTTACAGAGGTTTTCTTTATTTTTTTTCTTTTGAGCTACCGCATTTGTAATGTTAAAATTAAAATCCAGCATCGGATCGGTCTCAGGATTCCAGACTTCTGTGTCAATACCATTGATGATTCCATATGCTTTTCCGAATTCTTGGCGAACCAGACTTTCGAGTCCGCGGAAGCTTATAAAAAGTTCCTCAAGATATCCTTCAGAAACGGTAGTAAAAGCATGGGCACATTTGATCATACTCGCCAGAGGATTCATCAATCCGTTCCAGTCCATCAGTCCCCATTTATACGCATCGAAAGAAGGCATATATTGTGCCATAGTCCAGCTCATCATGCCCTGATATTCGCCATTATGAATCGTTCCTATTGTTTTTACTCCTTTTAGGAATTCAAATTCATAACAGTTTTCTACCATAAAAGGCACCAGACCTGTATGATAATCATGGCAATGCAGTACATCAGGACGTATTTTCATGGCAGACAGCCAATGCAATACTCCATGCTGAAAAGCCAGAAACTGGAAACTTTCATCCTGGTAGCCATAAGGATTGTCCCTGTCTAATAATCCGGGAATTCTTACCATATATAGCTCAAATCCCAGAACATTTGTCTTTTCTTTCAGTACCTGAACCTGCAGCATATTGGCTCCCTGATGAATAAACCCATCAAAAACAAGGTCAAATTCATGATCATATACAAAGGGTTTGTTGTACCAAGGCATCACCACCTTCGCCTCTACTCCTTCTATTTTATTCTGATATTTTGGAAGTGCTCCGACCACATCTGCCAGACCACCAACTTTTGCGACAGGGTAACATTCTGTACTTAAATGATAAATAACCATTCTTTATCTCTTATGTTTAATTCTGTGTAATTTATATTTTTTATCTTTCTTCTGACGTAACACTATTCCGGCCAATGGCGGCAGCTTCACGGTCATTGTTTTTGGATAATTTCTCCATTCTTCATACTTCTCTCCCAGGATTTCAGGTTCTACTCCGCTTCCACTGTACTTTTCATCATCTGAATTCAAAACAACTTCCCAGTGGGTTCCTGCAGGAATCCCGATTTTATAATCCAGTACTTTCGGAGCCAGATTTAAAATCACCATCACAATATCGTCTCTTTTTTTACCTTTTCTCAGATAAATGTAAACTGAATTTTCGAGATCATCCGCTTCCACCCACTCAAAACCATTTCTATCAAACTGATTTTCATAAAAGGCAGCTTCCGACCTGTAAAGGTGATTCATATCTTTAACAAGCTCCTGCATTCCTTTGTGAACAGGGTATTTCAACAAATGCCAGTCGAGGCTTCTGGTAAAATTCCATTCACTGGTCTGTCCGAATTCGTCTCCCATAAAAAGTAACTTAGCTCCAGGATGGGTATACATATATACATATAAGGTACGCAGATTGGCAAATTTCTGCCATTCGTCACCTTTCATTTTATAAATAAGACTTGCTTTGCCATGTACCACTTCATCATGCGATAAAGGCATCATATAATTTTCATTATACATATACATGGACGCAAATGTCAGCTTATGGTGATGGAATTTCCTGTTTTCAAAGTCTTCTTTAAAATAATCCAGCGTATCATGCATCCAGCCCATCATCCATTTCATACCAAAACCCACGCCACCATCATGAACAGGCTTGGTAAGCATAGGAAAATCCGAACTTTCTTCAGCAATAGTTATGATATTATCTCCAAACTCTTTGTAAACAGCAGTGTTGAATTCCTGCAGAAAAGCTTTGGCTTCAAGGTTCACATTCGTTCCATATATATTGGGTTCCCATTCTCCTTCATTTCTTGAATAATCCAGATGGAGCATTGAAGTTACCGCATCTACGCGTAATCCGTCGGCATGATAACGATCCAGCCAGAACATGGCATTTGAAATCAGAAAGGATTTCACTTCATTTCTTCCGTAATTGAAAATATGTGATTTCCAATCGGGATGAAAGCCTTTTCTCGGATCTTCATGCTCATAAAGGTAAGTGCCATCAAAACGGTGAAGACCATTGGCATCTCCCGGGAAATGAGACGGAACCCAATCCAGGATAACCCCAATTTCATTGTTATGAAGTTCATCAATCAGAAACATCAGATCCTGCGGTGAGCCAAAACGTGAGGTAGCAGCATAAAAACCGGTAATCTGATATCCCCAGCTGGGCTCGTAAGGATATTCCATCACAGGCATAAATTCTACATGGGTAAATCCCATTTCTTTTATATAGGGAACCAGCTTTTTGGCAATATCCCGGTAATTCAGAAAGCGGTCAGGATACTCCCCGTCTCTTACCCATGAACCCAAGTGCAGCTCATATACAGATAACGGAGCTTCCAGTCTGTTTTTTTTCCAGCGCTGGTCCATCCATCCCTGATCATTCCATTCATACCATGTAGTAGAAACAAGAGAAGCCGCCTGAATATTCTGCTCCCAGCTTAATGCATAAGGATCACTTTTTTCCAGAATTTCGCCACCCTGTGTTTCAATAGCGTATTTATATAAGGTACCCCAGGTTAATCCTTCAATAAAGCCTTCCCAGATCCCGGATCCGTCCCATCTAGGAAACAGGATATGATCTTTATGATTCCAGTTGTTGAAATTTCCGATCACGGAAACTTTCTTTGCATTAGGTGCCCATACAGAAAAATACACTCCTTTTACGCCATCCTTTTCTGCAGAATGTGCACCGAATTTACCATACAGCTTATAATGTCTACCTTCTTTAAAAAGATACACATCATGATCGGTGAAAAGCGTGTAGGTCTTAACAGAATTCATCAAGATCAGTTTGTATTTATATTTTCCCTGAAACTACGAAAAATACCGGCAAAAGCGGTTAATAATTCATCAAATATTTATCAACTGAATTTCGGCTTTCGTCTATCTATCAAATATATCATTTTTTACCTCACATTTTTTATGATTCCAAAACAATCTTTTTATAAATTTAACATCAACATTTATTAAACACATACGATGAGGTTTGAACTTTATACAGAAGAAAAAGATGACAGACCGGTTTTTATCACCGGAAATTTCAACAGCTGGAACCCTAAAGATTATAATTTTCAGCTTAAGCAACTTGACCCTGCCAGCTATTTTATAGAAATTGAAAATCAGAATCTTCCCGATGATATTGAATACAAATTCACAAAAGGTGGCTGGGAAAACGTGGAACTGGATCAGTACGGCAACATCACACCTAACCGGAAAGCAAAAAAAAGTTCCGGCAACACTTCTGATATTGTAAAAAAATGGAGATTAAACTGGGGACCGTTCAAAGAAGAGTATTTTCCTACTGCGGAAGTTATTTCGGAAAATTTTTATATTCCACAGCTTGACCGTTACCGCAAAATCTGGGCACTTCTTCCTTATGACTATCATACTACAGATAAGCGTTATCCTGTTTTATACCTTCAGGATGCACAGAATCTGTTCAATGAAGGAAGCGGATATGGCAACTGGGAAATCGATAAAAAACTGTCTATACTTGCAGAATACGGACGTGGTGATCTTATCATCATAGCAATAGAACATGGCAGCGAGGAAAGAATTAAAGAATATATTTATGATAATGATCATGTGGCCAACGGTTCTGAAGGAAAGAAATACATCCGCTTTATTGCAGATACTTTGAAACCTTATGTGGACGAAAATTACAGAACTAAAAAAGACCGCGACAATACCGGAATCGGGGGCAGCTCATTGGGAGCATTGATCAGCATATACAGTGGATTTCTTTATCCTGAAGTGTATTCAAAGCTTTTGATATTCTCTCCTTCCCTTTGGGTAGAACCGAATAATAATTTCCCGATGATGAATTTCAGAGTTCCTTTTAAAACAAAAATTTATCTTTACGGCGGTGGGCAGGAAGGTTCCAAAATGGTCAAAAGAATTCATATTTTTGAAGAATATCTGAAAAGATGGGAAGAAAAAAAGCTTTTTGATTTCGAATTTAAAACCAATATTAACCCTGAAGGCACCCACAATGAATTTTACTGGTCGCAGGAGTTTCCCAGAGCTATAGAATGGCTGTTCTATGACAATACGGAAAACCCTGTGGAAGTAAAGCCGCAACAACGAAGCATTAAAAACTAAACATACAACGCTGTAGGAAATTTACGCCGATTGAAACAAATTGAAGACGACGGTTGTATGACTTTAGAAATATAACATCTATTTATGAAATTAATCAATAAAAAAAACAAAAACTACACTCAGATTTTTCAATTATTTACAGAGGAAGAGTGGACGAAAACAAGCAAAAATTTCAATAAAAACATTTCCACTTTTTTCACAGGAAAGAAGTATGAAGTTTTTGTCAATGCTCATGAAAAAGGAATCACTTATTTTATCGGACTGGGAAAATCTGCCTTACAAAATTTCGAGATCCAGCAGGTTGCAGCAAAATTTTCACAAACCTATAAAGAAAAGCTTCAGGCAGTTCCTACGTTGGCACTGGCTGATTTCATCAATGAGAAACAATTTGAGGAATTTGTAAAAGGGCTTCTGGCCGGAACTTACAACTACCCTTTTGATAAAAAACACACTTTCTGGAATGCAAAATTTGAATTGCATTTTGAAAATTTAAGTCAGAAAAAACTAGACCATATCAGCCAGAAAACAGAAGCATTGATTAATGGACAGACTGCCTGCCAGGACTGGCTCAACAAACCGGCCAATCTGAAAAAACCGGATATATTAAGTGCATACCTGAAAAATCTCGCTAAAAAATATGATCTGAAATATACAGCATTCAACAGAAAAAAATGTGAAGAGCTCGGATTAGGCGCCTATCTTTCTGTCAACCAGGGAAGTGCTTATGATGCTGCATTTACGATTCTGGAATATAAAACTACCGTTAAAAACGCAAAAACTTTCGGGCTGGTAGGAAAATGCATATTGTTTGACACCGGAGGTATATCCATAAAAAGCTCAGCCAATCTGCATTATATGAAATCTGATATGGGAGGTGCTACAGCAGTATTGGGAACGTTGATCTATGCTGCTGAAATGAAACTTCCTGTGAACATTATTGCTGTTCTGCCTATTACAGACAATGCTGTTTCTGAAAAGGCTCTTCTTCCAAGTGATGTGATTACAGCTTATAACGGAAAAACCATTGAAGTTCTTGATACTGATGCGGAAGGCAGATTAATTCTTGCAGACGGACTATCTTATCTGGCTAAAAACTACAAAACAGATTTCCTTATTGATCTGGCTACTTTAACGGGAAGTTCTGTCAGAATGTTCGGAGATACCTGTGCCGCCATGTTCTCCAATAATGAGGAACTGAAAAACCATCTGATAAAAACCGGTGATCAAACCAATCAGAGGGTATGGAATCTGCCTTTGTGGGAGGTCTGGAAAGACGATATACAGTCTGATGTGGCGGATATGAAAAACATTTCCCTGAAGCCGGTTGGAGACTGTATTATTGCCGCTAAATTTTTAGAGCAATTCATTGAAAACCACCCTAAATGGGCGCATCTGGACATTGCCGGAGTAGCTTTTGGAAATGTGGGTTATGCCAAAGAAAAAGCAGCCACCGGTTTTGGGGTTCAACTTCTGGTGAATTTAATTGAAAATTATCACTAAAAATTAGTTTTTTACAAAAAAACTCTGTATAATTGATTAGTGAATTTTCAAAACCGCACGATATTGCATTTTTTACTATTAATAAAATAATAAACAAATGCTTTTATTTTTGAAAATTCACTAAATCTTTAAAAACATTATATGGAGAAGAAAACGATCGTATGTATTTCGTGCTATTACAAAGGGTATGATTTTATGGACGAGATGAAGAAGCTCGGCAATAAAGTTATTCTGGTAACCTCTGAAAACCTCAAAGAGAAAAACTGGCCATGGCACGCTATTGATGAGGTATTTTACATGCCTGAGCTTAAACCATCCGTATGGAATCTGGAACATCTTATCCAGGGATTTTCCCATCTGATGAAGACCCGCAAAGTAGATGCTGTAGTGGCTCTGGATGATTATGACGTTGAAAAAGCTGCATTAATCAGAGAAACATTCCGTATTCCGGGAATGGGACAGACTACACACCGATATTTCCGGGACAAACTGGCAATGCGGCAGAAAGCAAAAGATTCCGGGATCAGCGTTCCCGAATTTACTGCTGTATTCAATGATCATGAAGTGGACGAATTTACAGACCGTGTTCCTGCTCCATGGGTACTAAAGCCGCGCTCTGAAGCATCAGCATCCGGCATTAAGAAAATAACTTCCAAAGAACAGCTTCTTGAAGCCCTGGAAACACTGGGTGAAGAACGCCATCTTTTCTTACTGGAAAGTTTTAAACCCGGAGATGTTTATCATGTGGACAGCCTTACTTTTAATAAAAAAATCGTATTCACCTCTGCATCAAAATATCTGGCCCCTCCAATGCAGGTTTCTCATGAAGGCGGCGTTTTCAGATCTAAAACTTTAGGAAGGTATTCTGAAGAATTTAAAGCATTGGAAGAAATAAATGCCAGGGTCCTTTCCAACTTCGGACTTGTCAACGGAGCCACCCACACAGAATTTATCCGTGGAAGAGAAGACGGAAAATGGTATTTCCTGGAAACCTCTTCCAGAGTTGGCGGTGCTCATATTCCGGATCTGGTAGAAGCATCAAGTAACATCAATATATGGAGAGAATGGGCTAAAATTGAAGATGCTCTTCTGAGAGGTAATGATTACCATGTTTCACCACCCACAGGATATTATTCAGGTCTGATTGTCGCCCTGATTAAAGATAAAGAACCTGACTACAGCAACTTTGAATGTGAAGAAGTGGTCAAGTTCCTTCCCATAGATTATCATGTCGGGATTGTTTATAAATCCGGAGATGCTTCTGTTGTGCAGGACAGACTTGATTCTGCAGCAGAAATAATTCATGCAGATATGCTGAATATCCTTCCTCCTAAAAGCAATAAATTGAGTTCTTAAAATGAAGCGTAACATTGATATTCAAAATGTTATTGAATTCATAATATACACCCTATCAGCAGTTCCACGGTAAAACGTAATTTAGAAAAGATAAAACCCAACAAGGAAAATGCCTCACATAGAACATACAGAATATTATTCAAATATACTGGGAATTAGTCTCAAGGTAGAAGTAACCGGGCATTACGGCTACCCTATCATTATGTTCCCTACTTCCCAGGGACAGTATACCCAGAATCATGATTTTCATCTTAACGGAAGTATCAACTGGTTTATAGAACAGGGAAAGGTAAAGCTTTACAATGTGCAGACCATTGACAGCTGGAGCTTTTATGATGATAAGATATCTCCACAGCAAAGAATAAGGAATTATGAACGGTATGTACAGTTTCTGATCCAGGAATTTGTGCCTTATATCCAAAAACTACACAAAACACATCGTGTGGCAGTTGCCGGAGCGAGCTTCGGAGGATATCATGCTGCTAATTTTGCTTTCAGATTTCCGGATGTAGTTTCTCATTTGTTTTGCCTTTCGGGAGCATTTAGTATCAGAAACTTTATGGACGGTTATTCTGATGATCTGGTATATTTCAACTGCCCAAGGGAGTTTGTCCGAAATGACGAGGCCTGGAAATACAAACATATGCATATTATACTGAGCACATCAGATCAGGATATCTGCAAGGATAAAAATGTTGAAATGGCTGATATTCTCAGGATGAAAGGCATAGACTTCTGGTATGATGAAAGAAAATGGATCGGCCACGACTGGCCTTTGTGGAGAATGGTCTTCCCTACTTTCATAGGAGCTTTTTTCTCTTAACATAAACCAATAAAAAGACAAATAGAAAAAATAAACACCCACCTTAAAAACAAAAATTATGACAAAAAAAGTAGGAATTCTTTTCGGTATGGAAGACACTTTTCCCTGGGCATTTATAGATAAAGTGAATGAACTGGGAGGTGGAGATATCATAGCTGAACCTGTTATTATAGATAAACTGGAACAAGGTGCAGATTATGGCTATGCAGTAATTATCGACAGA
The DNA here is from genome assembly GCF_900636535.1 of Chryseobacterium gleum. Classification (NCBI taxonomy): domain Bacteria; kingdom Pseudomonadati; phylum Bacteroidota; class Flavobacteriia; order Flavobacteriales; family Weeksellaceae; genus Chryseobacterium; species Chryseobacterium gleum. The sequence goes on from NZ_LR134289.1 coordinate 1,042,358, forward strand.
ATTTCACAGGACGTTCCCTTTTACAGAGCGTATTTAAAAAACGCTGCGCTTAACGGCACCTATGTGATTAACAACCCTTTCTGGTGGAGCGCTGACGAGAAATTTTTCAACAATGCCCTGATGTCCAAACTCGGAATTCCACTTCCTAAAACAGTTTTGCTTCCATCCCATGAAAGACCGGATAATACTTCGGAAACTTCATTCAGAAACCTGAAATTTCCACATGACTGGGAGTACATCTTCAATTACGTAGGATTTCCTGCTTATATGAAGCCTCATGACGGAGGGGGCTGGAAAAACGTTTACAGAGTGGAAAATCCTGATGATCTCTGGAATAAATTAGGGGAAACGGAACAGCTGGTCATGATGGTTCAGGAAGAAATTATCTTTGATGATTATTACAGGGTTTACTGCCTGGGCAGAAAGTATGTTCATATCATGCCTTATGAGCCAAGAAACGCACCGCATTTAAGATACGCCACCACCCATAAAACAGAAGGAAAGGAGCTTGAAAAACTCCTGAAAACCATCCATGATTATACCATTACTATGAATGAAGCCCTGGGATATGACTTCAACACCGTAGAATTTGCGGTAAGAGACGGTATCCCTTATGCGATTGATTTCTGTAATCCCGCCCCTGACGCAGACAGAAATTCTGTAGGGGAAGAAAACTTTGCATGGATCATTGAACACGCGGCAAAACTGGCAATAGAAAAAGCTAAAGAATATGTTCCGGGAAAACCCAATATTGCCTGGGGAACCTTTGTGAAAGATTCCATTAAATAACATTGAAAAGAATTAAAAAACACAAAATAAATGCATCATCAGTTTACTATTGGAATTGAAGAAGAATATCAGATCATTGATGTGGAAAGCAGAGATCTGGTTTCTCACGTTTCAAAAATCATTGAAGGCGGCAAAGCGGTTTTAAGTGAAAATTTAAAGCACGAAATGCACGAATCCATGATTGAAATGGAAACGGGAATCTGCCAGAATATTCAGGAAGCCAGAGCTGAATTAACGAATTTAAGACGTCATCTTATCAATATTGCCCATGAACAGGGACTACGAGTTTCCGGAGGAGGCACCCACCCGTTCTCTCATTGGTCGGAAAATAATATTACTCAGGGAGAAAGATATATTAAAATCGTTGATGATATGGGAGATGTAGCCCGTGAAAATCTTATTTTCGGGCTACATGTTCATATTGGAATTCCCAACCGTGAAGAAGGGGTGAGAATTCAGAATGTGATGCGTTATTTTCTTCCTCATGTGTACGCTCTTTCTACCAATTCACCTTTCTGGATCGGAAGGTATACAGGTTTTAAATCTTATCGTCAGGAAATTTTCGTAAAATTCCCCAGAACAGGTATTCCGAGTTATTTTAACTCTCTGGCGGAATTCGACAGCTATGTAGATCTTCTGGTAAAAACAGGAACTATAGACAATGCCAAGAAAATCTGGTGGGATTTACGGGTACATCCGTTTTATCCTACTATTGAGTTCAGAATCTGTGACATGCCTTTGAGGATAGATGAAACCGTATGTCTGGCAGCCATTATGCAGAGTCTTGTAGCTAAAATATATAAACTTCACCAGCAAAACCTGAGCTTCAGAAGCTACAGAAGACTGCTGCTGAACGAAAATAAATGGCGTGCCTCGAAAAGCGGTATTGAAGCCCATCTTATCGATTTTGGGAAAGAAGAATCTGTTCCTTATCCTCATTTATTGAAAGAGCTTTTAGAATTTATTGATGATGTGGTAGACGATTTAGGATGCCGTAAGGAAGTTGAATATGCCTGGAAAATCCTTGAAAACGGAACCGGTGCAGACAGACAGCTTCAGATCTTTAAGGAAACAGGTGATCTCACGAAAGTCGTTGATTATATGATCTCTGAAACAGAGTACGGTATAACTCATGGTGAGCCGGCTTCATAATATTTTTGGTAACTTTACAAAAAATATGATGTAATGAAAGATATTCGAATTGCTCTGCTGGACATGAACAACAATCATGCGAATCAAGGTTTTAGAAACATTAAAGAGATTTCCGAAACTTTTCAGCAGAACTCTGAAGAAAATGTGGTGATCAAGACGTTTGATGTAAGATATAAAGATGAAATGCCCGAAATCGGAGACTTTGATATTTTTATTTCTTCAGGCGGGCCCGGAAATCCACATCGGGAAGGTCTTGCCTGGGAAGACAGATATGCTGATTTTCTGGATGCTGTTTTCGAGCATAATAAATACCATGACGATAAAAAGTATCTTTTCCTGATCTGCCATTCATTCCAGCTGGCAAGCATTCACTGGAACCTGGGAAATATCTGCAAAAGAAAGTCCTATTCTTTTGGGGTAATGCCTGTTCATAAAACAGAAGAAGGCAAAGACGAATTTTTATTCAAAAATCTTCAGGATCCTTTTTATGCAGTAGATTCAAGAGCTTACCAGTTTATTGAGCCGGATCATAACCGCTTTGAAGAGCTTGGAATGACTATCATGGCGATTGAAAAATTCCGTCCTCATATTAACCTTGAAAGAGCGGTAATGGCCGTTCGTTTTTCCGAAGAGATATTCGGGACACAGTTTCATCCGGAAGCCAACCCTGAGTCTCTGATCGAAAATCTGAAAGACGAAAAAAACAGAGAAGCCATGATCGAAAACTTCGGTATGGAAAAATACCTTGAAACTATGGACAGAATAGATGATGAAGACAAAATTATTCTGACCAGACATCAGATCCTTCCGAGATTCCTTCAGTTTGCAAGAAAAAACATTTTGAAGAAAGCTGAAACTTTGGTATAAAAGGCTGGAGGCTGGAAGTTATTTTCAAAGATTATTGATTATTGATTATTGATTATTGATTATTGATTATTGATATTCTTTTAATTAATAATGTAAATTCAGAATTGAAAACTTCCCTCTCCCAGCTTCCCTCTTCCAGCTATAAATAACAATCGGGCAGTGATGCTCGATTTTTTAACATCACAAAGAAAAAAAATATGATTCCAAAATACAGACAACAGTTCAATAAAGAGTTTTCGGATGAAAAATACAGCCAGCTCAAAGGCATATTGGCAGAAAAAGGCGGTATAGCTCCTGCTTTCAGAGTTTCAGAAAGTCCTATTTTTCTGACTAAAGAATTTGAAAGCAAGCTCATAGACGCCAGTGAAAGTATCATCAGCCAGATTAAAGCAATGCCGGCAGAACTGCTTCAAAAAGCTATTCCTGATCACTGTAGAGTTCCCAATGATACCAATCAGCCCCATTTTTTCACCATCGATTTTGGAGTCTGCAAAAGTGAAAACGGAGCAATAGAACCTCAGCTGATAGAACTTCAGGCTTTCCCTTCTTTGTATGCTTTTCAAAAAGTCTATGAAGAAACGTACTGTGAGGTCTACCCTTTTCTTTCAGAGATCAGAAACCCAATGCCTCATGAAACCTTTAAAAACTATTTAAAGGAACTCATTGTAGGAGATGAACATCCTGAAAATGTAATTCTGCTTGAAATTTTTCCTGAAAAACAAAAAACGGCCATTGATTTTGCGCTTACAGAGAAATTAACAGGAATTAAAACCGTATGTCTGACAAAGATAAAGAAGGAAGGACGAAAGCTGTATTATGAAAATGATGGCAAGCTTACAGAGGTCAAAAGAATCTACAACCGTGTTATATTTGATGAACTGGATAATATTCCTGATTTGAAAACAGAATTTGATTTCCGGGAGGAAGTGGATGTCAAGTGGATCACGCACCCGAACTGGTTCTTTAAAATCTCAAAATTCCTGTTACCTTTATTAAAACATCAATTTGTTCCAAAGAGTTACTTTCTGCATGAATTCCCGGAGCATGAAAATCTTGAAAATTTTGTACTAAAACCATTGTTTTCATTCGCAGGAAGCGGAGTTAATTTAAACCCTACCCGCGAAATTACAGACTCTATTCAGGATAAGGAAAACTACATTCTGCAGAGAAAAGTGTACTATGAACCGATTTTTGAAGATATTAACGGAGATTTTTCGAAAGCAGAGATCCGTTTGTTGTATATTTGGCGGGAAAATGATGAGCGTCCTATCCTATTGGAAAATCTTGGAAGAATGACTAAAGCCGCCATGGTGAATGTAGATTTCAATAAAAAAGATGCCATCTGGATCGGAAGTTCGAATGCTTTTTTTGGATAAATAACTTATAAAAACTAATAATACATGGAAGAAACATCAACACATTTCGCAGAATTTGACAACAACATCTTAACACGAAGAAGAAACCTATTACCCACCTGGATTAAAGTTTTCTTATGGATCTTTTTAATCGGAGGCGCAGTAGCTGCTGTATTACTGATGTCGGGCTTTCTGATCACTAACACTTCTTTATCTTTATATGGAATGAAGGCTGATCATCCCTATTCAATGACAGGACTTTTGATCTGTTCTTTATTCCTGTTCAAAGGTATTGTAGCCTACGGACTTTGGTTTGAACAAAAATGGGCACCACAGGCAGCCATAATTGATGCAATCATAGGCATTGCCATTTGTCTGATCATGATGGCTATTATCCCTTTTACTATTCCAACGATCAGTTTAACTCTCAGATTAGAACTGATTCCTTTATACTTTTATCTTAAGAAAATGCAGAGCATCAAAACAACCTGGGAAAACTTATAGAAACAAACATCCGACATTTCGGAGGTTATTTTTATTCCTGAAAATCTCTTTAACCATAAAATCCCCCAAAAGGAGGATATAAAAAATTAACATGTATGTTGTGTTTTCACAAACATCGTAAATATACAAATTGACCGGAGGCATACTCTACGGGAAACCGTAAGGCCTGCTTTTTAATTATAAGTTTTCCATAAATTCTTTCTAACAGCCTTACAACACTTCAGCTATGATAAACCAGCATATTCTTTCTTAGCATCAAAGCTGGGGCAGGCTTTATAGACATTGGGAAAATCTCTGTGTCCCTGAATTCTAGCTTTAGGAAATTTTGATTTTAATTCTCTTAGCAACTTGACAATAGATTTTTTTTGCTCTCGCGTTCTTGTATCTTTTGGATGGTTGCTTTTATCAATGCCTCCAATGTATGATATATTGATAATTTGGGAATTCCACCCTGCTACGCCATTGGATACCTGATCAATTGGTAAGGTGTTAACTATTTCTCCATCAGCTTTTATCATATAGTGATACCCTGGATTTTTCCATTTCAGGTTTTCCTTCCAATACCGTTTAATGCTTTCTATTGTAACATCCGGCTGTGTTGCTGTACAATGTATAACGATGTAATTGATTGGTCTCATTGATTTCATTTTATTTATTGATGAACAAAATTAAATCTGTAAGTCCCAAAACAGTGAAGGAAAAACACCCTATTTTAATTGTTGTGATTACTATATTTTATATAATTAAAATTTCAAACATTATAAAGCAACCTGAGAAACTTTAGAAAAAACAAAACCTCCGGAAATTCCGGAGGTTTTTCTATATATTTTTATCATCTTCCAGCAGCTCCCGCGCCTGGTATTCCTGAACCAGATCAATAGCATTGGAAATAACATCACTTAAAGCCGTGATAAATGTTCCTTCTTCTGCCATTCCTATGGCATGTTTCAATGCTTCTATTTCTTTGGGAATGATCTCGTAGCTTACATCTTTTCCTGCAGACTGCATTCCTTCAATAATCAATCCGTTAATTTCATCTTCGGTTCTTCCGCGAAGGTGTTTTTCGTTTCGGATGATGATGTGATCAAACATTCTGCCTGCTATCTTTCCGCATTCTCTAATATCATTGTCTCTTCTGTCTCCAACGCCTGAGATAATTCCGATCTTCTTGGTAGATTCAACATTTTTCAGATAATCTTCAATTGCTTCATATCCGGAAGGATTGTGCGCAAAGTCGATCAGAACTTTAAAGTTTTTGAATTTAAAAACATTCAGTCTTCCCGGAGTAAGTTGGGCACTCGGAATAAAGGTTCTCAAAGAATTGGAAATATCTTCAATTCCGAATCCATACAGATAACTCGCCAGGCTGGCCGCCAATACGTTTTCAATCATAAATCTGGCCTTACCTTCCATCGTGATCGGGAAATCCTTTGCTTTTCCTATTCTGATTTTCCAGTCTCCTTTCTTAATGGTTACAAAACCTTCTTCATACACGCAGGTGATCTTTCCTTCTTTGGCAAATTTTACAATATGAGGATTGTTTTCATCCATACTGAAAATCGCCACATTGGAATCAAGGTCATTCACGATCTTCATGGAATATTCATTGTCAGCATTCAATACGCTCCATCCGCTCTTTTTAACGCTGTCCAATACAACACGTTTTACCCTGGTAAGATCTTTTAAAGTGTGAATGTCATTCATCCCCAGGTGATCTTCCTCAATATTAGTCAACACTCCGATATCACATTGTGAAAAGCCAAGCCCTGAACGTAAGATACCGCCCCTTGCTGTTTCTAAAACGGCAAACTCTACCGTAGGATCTTTCAGAATAAATTCTGCAGAAAGTGGTCCTGTCGTATCTCCTTTAGACAGCATGGTATTTTGAATATAGATTCCATCTGACGTTGTAAATCCCACTCTATATCCGTTACTTTTTACAATATGCGAAATAAGCCTTGTTGTGGTCGTTTTTCCATTGGTTCCCGTTACTGCAATAATTGGAATGGTAAAAGGTTTTCCCTGAGGATACAGCATATCTACCACCGGTGCAGCCACGTTCCTTGGCAAGCCTTCACTTGGAGCCAGGTGCATTCTGAACCCTGGAGCAGCGTTTACTTCAATAATAGCTCCGCCACTTTCCTTTAAAGGCTGTGTAAGGTTTTCTGCCATAACGTCTATACCGCAGACATCCAACCCGATAATTTTGGAGATTCTTTCAGCCATTGTGATATTTTCCGGATGCACCATATCTGTTACATCAATGGACGTTCCTCCGGTTGAAAGATTGGCCGTAGATTTCAGATATACAATCTCTCCCTTCTGAGGGATGGTTTCCAAAGTATACTGAAGCTTATCAAGTAATTCTAAGGTATCTTTATCGATCTCAATTTCAGTAAGGACATTCTCATGCCCATAGCCTCTTCTCGGATCTTTATTTTCTTTTTCGATAAGCTGCTGAAGGTTTAATTCTCCGTCTCCAACAACATGGGCCGGAACTCTTCTTGCCGCAGCCACCATTTTATTATTAATTACCAGGATACGGAAATCATAACCGGTAATATATTTTTCAACAATTACTTTTCTTGAATATTTCTGCGCATGCTCCAGGCCTGTTTTGGCGGCCTCCCAGTCGTTGACATTAATGGAAGAGCCTTTTCCATGGTTGCCATCCAAAGGTTTTAAAACAATCGGATACCCAATTTTCCTGATCACAGCATCTAAACCCTCTTCATCCACTACCAGATCACCAATCGGAACGGGAATAGCAGCATCGTGAAGCATTCTTTTGGTTAATTCTTTGTTACAGGCGATATCAACAGCAATAGAGCTTGTGTTTCCGGTAATCGTAGCCTGAAACCTCTGCTGATTCACTCCGTAACCCAGCTGTACCAGGGAATTGGTTCCCAATCTGATCCATGGGATTTTTCTGGAAGCGGCTTCTTCTACAATACTTCCGGTAGAAGGACCAAGACGGACACGCTCCCTGATTTCTTTTAACCTGTGAATACATGCATTCAAATCATAATCTTTTCCTTCTATCAATGCTTCAGCAATCTTTACAGATTCTTCTGCAGCATAAATCCCTGCGTTTTCTTCAATATAATTGAATACCACATTATAAACTCCCGGAGTTTTTGTTTCGCGGGTTCTTCCAAACCCTACATCCATCCCTGCCAGCGTCTGTATTTCCAGGGCGATATGCTCAATGACATGTCCCATCCAGGTACCTGTTTCCACTCTATGGAAAAAACCGCCTTCCACTCCTTCCGAGCAGCGATGTGTAATTAATGATGGGATTAATTTTTCAATCCTTTCCCGAAATCCTTCGATTTTATTGGTAGGATAATTCTCCATTTCTTCTAAGTCCAACCTCATCTGTATCAGCTTCTTTCTTCTGATGCTCCAGATGTTAGGACCTCTTAGTGCCTGAATCTTTTCGATTTTCATAGTCTATTGGCATTTTAACAGTTAACAATAACTCCTTTCATAATCAAAGATAATGTAAAACCCTAAACGAAACTATACCACATTTAAAGATTCGCTAAAAAAAAATTAATTTTAATTAACATTTCTAAAACATTAAAAATCAACTAAAGATGGCATGAAATTGGCCAGAGAATGTGAATTATTTTTTAATTTTGCACAATGATGAAACCTGTTGGAAAATTAATAGTTATCGGAGGCGCTGTAAACAAAGGCAGTTTTGCTGAAACCGATTATGATCAGAATATAGAAAAGAATCTTAATTTTTTTGAGCGTGGGATCCTGCGAAAGATCATCAACGAATCAAAATTAAAGGAGAATTCTGTCATTGAAATTGTAACAACTGCCTCTCAAATCCCTCAGATCGTAGGTTCCGAATACAAAAAAGCATTTGAATTTCTTGGGGCTAAAAATGTAAATGTTCTTGATATTCATAACCGCGAAGAAGCTAATTCTGATGCCATGGTGGCAAGAGCCAATGCTGCAGACGTCATGATGTTCACTGGCGGAGACCAGCTGAGACTGACTTCTATTCTTGGAGGAACAAGATTCCACGATACAGTTTTACTGAAATATCAGGAACAGGACTTTATTTATTCCGGAACTTCTGCAGGTGCTGCCGCAGCCTCTGAAAATATGATTTATCAGGGGAGCAGTTCTGAAGCACTTCTGAAAGGAGAAATCAAAACCACACAGGGATTAGGATTAATTGATAATGTTATTATTGATACCCACTTTGTACAGCGAGGCAGAATCGGGCGTCTTTTCCAAGCGGTAGTGAACAATCCGAGAACGCTGGGAATTGGATTGGGAGAAGATACAGGACTTTTCATTCATAATGATGTGATGACAGCTGTAGGCTCAGGTCTTGTGATTCTGGTAGACGGAAGGTTTATTAAAGACACCAACCTTACTAATATCAACCTTGGGGAACCAATTTCTATTGATAATCTAACGGTACATGTCATGTCTATGAATGACCATTATGATCTTACTACCAAGACACTGACGATTGAGAATTCGCAGTTTAACCCTATTCCACAGGATAAATAGAACAACAAATACAGCTATACAAACGGGGCCTCGGTTCCGTTTGTTATTTTAACATTCATATTTTAAGGTTTGGCTAAAGGCAATGGATTTAATATGTTTATGGTAAGGCGGGCTAAAGCCCACCTCTATTGATGTTGATATCCGGATGCATAATAGTTGGTTTACGATAATATCTTTTATCTTTTATCTTTTATCTTTTATCTTTTATCTTTTATCTTTTATCTTTTATTAATAAATTACCTTCGTAAAAATATTCATCAACTCTTACTCTATGAAAATCATTATCCACGGCGGTTTTTTCTCTGAAAGTGACCAAAGCCACGAAGTAAAGACAGCAAAACAGGAGTCTTTACAATCAATTGCAAAGAAAGCTTTTGATTATCTTACAACACATTCGGCTTTTGATACTGTTGCCTATGCTGTTTCGCTGCTTGAAGATGATCCTTTATACAATGCCGGAATCGGATCTCAGATCCAGAGTGATGGTGTGATCCGCATGAGCGCTGCAATAATGAACGGAGATACTCAGAAACTAAGCGGCGTGATCAATATTGAAAATGTACAGAACCCTATATTTGTTGCCAAAGATCTTATCAATGAAGACGACAGAGTTTTAGGAGGAAATGGTGCTAAAATCTATGCTACGGAAAATGGGTTTGAGAATTTTTCTACGGAGACTCCTCAGAGAAGAAAAGAATATGAAGCCAAGCTTGCCAATGGAGGCAAAGGAACTGTAGGCTGCGTAGCAATAGATCATGAAGGGAAACTAGCCGTTGCAACATCCACAGGTGGAAAAGGTTTTGAGATTCCCGGAAGGATTTCAGATTCTGCCACTGTGGCCGGAAATTATGCCAATGCTTTCTGTGCGGTAAGCTGTACCGGTGTGGGTGAAGATATTGTAAGCAATGCTACTGCTGCAAAAATTGTAACGAGGGTTACCGATGGGATGAATCTTCAGCAGGCTTTTGCCAAAACATTTGAAGAGCTTAAAACCATTGATGGTTTCGCAGGTGCCATCGCTATTGATAAAGATGGAAATATTTATCATCAGGACTCCTATCCCACTATGGTTTTCGCCAGTTTTGACGGTGAAAATTTTGAAGTCTTTTCTTAAATTTAACATTTTTTTATAGGTCTATTTATTTTTTTGGCACGTATTTTACATTATTCATAACAACAAATTTTAATATTAATACTTAAAAAAATAGAAATCATGGGAAACAAGACAAAAGGTTTATTAGCTTTACTAGGATTAGGTGCATTAGCTTATTGGAAATATAAGAATTCAAGCCCTGAAGATCAACAAGCTGTAAAAGATAAAATCAATACAGCAAAAGATAATCTGAATAAATGGGGAAATGACCTTAAAAGCAAAGCCAATGATGTGGCTTCCCAGGTTCAGAGTAAAGTGGACGAAGTAAAAACAAAAGCTGAAGATTCTTTAAGCTAACCAACAAAGAGCAGTTTTTTTAACATTCATATATAGGAAAAAGTCATCGTAATAGTAATTGCGATGACTTTTTATTTAAAAATTAAACCATTCTTTAAAAGCTTATCTGATCTTAATGGTTAATTAAATCTTATTTTTTCTCTGCAACCAAAGCAAATACAAGTGGTATTTTATTTCCAAACTGCGGAATTCTCCATTTTCCTTTTTCAAATTCTTCCACATGTCTGAAACACGGGTATGGTGACCAGTCGAATTCCTGAAAAGTATCCAGTTTCAGATCCTTCTTAATTAAATTATCAAGAACTTCTGCTAAAGAATGATTCCACATAACATATTCCTGTATGATAGGCGCAGACTGATCTGCATAAGTTCCTTCATAGGTTTCCACAATTGGTTTTTCATTGAAATAATTGTAAGCTACTTTAGTAAAGTCATCATCAAACATCCAGACAACAGGGTGAAACTCTGCCATAATGAACTTTCCTCCGGGCTTCAGAAAATGATTGATAACTTCCGCCCACTTTGCAAGGTCAGGAAGCCATCCTATTGTACCATAGCTGGTATAAACAATATCAAATTTATGATCCAGAATATTCGGCAGATCATAAACATCTGAACAGATAAATTCAGTGTCCGTACCGCATTTCTGTGCGAGATCTCTGGCTGTATCAATCGCTTTATCAGAAAGATCAATTCCTGTAACTTTTGCTCCCATTCTTGACAAGGAAATAGAATCCTGGCCGAAATGACACTGCAGGTGCAGAATATTTTTTCCTTTTATATCTTTAAGAAGCTCCAGTTCAATTGAATTCAAAGAGGTCCTTCCTTTCAAAAATTCATCTACAAAGTAGAAATCCGACTTCAGATGCGGCTCCACTTTGGAATTCCATGACTTTTTATTTATTTCTAAGTAGTTTTCCATTGTTTAACAAGGTCTTGATTTTTATAGTTATAGTTTAAAGATCTAAATTACTGCTTTTTGAGAGAACCTAGCTCTGAGACGGTATTACAATGGAAGTATGCAGGCAATACATCTGCCAGCCTAAGGTTTGATATAATAGTTTTCCTTCTTCTGTTGCCACTAACAGGTTATTTGAAAATCCTTTTGACAAAGCAATCTTCTCAAGCTCTTTCAATAAAAAAGTAGCAAGACCTTTCCTCTGATGATCTTTTTCAGTAACAATCCTGTCATAGACAGCCAGGCTATCTATAAGAGAAACACGTCCAATGGAAGCCTGTTCACCATTTTCTGTCACAATTCTGACCACAAAAGTTGTATTGTACTCAGAAAACTCCAGGTGATATCCTTTTGCAAGACTGATTTCCCTGAAATGCATCGGGTGAAAGCAGGTCATCATATAACCCTGTGGCTGCAGTACCCATCTTTCAGGAATTTTTTCTATAAATTCTTCAGGAGCAGCAGATACTTTCAGATGAATCCAGGGCTCATGAACTGAGTGGGCGAGCTGAAAAAAATCGTCATTAAGTTCAGGAAATACAAAACGTTCTTTTTGCTTTTCATCTCCTACAATCACTCTGAAACCTGATTTATATTGAACAGGAAAAGATACTTCTCTTGATAAACACCAACCCTTAAGCCAGTTTTCTACGATTGTTACTTTATCCTTCATCTTATTAAAAGTTTTTTATAATTGTTCCAGCAATTTCTTTTTTTGCTCTGTAAATTCTGCATCAGTCAAAATTCCGTTTTCCCGAAGTTTTCCTAATTTTTCAAGCTGGTTTAAAATCTCTTCTGATGAAACGGCTCTTTTGTTTACAGTATCAGTTTGTATAGAAGACGGTTTCTGTGGAGCGTTATAGAAAGCTTTTATCGTATCATAGAACTTTTCTGCATCTTCCTTATCCATAAAACATTCAAACTCTGCAATCTTTTCATCAAGATGCAGCTTAATGATGGGTGATCTGGGATCTGTTACAAAACTTACCGCTCTGATGGTTTCATTGGGATAATCATTGATCTCCGCTGCTCCGAACATTGATTTTGAAACAGAAATCAGCCTTTTGGAGGTAGCTACAAGTATTCCTGCAGCTAACGTATTGACAAATTGAGCATCTGTAATTGCAATAATTGGTTCATCTTCAGGAATCAGGTAAGGAAGTTCTTTGATTTCTCCTTTGGTGAAAATAGAAAGGTTGGCACGCAGTTTTTCCAGTTCCTGCTTTATTTTGCGATGTCTTCTTTTATAAACTTCTCTTGAGATCTGGCCTGAATCTGTATTCGTAAGCGTAGGAAGATTCTGATTTGTGTTTACAGCAATCTCTAAAGATCCGGTTTTTTTATTATTCAGAATTTTACTGATATCTTCAATGCTGAACTTATTGAGGTTATAAAGTAATTCTTCATTGATATTTGTTGCTATATTCAGACACTTATTGCATAAAACATTGCCATCAGAAAGCATATTGGCTCCCAGAAGCGTATCCATAGATGTTAATTCTGCCTTACAAAATGCACAATTATTAGTCATTTCTTTTTTATTCAAAAGTATTTAAATTCTCAGCATCCATCAAAAAAAACAACCACAAAAGTAATTTTGCAGTTGTTCTGTTTTTATATAATTAAAAAATTATTCTCCTAAAAATTCTTCTAATGAAACCGTTTTCTGTACTCCGGCTTCCAGATCTTTAAAAGTAACTGTATTATTTTTAATTTCTTCTTCACCAAGGAAAACAAGATTCTTTATGCCTTTCTTTTCTGCGTAAGTAAACTGTTTGTTGATTTTCGCATTTTCAGGATACAATTCTGCCGAAATACCTTTTGCTCTTAGCTGCATCATTAGTTTTAAAGCTTCCGTTACACCGTCACCTCCAAAGTTAGCAAACAGATATTCTATTTTGGCTGACGCTTCTTCAGGGAAAAGATTCAATTCTTCCATTACAAGATAGATTCTGTCTAATCCGAATGAAATTCCTATCCCCGGAATATTCTTCACTCCAAAAACTTCAGTCAGGTTATCATATCTTCCACCTCCCCCGATGGATCCCATAGCAACCTCATCTGCCTTCACTTCAAAGATGGCTCCTGTATAGTAATCTAAACCTCTGGCCAATGTAATATTGAATACCAGATTTTGGATATCAACACCAAGGTTCAGAGACTGGGTAAGAACAAACTCCAGTTCTTCTACTCCTTTCAGACCGATTTCATTTCCTGCAAATTTCTCTTTCAGTTGAAGAAGATTTTCCAGTGCATCATCAGATTGGCTGAATAAAAAGTCTAATTTATCGATAGATTCCTGAGAAATTTCTCTTTCCAGTAATTCTTTCACCACTCCGTCTTTGCCAATTTTATCCAGTTTATCCAATGCCACCGTGAAGTCAATCAGTTTATCTGTGATTCCGGCATATTCTGCCAAACCGGAAAGGATTTTCCTGTTATTCATATGAATCGTAACAGGAACTTTCAGATCAGCAAATGATTTTAAATATAACTGAACCAGCTCTACTTCCTGTAATAAGCTTTCACTTCCCACCACATCTGCATCACACTGATAGAATTCTCTGAATCTTCCTTTCTGAGGTCTGTCTGCTCTCCAAACCGGTTGAATTTGCGAACGTTTGAACGGAAAAGTCAGTTTCCCATGGTTCATTGCTACAAATCTTGCAAAAGGTACGGTAAGGTCATAGCGAAGAGCTTTATCAGTAAGGCTTTCTGCACTGAATGGTTTTTCCAATGCTTTTTGGAAATCATGAAGCATCTGAGTTTTTTTCTCTTCTTTTGCTTCATTGATACTTGAATTTAAAATTTTAAAAATCAAGCGGTCACCTTCTTCTCCGTATTTTCCTGTAAGTGTAGAAAGATTTTCAAAACTTGGCGTTTCCAATGGCTGAAACCCGAATAATTCAAAATTATTCTGTAATATATTGATGATATATTTTCTTCTGGAAACTTCCTGTGCCGTAAAATCTCTCGTCCCTTTTGCTAAACTTGGCTTCATTTCTTGTATGTCATTTTGATAAATGCAAAAGTAAGGAATTGCAGGGACTTTACACAGCATAAAAAAGCTGAAGAAAATCTTCCTTCAGCTTTTCTTGTTGTGTTATCAATTATTTCAAAAAATCATATGCTTTCAAGAATTTCGAGAATTTCTTCACCATAATTTTCAATTTTATGTTTCCCGAACCCTTTAATCTCCAGTAATTCTTCTTTTTTAGCAGGTTTATACTTCGCTACAGAGACCAGCTCTTTATTGCTGGCAATGAAATAAGTGGGAAGATTCTGTTCTTTTGCTTTTTCTGATCTCCAGAGCTTCAAAGCATCCAGTATCTTTTCTTCATCCATATTCAAAGTTTCGCTTTCGGCAGAGTATTTTACGGTCTTCGGTTCTTTTACTGTATTTTTTGCAGGCTTTAAGTCTTCAAAGTACAATATTACAGACCAGTAGCGCTCTTCACTTACAAAAGCTGTTTCTACTTTCATAATTTCGTTGGCTTCCAGAAAATCATCCAGCATTTTCTGATCTTTGTAGAGAAATTCTTCAGGAATCCTGATTTTAAAAACTTTTACTTTCATCATTTGTGTTTTTAGAATTATTTACCTCCTAATAATAGGATCTCATCTACACGAATTTCTGTGATATACCGCTTCACCCCATCCTTGTCATCATATGATCTGTAGGTAAGCTTTCCTTCTACGGCAATTTCTTTTCCTTTGGGAACATATTTTTCAAAAATTTCTGCTGTTTTTCCAAAGGCAATAAGGTTGTGCCATTGCGTTTCTTCTACTTTTTCTCCTTTGGCATTCGTGTAATGATCACTGGTAGCTAAGGATACACTTGCTTTTACATTTCCGTTGTCGAAGTTTACCATTTCAACTTCTTTTCCTGTGTAACCAATTAATGTTACTTTGTTTCTTAGTGACATAGCTTTTAGATTTTAAAGATTAATAAATTCAGATAAGAGACGTTCACTGTTTTTCTCAAATCTCTTTTGCAAAGATTGCGATGTTCTGATATCACAGTCGGTTATAAACTATTTAAATCCGTTTGTAGTCGTTTGTAAACGGATACAGAAACAAAAAGAATTCTGTATAAAACAGGATTCATCTGGATTAAAAGGCAATAATTTCTGCTTTTTAATTAAAAATTTAATGAAACAAAAACATATCCAAAAATATTCTTCTCCATTCAAAAACACAGAAAAACAGAAGTATGAACGAGGATTTTTTTCTATTTAATTTAATTTTTTTTTGCAAATTTGTAAAAATGTCTGATATGCAAAAAGAAAAACTTCGTACAGTAAGAAAGATGAAAGGCTTTACCCAGCAGCAAATGGCTGAGGTAATCCCCACTGATGTCTCCAATTACAGCAGAAAAGAAAGTGGTACTGTATCTATTACACAGACAGAATGGAGCAAACTTGCTAAATTTCTAGAGGTTCCGGTTGAAGAAATTTACGAAGAAGAGGAAGTAAAATTTGTTGTCGAGAATCCTATATTTAATGATAGCTCTCTAGCAAATATTGGTAATAATAATACTACTAACATCAGCAATGAATTAAGCATAGAAATTATTAAAACGATGCAGGAATATATTGGGCTTTTGAAAGAGGAAATTGAAAGACTGAAAAAATAAAATTATTGCTAAAAATATATTGAAGTCAGAATGGGTTATTACTTATTCTGACTTTCTTTTTTCAGACATCTGGTAAAGTAATTTTTAATATTTTCTTAATTATTTATCGGGAATATTATTCAACAAAAGTTCTAAATTCGTTTAGGTTATTCCGGCATAATTTCCTTTGTATGAGAAATCATTTTAAAATTCTCGCAGCATACACCGCATTTTTATTGTTTCCCGTGCTCTCTTCAGCACAAAAAAATACTTATACGAAAGTTCCTCATCAATTTGATCTGAGTAGATTTGATCTGCAACTGCCTATTCCTAAAAATAATTCCATTACGATTATTAAAGGATCTGATATTGAACAATTCTCCTCCGATAACTTTTATTTTTCTCCTCAGGATAGCAGCATACGTTTCTTTTGTTCTTCTAATGGCAAAACGACCCAAGGTTCACATTTTCCAAGAACAGAATTGCGCCAGATAAAAGAATGGAATTTTGAAAATCAACATAGTTTACGTGTAAAAATGGCTGTTTTGCAGCAACCTGGAACCGGAAAAATTATTATTGGTCAGATTCATGGGCATTCCAAAGGCACCGAAGCTTTAAAAATCTGGTGGAATAATGGTGAAATTCAGGCTGGCTTCAAAAAAGAAGTTAATGACAAAGAAGAAAGAATTACGCTTCTGAAAAATGTTTCTTTAGATCAAACATTTGATTACAGTATTCAACAAAACAATGCTGATGTCTTAGTAACGGTAAACCAGCAGACTGTTTCTTTTCATTTTGGTGACAGCTGGAAAACAGAATCCGTTTATTTCAAGGCAGGAAATTATCTGCAGGACAACAACCAATCTCCTGTAACTTCAGGCCTGACTGCTATTTACGATATCAGAATATCAGAATAAAAAAGGCACTCAAGCAACTAATGAGTACCTTTCACTTAATCATCTAACTTAGAATTGGAATTTTATACGTTTCTCATTCAATGGTCAGTCGGTTAATAAGCTTTAAATAATGAGATTAATCTTTGGCTTGAGAAATCCTTGTTATACTATCAATAGTGGCATCTAATGAAGTATCAGATTTTATTTTAATAAGATATCCGCTGCCGATAGATAAAGGATCTGCAACACTCACCAGATAAAAAACCAGATTTCCGGATGTTACCCCATTGGGCGCAACAGCTGTCTGATCTATGGAGAATGTGGAAGGAGGTACAGGATTTGAGAGGTTTACTGTCACAAATGCAACGGAACCATTATTTTTATTGGCATAGCTTACAATAACCCTCCACATATGAACCTGCCCTGCAATAGGGTTTTCCAGAAACCGTCCCGTAGTAGGATTATATATGTCCCCGGGTACCGGATTGAGAATATTTTCCGGCCAGGTAGTTGTAGGAGGAGCTGCAAAGTCTGTCACAATATTCATCGGGGTCTGGTAAACAATGTTTTCATAAGTCATTAATGGAACTCCGCCGGAAGATCTGAATGCGAATGAAGGCTTCACACCTGCCCCGCTATTCAGTTTTACAACGCCTTCATTAGCTGTTGTTAAGGTCTGCGAAGAAATTACCGTACTCCACTGGGTCCCGTTGTAGTACCTTAGGGTCTTATTTGTAGAATCGTAGATGACCATTCCCGCTGTGGGTGTGGTTACATTTGCCGGAGGGTTGGCATTTCTGGTTAACACAACTGCCGAATTGGATGAGGTTACATCTAAAACTCCTTGTGGAGAGGTTGTATTAATCCCAACCTGTGCAGACAAGAAGGAAGAGCATACAATACTCATCAATAAATTGGATTTTTTCATGGTTTGCTTTTTGAATGTTATCTCAAAATTACAAAAAACCACAATACCGTGAAATAAAAATTCAATTTATTTGCATGAAAACAAGATAGTTACAAACAATAATATATTATGAATAAAAAAATATTTTAAAACATTGATAAACATTGAATTTTTCAAAATATAGAAAATTAAACAAAATACAGGCTTGAATATTCAGAAGAATAATTTTAATAAATAAATTAGGCCTTTTTTCATAAAATGAACTACCATAGTCATCAGAATATTCTCAAATCAGTTCCATTTTTTAAATAATTTACTGTATTTCAGAAGTTAAGAGTTAATTCATTCTAAAGATGAATTTGTTTCAATAAAATAGCTGTATATCTCACAGCTAGTCATTTACAAATGGATAATTGCGTATCTTTGTGAAAATTCTTTATGAAAAGGAATATCAATATTTTTGAGTTTCCTCTCGATCTGGGACTTACCAAAAGAAAGATAAGACAGAATCCGGTGTTCGAACACTTCCGGACTGGCTTACAAAATTTGATTTTCATAAAAGAATTAACTCTAAGAATGTTTTCAGGCCCGAGGCTCCGGAATACTCCATGTACTTTGATAAAGATTTCAGAAATGCAGCATAGATTGTTAAATATGGTCAAAAAAAGCGACTGTATTATAACATGGAATTGTGATGATGATCTGGAGGAATTGCTGTGATCTTTGTTTAAAACCGTTATGCTTTGGTATGTGAAGACAGAACGTAATATGCAACATTTGTAGAAAATTTAATTTAAATTATAAAAAATAAAGAAGACTAAATGAAGAAGAGTATAAAAAGAACATTCAGAGTTTCAAAGTACGTAATCTATAAGGAAACGCTTGTTGATTATAAAGAGCATTTCTGGTCATTTTTAGGTGCGTTTTTTGGGATCGGAATTATTGCATTTATCCAGTCTCATTCACTGGCCGAAACTGAAAATATTTTCCTCATCGGTTCTTTCGGAGCTTCAAGTGTTCTTATTTACGGAGCCATACAAAGTCCGTTGGCACAGCCCAGAAACCTTATAGGCGGCCATGTTTTATCGGCACTCGTAGGAGTTACTGTTTATCAGTTTGTTCCTCATATTATCTGGCTTTCGGCACCTCTGGCAGTGGCTTTCTCTATCGTGCTGATGCAGTATACAAAGACATTGCATCCACCTGGAGGTGCTACCGCTCTCATTGCTGTAAGCTCTACGGGCAAAATCCCTGAATTAGGGTATTGGTATGTAGTCTCCCCTGTTCTTTCAGGATGCATTATTCTTCTGCTTGTGGCTTTGTTCTTTAATAACATTACGCCCAACAGAAGCTACCCTACCCACAGCAGGTTTAAGAAACTGCTAAAAAAAAGACACACACATCACCTAAAATAAAGATCATGAATTGTCTGGAATGCGGCGAAAAAATCATCGGAAGGTCTGATAAAAAGTTCTGTAATGATGCCTGCCGGAACGCCTATAACAATAAGCAGAATAAGGATTCTAATAATCTGATGCGGAATGTGAATAACAAACTCCGCAAAAATTACCGCATCCTTATGGAGATTAACACAGACGGTAAAACAAAAGTACCCAAATCCCGGCTGGATGGCTTGGGTTTTGATTTTGATTATTTTACCAATCTGAAAGTCTATAAAAACGGTTCTGAATACAAGTTTATTTATGATTACGGTTATAAACTGCTGGAAGATGACTTTGTACTGATTGTAAAAAATCAGGCATAAAAACTACACCTTAACAATATTATTATGAAAGAAGTTGTTCTGATTACCGGAGCCGGTGGTATGATTGCCAAAGAACTGGCAAAAAAAATAGGTCAAGACTATGAAATCAGGTTTCTGACCAGGCACAGGAAGCAAGAAAATGAATATGAATGGGACATTAAAAAAGGAACGGTGGATGAAACTGCCTTTGACAATGTTTCCCACATCATTCATCTTGCAGGAGCCAATATTTCAGAGAAGCGCTGGACGCCGGAAAGAAAAAGAGAACTGATCTCTAGCCGTGTAGATTCTGCGGAACTACTTCGAACCACTTTAAGAAAAAACAAGATTAAATTAAAATCTTTTATTTCAGCTTCAGGAATTAATTTCTACGGTACAAAGACTTCAGAAAAAATTGATGTGGAAACCGATCCGCCCGGCAATGATTTTTTAAGTGAAGTAGTTGTTTTATGGGAAAGAGCTGCAGATGATTTTAAAGAACAGGAACTGGCAGAAAGAGTTGTCAAAATACGGACAGCTGTAGTTCTTTCTGAAAAGGATGGAGCTTTAAAGAAAATGGTTCCTCCGGTTCAATATTATATCGGTTCTCCTTTGGGAAGTGGCAAACAATACATGCCCTGGATTCATATTGAAGACATTTGCTCTATTTATGAATTTGCTTTGAAAAATTCTACGATTGAGGGCGCTTACAATGCCGTTTCTCCACAGCACGCCACCAATAAAGAACTTACAAAAAAGATTGCGAAAGTACTTGGTAAGCCATTATGGATGCCTAATGTTCCAGGATTTGTTTTAAAACTGATATTTGGCGAACTGGCTTCAGTCATACTGGAAGGCTCCCGAGCTTCTTCAGAGAAAATTCTGAATGCCGGGTTTCATTTTAAGTTTCCTGATCTGGAAAAGGCTTTACGCGATCTGTTAAAGAAGCAATAGGAGGATAATGGAAGAACTTTTAATTATAAAAAACATTTCCAGGCATATTTCGCTTACCCATTACGAAAAATCTTATTTTCTGTCTCTTTTAAAAGAAAGAAAGCTGGCTAAGAAAGAATTAATTCTGGAGCACCAACAAGTTTGTAAAGAGATCAATTTTGTTCAGTCAGGAATTCTGAGAGCTTTTCATATGGATGCTTCGGGAAAGGAATCTACCATTATGTTTGCTGTGGCGGACTGGTGGATTACCGATATGTATTGCTTTATCAATCAGAAACCTGCCATGCTGAATATTGAAGCATTGGAAGAAAGCAGTATTTTACAGCTTCAGAAAAATCATCTGGATGAACTTTATCTCAAGGTCCCGAAATTTGAACGTTTTTTCCGGATCATGATGCAAAATGCTTATATCAGGGAGCAACTCCGAACGATTGAAAACCTGTCTTTACCAGCAGAAGAGCGCTATTTTAATTTTCTTCACAAATATCCTGAATCGGTAAAACGCATCAGGCAAAAGCAAATTGCTTCTTATTTAGGCATTACTCCTGAATTTTTAAGCCTTATAAAATCCAACAAACAAAAAAACAGTTTCTCTTAAGCTATATTATTTTTTTTATCCTGAAAGTTCTGTTATTTTACCCAAAAAAGATTATGTTTATACTTATTGCAGGACCTTACCGCAGCGGAACGAATGATGATCCGCAACTGATTCAGCAGAATCTTAACCGTCTTGAATCTGTTGCGCTCCCTATCTTCAGAAAGGGGCATATTCCTATTATCGGAGAGTGGGTTGCGTTACCATTGATACACCTTGCGGGATCTACCCAAATAGGTGATGAAGCATGGCAGGAGATACAGTATCCCGTGGCTCATGCCTTGCTCGAAAAATGTGATGCAGTACTCCGTATAGAAGGAGCATCCAAAGGCGCTGATGAGGACGTAAGAATAGCTAAAAAAAGAGGACTAACCATTTATTATAACATAGAAGATATCCCATATGCAAAATCCTGATATTACCATCCTTAAAACCGAAATTTTATCAGACAACTGGTACACATTAAATAAAGTAACTTTTTCTGTCCGCAAAAAGGACGGAACTACAGAAACTCAAAGCAGAGAAGCTTATGACCGTGGAAACGGAGCGGTTATCCTTCTTTACAACAAACTTTCAAACACGGTAATCCTTACGAAACAATTCCGCCTGCCTACTTATATCAACGGAAATCCCACAGGAATGCTTATTGAGGCCTGCGCCGGACTTCTGGATAATGATAATCCTGAAGATTGTATAAAACGGGAAACGGAAGAAGAAACCGGATATAAGATTTCGAAAGTAGAAAAGGTATTTGAAGCCTATATGTCTCCCGGATCCGTAACTGAAATTCTTTATTTTTTCATTGCAGAATATTCGAATGAAATGAAAATAAATGATGGCGGAGGATTGGAAGAAGAAGGTGAAAATATACAGGTGCTTGAACTTTCTTTTGAAAAAAGCCTGGAAATGATTGATACCGGAGAGATCAAAGATGCTAAAACGATTATGCTTCTTCAGCACTTACGGCTGAAAGGAATTATGTAAAATGATGATTGATAAACGATGATTTAAATTTTGGAAAGTTAGACCTGCCATTACCCGGAAAAGTTTATCTATGAAATCTTTGGGAATAAAAATCCTTAAAGCCGCAGCTTTGTTTTTAATCTTCATTTTCAGTATCCTGATTCTGAAAGTGATTTTGCAATACACTTCTTTTGATAAAAATACCGGGTTTCTCGCTTTTAAACAACAGGTTGTCAACAATCCGTACTGGATGGCTTTTTTCTACGTCCATATCTTTTCCATAACATTTTGCCTTCTGGCTGGTCTTACACAGTTCTCCGGCCGGATTTTAGCGGAAAGCAAAAGCCTTCATAGGATCATTGGCAGAATATATGTCTATAATATTCTGATCATTAATGTTCCTGCCTGTTTTGTTCTGGGATTGTTTTCAAACGGAGGTTTTATCGGGATTACTGGATTTCTGATACAAGATGTGCTTTGGATGTATTTTACCATTGCTGCTGTGATTTCAGTAAAAAAAGGAAATGTCAGCAGGCATAAGATGTATATGACTTTAAGCTACGCAGTGACCACCACCGCAATTACTTTCAGAATCATTAAAAATCTTCTATACAATGAAACCCGTCATGATTACGAGCTCTTTTATGGCTTGAATGTCTGGGCTGCTCTTTTCATCAATCTTTTTATTGCTTATATAATTCTTAAAAGAAACTCTTCCGTTATCGGGAAAAATTAAGATTTGACAGAAAAATATAAATGCTGAAAAATGAAATCAGAAAGAATGAAGCAATGAATATAAAAGTATTAAATAAAGTTTCGTATTTACTCTTCTTAGTCCATTTACCGAAAAAACGCATAATCAGGGAAGAAATGCCTGCAAAAACAGCGAGAATACCGAGAAGAAAAACATAATATATCATGGATGCTTATTAATTCATGTAAATCTATTATTTTAAATCCTAAAAAGCAATTGTCAACAAGAACCCCTGCTTTATAGCATATTAAATTCTCTGTACCCGCTGCTATGACGGGATTGAGGAGTAAATGATATACCGTCTGAGAAACGTGAATGAAAGCCATGCTACAAAATCTGTATAAAAAATGCAAAATCAATTGAGAAAATCTATTTAATTCTTTAGATTTTGAATTTAAAGCCTTAATTTTGCAATGAAATTCAGAAAATTCGGATTCTTTCAACAACGTATGTACATGAAAAAAATGATGATCGGGCTTACAATGGCCTTATCCATTACTATATGGGGGCAAAAATCTCCTGCAAAAACAAATAATCTGACACCATACAGCTATCAGACTTTCAATTGTGACAATAAAGGCTACTTTGATCCGGCTAAATATAAAAAGGAAGAAATAGACGGAGTGAACAAGCTTTTGTACCAGTTCAACGGCGTTGTTTTTGATACCCGTCCCGTATTTAAGCTTTCCCAGCTTGAAGAAATCCGCCAGAACAGAGAAGCTTATTTAGAAGAGCTTGAAAAACAATATCAGGAAAAGAAAAAGGAGCTGTACAGTATAAAAGTGATCGATCTTCCAAGATGGAAAAAACTTCAGGAAGAAACGATCCAGTCTTTTGAAAATGAATACCAGTTGAATAAGGAAGAAATCATTGCTTATTCTGATCCTTCAACTCTTAAAAACAGTAAATATTACGATACCTGCAGAGAGCAGATTGACGCCATCGCTTCTCCTGACAGAGAAAAGATGTATGCTGCATGGAGAATGTATACGGAGCTTAAAAGTAAAAATAATGCTGACCCTAAAGGCGTAATGGCAAGATTTGACGCTAAAATGAATGATCCTCAGAGAGAAGACTACGCTTTGATTGATATGATTGGTTTAGGTTTTCATAACTGTGCCAACAGCAGTTTCAGACAAAAACGTGATAATGAAGAGACTTCCTATAAAGATTTTGACAAAATCTTTACAAAACTGAAAAGAACCTGTGATGAACCATAAGAATTAAGATTTACATTATACAATATATGACAGCACTTTCATTGGGTGCTGTTTTTTGTTTTAAAATTGTTTCAAGTTGAAAATCAAATAAATAATAATAAATAAGTTATGGTTTATCAGATTTAAATCCGTAATTTTGCACCCCGAAAATAAGGATTAGAGATATGAAAAAAATTGGTGAGCACAGAACACTTCTTGGCGTAGATAAAAATGTTACTTTAAAAGAATTAAAGACCATTTACAGAAATGTGATGAAAGACACCCATCCTGATAAATTCATTAATGATGAAGCAGGAAAGCAGGAAGCGGAAGAAAAGAGCAAATCTGTTATTGAAGCCTACCATTTTTTGGTGAGTATCAATCCGGAAACTCAGGAAAAATATAAAGAAGAATATACAGAAACGATTACAAAGTCCAATATCCAGGATTTCTATCTTGAAAAATCGATTTTAACGGTACAACATCTGAACGGTAATATCTACGAATATATGGGTGTTCCGAAAAATACCTATATCAAAATGATTAATGCTGATTCCCCAAGCCGTTTTGCAAGAAGACATATCTACGGAAACTTCGTTTACAGAAAGTCCGGAGAGGTTATGGCAGATTAATTTTTTCATTACAATATTTGAAGAGCTTCCAGTAAAAACTGGAAGCTTTTTTATGGCCAAAACCGGATGTTATGTTTTGGCTAAAGCCAATATTGGCTGTTATAAATTTAAGCGGGCTAAAGCCCACTCCTATTGAATATTTTCTTAATGCACAATAATCATCAATAGAAATGGGCTTTAGCCCATTTACAATAATAAAAATCATCCAATGGCTTTAGCCAAAACCTATATAACTAAATTTTAAATCATCAAATATCAACAAAAAAGCGCCTCAGAAGTTCTGAGGCGCTTTCAATTAATTAAAAGGTTTAATTTATTTATCTAAATGCTTCGGAGTAAATCCGTCTTCATTCAGTTCTCTGTGTACATAATCTGCTTTCATTTCAGCTTCGTAGTCTACTTTCTTATGTTGTCCCATTCTTCTTAAAAGAGAGTCAAATAATGAATATACTACCGGTACAATGATCAATGTAAGGAATAGTGACGATGTCAAACCACCGATTACTACCCATGCAAGACCTTTGTTCATTTCAGCTCCGGCCCCTGTTGCCAATGCGATCGGTAACATACCGAAGATCATCGCAATAGTGGTCATCAGGATCGGACGAAGACGTGCGTGGTTAGCCTGTACCAAAGCATCGTGAGTATTGGCTCCTGCTGCTTTTCTCGCATTCGTAAAGTCAACGATAAGGATCGCATTCTTCGCTACAAGTCCAATCAACATGATCATCCCTAACATGGTAAAGATGTTCAGTGAGTTGGCAGTTAAGGCTAGAATTACCATTACTCCGATCATCGCTAACGGAATTGAGAACAATACCACGAAAGGATACACGAAACTGTCATACAGTGAAACCATTACCAGATATACCAATACGATAGCTGCCAATAAAGCAATTCCTAACGTACCGAAACCTTCCTGCTGGTTTTCCATATCTCCACTCCAGATATAATCTACTCCTACAGGTTTTTTATCGCTCTTCATGAACTTATCTGCCCATTCATTAGCTACATCCCCTACCGGTCTACCTACCGCTTTTGCTCTTACTTTTACAGAAGGAGATTTATCTCTACGCTCAAGTAAGCTTGGTCCTGAACCCATTTTCACATCGGCAAACTGGCTCAGACGAACCTGCTGTCCCTGAGGATTGGTAAACATAAGGTTTTTAACATCATCAATGGACTGTCTGTTGACATCTCCGAAACGGATATTGATATCATATTCATACTCCCCTGCTCTGAATTTGCCGTCTGTATTTCCGTTGAATGCAGTCTGCATCGTCTGTCCTACACTTGAAAGATTCAAGCCCAAAGAAGCCATTTTATCTCTGTCGATACTTACCTGAACTTCAGGGCTACCTGTATCTGTTGATAATTCGGCATCCACAGCTCCCGGTACTTTTTTCAATAGTTCAAGGATTCTGGTTGCTTCTTTTACTGCAGTAGCGTTATCCGGTCCTGTTACTACCATTTCAATCGGAGCATTTTCTGCACCCATGATACCGATCGGAGCCGTTTTAAATTCAACACCAGTAAATTTCTCTTCCAGCTGTCTTTTTATTTTTGCAGCTTTGATATTGGTACTTTCAGAACGTTCGGACTTATCTGTTAAGTTCACCTGAACCTCAGACTGGTAAGTAGTTGCCTGAGCACCACCAAAACCTGTAGACTGTTGTCCTACTGTTGTAATAAGGTCTACAACATCTTTATCATTTCTTAAGAATTTCTCAACTTCTAATGTTAACTGGTTGGTTTTTTCAACAGTTGCATCTTTGGATAATTCCATCTGTACAAGGAACTGACCACGGTCAATCGGCGGGAAGAATTCACCTCCGATGAATCCGAATGCTACCAGCATAAATGAACTGATTAAGACAAGGAACGTGATCACTACTGTTGAGATTCTTCTTAATGTCGTTTTCAGACACCATTCAAGAATTCCTGTAATCCAGTGTGTAAACTTGTCGATTAATCCTTCAAACCAAAGGATGAATTTCTCAAACCAGTTTTTCCCTGTTAAATGTTCCAGTTTACCGAACCTTGATGATAGCCAAGGAATGATGGTAAATGAAGCCAGCAATGATAATAAGGTTGCAATTACTACCGTGACGCAGAACTGGGCAAGGATGTTGGCCACAAGACCTGAACTCATCGCGATCGGTAAGAATACCACCACAATTACCAATGTAATCGCAGCAACGGTAAATCCGATCTCTGATGCTCCGTCATACGCCGCTCTGATCTTACTTTTACCCATCTCCATGTGACGGTAAATGTTTTCCAGTACTACGATCGCGTCATCCACCAGGATACCTACCACGAGTGACAGTCCCAGTAAGCTCATCAGGTTCAAGGTATATCCCATTAAGTTCATACCGATGAACGCTGCCACCAATGAAGCCGGGATCGAAACCATTACGATAAACGCGTTTCTGATACTGTGAAGGAATAATAGCATCACAATTGCCACGAGGATAATCGCTAAGAATAAGTCGAAAATAACGTGGTTGGCTGATTCAAGGGTAAATTCTGTAGTATCGTTTACGATTTTTACTTTTACACCCTGAACTTTATAAGCTTCTTCTACTGTTTTAATTGTTTTCTGAACGCTTTCAGATACCGCTACGGCATTGGCATCAGATTGTTTTTTAACCTGCATTAAAATGGTAGGAAATTGATTGAATCTCGCTACTTTTTCTACATCTTTCTGAGAGTCGAAAACTGTTGCGATATCGGATAAACGTACCTGAGCTCCGTTTTTATTGGAAACTACAAGGTTGTTCATCTCTTCAATAGATTTATATTTTCCTGAAAGTCTGATCGTAGATTTTGTAGTTCTTGTTTTCAGACTTCCTGTAGGGAAATCAAGGTTGGATGAAAGGATAGCCTGTTGTACGTCTCCGATTGAAAGTCCGTACCCCTGTAATTTTTTCTCATCAAGATTTACCTGGATTTCTCTCTCCTGTCCACCCACAAGGTCAACCTGAGCTACACCGTTTACACGGGAGAAAATAGGCTCAATCTTTTTATCCAGTAAGTCATAAAGATCCTTACTGTTCAGTTTATCAGATGAAATACTCATCGTAATAATCGGTAAGTCATCTAAGGAGAATTTATTCAGAGACGGCGCTTTTACGTCTTCCGGAAGGTCTGCAAGGATCGCATTTACCTTTCTCTGGGCATCATTCAAAGCGTAGTCTACATCGGCACCATCGTTCAGCTGAACCATGATTACGGATAAACTTTCGTATGAAGAAGATTCTACTTTTTTAACGTTTTCCAGGGAACCTACGGCATCTTCAATCTTCCGGGTCACGGATGTTTCCACCTCTGCAGGTGAAGCTCCCGGATACACCGTGGAAATGGTTACCATATTGGTTTCAAACTTCGGAATCAATTCGTATCCCATGAGCGTATAACTCAGGATACCTCCCAACGTCAGAATTGTAAATAATACAATTACCAGCGAGGGTCTTTTAATCGATATTTCTGCTAACTTCATAAACGTTCTACTTTATAATGTTTACTTTAGATCCGTTGTCCAGATTGATCTGTCCGCTGGTTACTACCTGCTCTCCGCCATTCAATCCGCTTAAAATCTGAACTTTATCTCCGTAAACTTTTCCGATGGTTACTTTGATTAATTTTGCAACGCCATTCTGAACAATGAATAATTGTCCTGAGCTTACTCCGTTTACAAATGCTTCTGCAGGAACGGTAAGCATATTCTGGGTTTCCGCACCGTTGTTGGTACTGAATTTAGCGGTTGCATACATACCGGCTTTAAGGTTTCCTTTGTTCTGAACTTCGATTTCAACAGGGAAATTCAGAGAAGCATCACTCTTAGGAGCGATAAATGTAATTCTTCCTACGAAGGAATCTTCAGGTAAAACGTTTACTTTAATCGGAACTTCCTGACCTAACTGAATTTTTCCGATCTGGCTTTCATCTACTAAAACAGAAAGTTTTAAGCTGTTGATATTAACGATTTCAAACATTGCTGTCCCCGGTGAAACAACGGTTCCCGGCTCAACCATTTTCTTGTTGATCGTACCGCTGATTCCTGCACGGATGCTTGTATCGTTTACTTTTACACCCTGAGCTTTTACTGCAGCCTGAGCATTCTTAAGCTGTAATCTTGAGTTATCAAGCTGTTGTTTTGTAACTCCTCCTGTTTTGTATGCGTTTTCATAGCGCTGGTTATCAATAATAGCATTCTGCAAATTATTCTGAGCCTGGGTAACATCCACTTCGATAGCATCTCTTTTGATGGTTGCCAGAACCTGGCCTGCACCTACTCTTGAACCTTCTTTTACCAAAACGTTTACAATACGTCCTGAGATCTCCGAAGACTGGTTCATTTCCTGCTTAGGAATGAAAGTTCCGTTGGCTGAGTAGTCTGTATCAATATTTTCTCTTGTAACGGTTACAATATTAACGTTGATTTTATCTACCTGCTTGGCAACCTCTTTTACTTCCTGAGTCTGCTTTTCTTTGTTACCTGCAATCTTATAAGCGGCCAAACCTACCAGTACAGCTGCTACGATGATATATATTAAAGTTTTTTTCATTGTTTATTATGGGTTTTGTAATGTGTTTAACTCTCCTTTTGCTTTAATGACTTTGATTTCAGCCTGCTTATAGTCCAGTAATGCATTTGCATAATTCTGTTTAGCCTGTGTCAGAGCATTTTCAGTATCCAATACTTCTGTAAGTGTTGCTAAACCATACTGATAGTTGGACTGAGTATTTTTCTGTACTTTTTCTGCCAGGTCCACATTATCTTTCATGCTTTGAATATTGATTATTGCATTCTCCATATTGGAAACTGCATTTTTATAATCTAAACTCAAGTTCAGTTTTTGGTTCTGTATATCCTGATCAAGATCCTGAATATCGATTTCCGCCTGTTGAATCTGAGCTTTGGTAGCCCCTCCCATAAAAATCGGAATTTTAATCGCTAAACCAATGGAAGCATAGTCTCCCCAGTTCGTTCCCTGGCTTGATCCCGTAGCATAAGGAAATTTATTCCCAAGCCCCTGCCAGCCATAGTTAGCTGAAAGTCCTACCGTAGGATAAAGATTGGCAATAGTTGCCTTTTTGCTATATTCCAGAAGCTCTCTTTGTTTATTTAAAACTTTTAATTCAGAACGCGTCTCCAGGTTTACATTGCTGTCCAATAGCTGTGGATTCGGTACAATTGTTTTTTCTTCAAGTTCAATAGGTGTATCAATAGGGATTCCCATATAGAACTTCAATGAATTTTTTGACACTTCAACAGCATTAATTAATTGCTGCTTGTTTGAACCGATATTGGTAAGCTGAACATTGGTACGATCCAGGTCAATTGGCTTAGCAAGACCATTATCTACCAAACTTTTGATAACGTTTCTTACCCTTTCCGTATTGGCATAACTCTCTTCCACCGTTTTAAGATTCTCTTCCTGTACGAACACCTGATAATATGCTGTGGCAACATTCTCAATAATCTGCTCGTTGGTTAAATCCGAATTTAAAAGATAGAACTCTCTTGTAGATTTTGCTGCTTTAAGACCAATAAAAACTCTCTGATCAAAAACGTTCTGATTAAGAGTTACTACGTTTACAGATTGCCATTTCGTTCCAAAGGCAACAGGAATCAGCTCACCAGGTTTACCTAAAACCTCACCGGGAAGAACAGATTTTTGCAAAATAGGATTGTACGTATTGTTTATTGTTGCACTGATCTGAGGGAGAGCCCCGGCTCTGGCCTCATCAATCTTGTATTCGGCTTTTTTAACCTGTAAAGCAGCTTTCTTTGCTTCTGCCTTATTCTGGAGGGCCTGTTTGATTGCTTCCTGCAGGGAAACCTGCTGCTGGGCAGACACCAATGAAAAACCGAAAATCATAAATGCTGAAGCTATCCCAATTTTTAGCTTTGTAGCAGTTATACGTTTTCTATTCATAATTTTATACTTCGTTTATTTTTTTATTTAATTCGTTCATTATTTATTTCTATTTGACGAATCATCATCAGAAATACTTTAGTTTTTATTAATTTTTAAATAACATATTGATAATTATTTCTTTTCGTTCAGAAATAATCCTATCATATTCTTCATCATTAATTAAAAGATTCTCCATAAATAACGGTCGTATGGCACTTGGAAATACCAGCAGCGAAACCATATTCAGAATAAACTGCACCGGTGCCATTTTTTCAATATTTCCCAACTCCATTTCCTTTTCAATATCACGATACATTTCGTTCAGGATATCTTCCTCAATTTCCCTGTGATGGCAGGTTCCTTTATTAATCTGAGATACGATATACGTTTCAAGATACGGATACTGAAGGCTTGTAGAAAGGCTGCTTTCAATGAATTTGCTGATCTTTTCTTTAAAGGGCAGATCAGAATTCTGAATGATCTTCGACTTTTCCTGTTCCACTCTTTGTGCTTCATCAAAGATGATCTGAATAAGCTTATCCCTGGAACGGAAATAGTAATTAATAAGGGTCCTGTTCACTCCTGCTTCATCTGCGATCTCCTGCGTAGTAGCATCAAATTTTCCTTTCACAAAGAACAAATTTTTCGCTGTCTCCTTGATCAATTCCTGTGTTTGGTCTTTTTTTGCTTGATTTGACATTTTCGTTAAACAAATTTGTGCAAATTTATAGTAAAATTTATTTTTGACAAAATTGTTAAACAAAAAAATTAAACAAAAAAGTCATGACATCCGTCATATTCTGTTATTAAAGTTTACGATTACTTATTATTTAATAAGAAGTCTATTTTTATATCTTTGCCGCAAAATTAATAACCCAATGAAGAAAATTCTTTCGCTGTTCTCAATTTTGAGCATAGCAATTCTATTTTCACAGAAGAAAATTTCTAAAAACAATTTCTATCACTTTTATGAAAACAGAGGGCAAATTATAGATCAGAATGGCAAAGAAAATAACGATGTGAAATATCTTTTTCACTCTAATGGTCTAAATGTACAACTGCATTCTAATGGTTTTTCTTATGATATTTATGAAACTAAGAAAACCTTAAATCCTGATTTTTCAAAAAAAACAAAAAATACAGTTCCGACGCCAACGTCATCTGATATAGATCAGTACATTTATGAAAAATTAACTCACAGAATAGACATTGAGCTTATCAATTCAAATAAAAAAGTTACTATTTTACCTGAAGGGAAATCACCTGATTACGAAAATTATTATAATCTACCGGAAAACTCAAAAGGTATTACGAATGTTCACCGATATCAAAAAATCAGCTATAAAAATATATATCCTCATATTGATTTGGTATTCTTCAAACCCAATGATACATTAAAACCCATTGAGTATAACTTCATCATCAATCCTGGTGGAAAAATTTCAGATATTAAAATGAAATTTAACGGTGCCCCTACTTTGATAAAAGATGGAAAACTAGCTATGAATGTTCGGTTTGGGGAAATGCACGAAAATATTCCTAACAGCTGGATTTTGGGAAATACAAAAACAAGCATTGATGTTTCTTTTAAAGATCTTGGTGATCAGACTTTTGGGTTTAACACTCCATTAAATACTTCTGATAAAATAATGGTTATAGATCCTGTACCCACAAGAATATGGGGAAGCTATGCGGGAGGATTTGGTGATGATTATGGCAGGATAAAAACAGATATTGAGAGTACCGGTTATTTATTTGGAACCACAAATAGTACGACCAACTTTGCTACCAGCGGAACTTATCAGCAAAATGTTGCCGGCGGACTTGATGCATTTCTGATGAAACTCACAAAAAATGGGCAAAAACTTTGGGGAACTTATTATGGCTTTGGAATGACAGATGTTTTTGGCGATGTAGATTTTGATGAAAGCTTTAATATTTATGCTGGAGGAAGAGTTCAGAGAGGGCCATATAATGAAAATATTATTTTAGTAAAATTTAATAGTAATGGCGGCCTTGCTTTTCAAAAAGAGTTTGTTTCTACCAGACAAAGTGAGCTTTATTCAGTTTCGTATAATCAAAACCACGTATACATTGGAGGACATTCCTTTAGCTCTGATTTCCCTACTGTCAACGCTATGCAACCTGCAAAGTCTACTCCTATCGGATACACAGATGGAATTTTAGCATCTTTAAATTCAACAAGCGGTAGTGTTGACTGGGCAACTTATTTGGGGAGCAGCGATGGTTCCACTTCAGTTTTTCAGATTTTCTCTTCGAATAACAATCTTGAAATCATTGGTGCTACGCAATCTTCAACGATTCCTATGGTTAATGCTTTTCAACCTGTAAAAGGCGGTGAATCAGACGGACTTTATATACAGCTTTCAAAATCAGGCAATACTATCCTGCGTTCAAGCTATTATGGCAATGCAGGATCAGAACTTATATGGAAAGCAAGGATTGTAAATAATACTCTAATTTTGCCAGGGAAGTATTCTACGTCCGCTTTTCCTTTGGGACAACCAGGAATCTGGAGAGTAAACCTGGCCAACAATACTATTACAAAAAATTATTTCAATTTCACGGGTGAACCCCAGCTATTAGCATATCCCGACGTTTCCGGAAATGTTTTCTTTACCGGACTGCATTCAAGCGGACAACCTGACATATCAACCCCAGGAGCCTATATGGGAATGCCTGGAATGTATATTTCTTCATTCCTAATTAAATACAACCAGAATGATGTAAAAGAATGGGGAACTTATTATACAGGAAATGGAGCTACACAACAAAGTGAAGTTACAAAAGATAATGACGGCGCTATTTACCTTGCCGGAATGTCAGGCGGAAATACCTCCGGCATTGCTACACCAGGAACTTTTCAACAATCACCAGGAGGAGGAAACGACATTTTTATCGCTAAGTTTCAGGACTGCACTTCAACTGCTGTTGTGACGTCTAATTCTCCCGTATGTCCTAACGGTATGCTTCAGCTGAACGCGACAGGAGGAACAGTATACAACTGGACAGGGCCTAACGGTTTTACTTCCAATCAGCAAAACCCAGCAATACCCAATGCAACAGCAGCCAATGCCGGTGCATATACATGTCAGGTCTCAGGATCCGGCGCTTGTGATGGTACTTTCACAGTAAACGTTGTTGTGGGTGACAATATCGCTCCTATTCCCAATATCACTACTCTGGCTGATATTACAGGGGACTGTCATACGACAATTACGGGGTTTCCTACTGCAACAGATAACTGTGCAGGAACTGTTACAGCAACAACAACAGATCCTTTATCTTATTCCACCCCAGGAAACTATATCATCCATTGGACTTATAACGATGGAAACGGAAATACCACCACACAGAATCAGAATGTAATGGTATCCTCTCCTGCTCTTCCAGTAACGACAAGCACCCAACAAACTTTCTGCGCTACCAATACTCCAAAGATCTCTGATATTCAGATTACAGGTCAGAATATAAAATGGTATGATGCCACAGGAAATATTTTATCTGCTGCAACTGCTCTTATCGATGGACAGACCTATTATGCATCTCAAACGATCAATGGTTGTGAAAGTAATAAAACAGCTGTTCAGGTAACCATAAATAATACTCCGAAACCAACAGCCAATGTAAACCAGGATTTCTGTGCCTCTGCCAACCCTACAATAGAAAAGATTGTTGTAACAGGAACATCTCTGAAATTCTACAATGCTGCAGGAAATGTAATTCCAATAACAACTCCTCTTGTAAACGGACAAACCTATTTTGTAACTCAGACCTTAAACAATTGTGAATCTGAAAAACTGGCCATTACAGTAACTCTATCCACAGATAATGTGCCTGCAAAAGATATCACACAGGTACAGTGTAATACTACAACTTCAAATTTTATGGTTATTAATCTTCACTCTTTTGAAGGAAGTATTATTAATAATCCAGGCTCTTATATTTTCACTTATACCGATACCGCAGGAAATCCTATCTCCAATCCTTCAGCTTATATTTTAAATATAGGAACAACACTTATTCACGTAAGAGTTGCAACACCGGACGGATGCTTTAAAGTGATAAGATTAAACCTGACATTAAATCCCAAACCTATTGTTCAGTTACCTGCTACACTTGATTTCTGCGAAGGAAAATCAGTTGTACTGGATGCCGGACCAGGATTTAAATCTTACGAATGGAATACCGGAGCAACTACTCAAACCATTACGGTAACGACTCCCGGAACTTATACTGTGAAAGTGACCAATATATTCGGATGTGAAAATACAGGTTCAACGCAGGTGAGCTATTCTGTTTTAGCCCATATTGTTTCTGTAAATATCACGAACAATACAGCGACTGTTATTCTTTCTCAGAGCGGAAATTATGAGTTTTCTTTAAACAATTTTACATGGCAGGATTCCAATATCTTCACCAATCTGAATATGGGAGAATATACTGTTTATGTAAAAACAAAATCCGGATGTATCATTGGACAAAAGAGCTTCTCAATCTTTAATATTCCCAATGCGATCAGTCCTAATGGTGACGGAATCAATGATACATGGAGAATTGCAGGACTGGAAAACTATCCGGGAACCGAAGTCAGTTTATATGACCGAAGAGGAGTTACAATCTATAGAGAAATTATTAAAAGTAAACCTTTTCAATGGGACGGGAAATATGAATCACACCCGATCTCTACCGGAAATTACTGGTACACCATAAAAGTTTCTGACGGAAGAATCTATAACGGATGGCTTCTGATTAAGAACCGGTAATAAAACTAAAAACGGGCAGAAATTTCTGCCCGTTTTTAGTTTTATAATAATTTGATTTTATCATCTAAAATATCAATAATCTTATCTTTATAAAGTCCTCCGATCGCCTTTTTAAAGTTTTTCTTACTCATCTGAAGCTCATCTTTGATCTCTTCAGGAGAAGATTTGTCGGAGACATACAGAAGTCCGTAATTTTCTTCCAGCTTGTTCAGAATTTTCTGCTTGAACTCGTCAATATTTTCAAAACCTTCCGGCTGTAAAGAAACATCAATTTTTCCGTCCTCACGTATTGTTTTGATATATCCTTTTTCTTCTGACAGCGGATACAGCTTTTTAAAAACATCTGAAGCATAGATAAGGCCAATGTATTGCTTATTGATGATCACATTCCAGCCCAGTTCACTTTCGTTCATCATGATCAGATCTACCTTATCCCCCTTTTTGAACGGAAGTTCATCATACTGAGGATTTCTTTTGAACTTAGTAGTACCTGTAATCAGTTCCATATCTTCATCTACATAGATATATACCAGATATCTCTTTCCTTCGATGATTTTGGTTTTCTGCTGCTTGTAAGGAATAAATAAGTCTTTAATGATTCCCCAATCCATAAAAGCTCCGCTTGGAAGACTCTGTACACAGCTCATTACCGCAAATTCTCCTACTTCAGCTAATGGAATTTCAGTAGTTGCCTTTAATTTATCGTCATCCTGATACACAAATACTTCAACTTCCTCACCTGTTTCTTTTTCATCCTGAATGAAAATTTTAGGAAGAAAAGCTTTCTCACCGGATTCGTCTACGAGGATCCATCCTGAATTAATTTTTTCTGAAATTGTTAAAGTCTGAGTTTTTCCGAGTTGCATTGATGATAAAATTAGCTGACAAAGTTACGGAAATTTGAAGATGCGAACCTAGTCAATACGATTATAATTCTTGAAGCCTCATTTACATCTTTCATAAAGACCATAAAAACGCTTACATTTGAACAAAAATAATCATGAAAAAATATGGCATTCTGTTTCTGTTTTTTTCAATGTTTTTTGTAAAAGCCCAGATTTTAGAGAAAACTGCATTGAATATTTCATACCGTTACACCGGAAGAAACGTCCTGCAGGCAGGCCTGGAATACAGATTTGGAGAAAGCCGTTACAAATCAATAGTAGTTGGTCCTTCTCTTCTCTATACCCGCATTAATCAGACCGATAAATTCATTCCGGAAGCTAATATTAATTTTATCGATAACGGATTACTTTTTGGGATATCAGGAAATCAGTATTCATTGGAGCCAAGAATTGGTATTTCATTATTCAATACCATCTTTTTAAATACCGGCTATGCCTTTCCAATTCATAAAGAAAAATATTTTAAAGGAGTGACTTTTGGAATACAGCTCAATATTGCACCTAAGTATTCTAAGTTTTATGATAAAATGAAAATAATATAAAAACCGTTATTATTTTTAATTAGTAGATGAAATTTTAAAAACTAATTAGATTTTTATACAAAAAAAAGGAGAAACCGAATTGATTTCTCCTTTTTATATTTAAATGATTAAATCTTTAATCAATTATTACATATGGATTGGTCTTTTTGCAGTAGCATCCAATGCAGCTTCTTTAATAGCTTCTGCATAGGTTGGGTGAGCGTGAGAACTTCTTGCGATATCTTCAGCACTTGCACGGAATTCCATTGCAATTACTCCTTCAGCAATAAGGTCAGCAGCCCTTGCTCCTACAATGTGCATTCCTAAAACCTCATCAGTTTTTTCGTCTGCAATAATCTTAACAAGACCGTCGATATCACCACTTGCACGGCTTCTACCTAAAGCTCTCATCGGGAAAGATCCTACTTTATAAGCTACACCTTCTTCTTTCAGCTGCTCTTCAGTTTTACCAACTCCTGCAACTTCCGGCCATGTGTAAACAACACCAGGGATCAGGTTATAATTGATGTGAGGTTTTTGTCCTGCCAATGTTTCAGCAACGAAAACCCCTTCTTCTTCAGCTTTGTGAGCCAACATCGCACCTTTGATAACGTCACCTATCGCATAGATATTAGCTACGTTAGTCTGTAAGTGATCATTTACTTTAACTCTTCCTCTCTCATCAAGCTCAACACCTGCTTTTTCAAGTCCAAGACCGTATGTGTAAGGTTTTCTACCTACAGAAACCAAACAGTAATCTCCTTCTACAACTACTTCTTCTCCTTTTTTATCTTTAGCTGTGATTTTTACAGTATCTCCGTTTCTTTCCACCGCAGAAACCGCAGTAGAAAGCATAAACTTCATTCCTTGCTTTTTAAGAACTTTAGTCAATTCCTTACTTAAAGCTCCATCCATTCCAGGGATGATTTTATCCATAAATTCAACAACTGTTACCTGTGCTCCTAATCTCAGGTATACTGAACCTAGTTCAAGACCGATAACTCCACCACCGATTACTACTAAATGCTTAGGAATTTCTTTAAGGTTTAAAGCTTCCGTAGAAGTAATCACTCTTTCTTTGTCTAAAGTAATGAAAGGCAATGTAGAAGGTTTAGAACCTGTTGCAATGATGGTATACTTAGATTCGATTGTTTCCGAAGAACCATCGTTTTTAGTTACTTTAATCTGAGTAGCAGATTCGAAGCTTCCTACTCCTTCAAAAACAGTAATCTGATTTTTGTTCATCAGATAGCTGATTCCGTCTGTATTTTGCTTGATCACTTCGTTTTTACGTTCGATCATTCTGGCGATATCCGCTTGCGGCTCGTTGATAATAATTCCGTGACCTGCAAAATTATGTTTTGCATTTTCGAAATGCTCAGAGCTGTCAAGAAGCGCTTTTGACGGAATACATCCAACGTTAAGACAAGTTCCGCCTAAAGTTGAATATTTTTCAATAATTGCTGTTTTGAAACCTAATTGTGCTGCACGGATCGCTGCAACATAACCACCGGGACCGGAACCTATTACGGTAACATCGAATTGACTCATGTTATTGTATGAATTTGTTTATTATTATCTATCTTAATTCTCACAAATTTACATATAAATTACCAAGCACCAAAGTGAGTTTTATCAATTTTAAAAATGATAATTATATGCTTTAGTTTGATGAAAAGTATTATTTTATGAACTTTATATTTTCCTCACTTCCCTCCTTCAGATAAATGGCGGTAAAGACAAGTGGCTGTTCAGCTGACGCATTATCAAAATGAAGAATTTTCACATTTTTAGGCTCATAAAAAGCATCTCCCTTGTGAAGTACTACTTTCTCCTGTCCTTTTATCTGAAAAACAGCTTCGCCGGAACTGATTATCCCTAAAACGGGACAAGGGTGCAGATGTTCGGGAGCTCCCTGCCCTGCAGCCATTGTGATTTCCTGAATCTCCGTGGATTTTACTTTCTGATCAATAACAGTTTTTAACAGCTCTTTTCTGGAGATTGTCTTCTGCTGAGCTATCATTACAACAGAATTAAGCATTACAGCAACAATTATAAATGGCTTCATGGATTTGATATTTAATGTTAATAAATCAGCATAGAAGATTATACGTTCAAGGTTCCTTGCCCAATAGTTCCCGTACTTTCAAAAAACGAACCTCCATACACATACCATTCAAGACTTTCCAGATACTCCACTGCATTTTCAGGAGTGATATTTGGCCGGTCTTTTTTCGAAACAATTCCTTTGTACCATCTTCCTGATTTGGAATAATGTTCATATTCCACAAAATAATGAATCCATATCCTTTGGCACAGCTTGCACTGCTGAATCGTTACTTCTCCATATCTTCCGTTAGTATGATCTATACCTAATTCCGAACTTCTGAATTCTGTATAATTGAAATCAGGTTTTTCACAGGCACATCCTATTTTCGGGATTTTATTCATTACGATTTATTTTAGCCCCAAATTTAAAGAAATAAAACAGCATAAGTCAAATAGACAATAGGAGCTACTTCATTAAGTCCAGTAACACCTTTTCATATTTGTCCAGTATAATATTCTTTGAAAACCTTGATTTGATCGAATTTTTAATAGCATCCCGATTATAATTGCTCTGAAGAATCCTCACGATCTCCTGTGCAAATCGGTCATGATTTTCAATATCTGCAATTTCTCCGTTAATATTATGCTGGATAATCTCATTAATTCCTCCGGGACAATTATTGGCCAGGGAATAAGTTCCGCAGGCACCTGCCTCCAGAAGAACGTTGGGAAAACCTTCATATCTTGAAGAAAGGACAAATAAATCAGCAAATTTTAAGTATTGGTAAGGATTATCCTGTCTTCCATGGAAGATCACTTTTTTCAGTCCCAAAAGTTCTTTTGTCTGAAGCAGAAGATCTTTATCTTTTCCGTCACCTAAAATATGAAGCATGATGTTTTCATTTTTAAGCCTTGAAAAAACCTTAAGAAGATTATCAAATCCTTTTCTGGAAGATAGATTACCAATGGCAACCACATTCTTATAATTGTATTTGAAACATTCAGGTTTTGAAGACAAAGCCATTTTCTCTTCGATGAAATCAAAGTCTACAGGATTATTGATCTTAACAATCTTTTTCTTCTTAATATTAAAATTATCAACAAGATCTTTGAGCATGTCATCACTCTGGGCAATGATTTTCTGATAATTATTATAGAAGTTGTAGAAAAATTTAATTTCTTTACGGGTAACATGCTGAGTCACAACATTAGTTTCTCTAGCAATGAATTTTGTTCTCGGAAATAGTTTGATAAAGAGAGACAGGTAGGCATTTACTTCGCCAAAACCTGAGAAAACAACATCCGGTTTTCTTCTGTAGATCTCTCCCAAAATAGGTCTTAATGAATGTCTTATTCTTTCGGTATTGATATCAATAATTTCGACATCTTTTTTCAGGAAATTCAAATATCCGCCCTGTTTACGTAGCAACAAAATCTTAGGCTCAAACCGATCTCGGGAAAGATGGTTTGCAATGGTGGTTACAATCCTTTCTGCGCCCCCGGTTTCTAAGTCCGGCAGAATAAATATGACAGATATTTTTTTCATCTTATCAAAGTTACTAAAAAGTTTAGTTATCTTTCAAATATTGGAAGGATGAAGATGGCCGTTTGGGATGATTGTTAACAGAAATTAACTATGAATTAAAAGTTTAAACGAACTTATAATAAAATAAGCTCTTCAGATGAAGAGCTTATTTTATATTTTAATTATACTGATTTTTTAATTCGCGACGTCACTGATGAACTTAATTCTCAACATTCTCACTTCTTCATCAGAAAGCTCATCCCCGAATTCATCCAGCAATACTTTCATGCTGTCACTTTCAGATTCATTCATGAATTCCATGAAACCATCTACAATATCTTCATCAAAATTGTCCTCAATATAGTAATCGATATTCAGCTTGGTTCCCTGATACACGATCCTTTCCATTTCTTTCAGGAGTTCATCCATAGAAAGGTTTTTGGCTCTTGCAATATCTTCAAGATCAATCTTTTTATCTGTGCTCTGGATAATGAATACTTTATGGCTTGATTTATTGGCCACCTGCTTCAATACCATGTCCTGAGTACGTTCTATATTGTTGTCCTCAACGTATGTTTTGATATAATCTGCAAATTCTTTACCGTATTTTTTGGCCTTTCCTTCTCCTACTCCATAGATTTTGGTAATTTCATCTACCGTGATCGGATACTGAACTGTCATATCTTCCAAACTTGGATCCATAAACACCGTATAAGGCGGGATTCCATGCTTTTTGGCCACTTTTTTTCTCAATTCTTTCAACAGGTTGAAAAGGTTCTGATCCAGACCTCCTCCGGCCTGCTGCTGTACCTGATCGCTCTCTGCTTTTGCCTGGGTAAGATCAAATTCCCTGTCTTCTGCAATTAAAAAGACATCTTTAGATTTACCATTCAGAACATTTCTTCCTTTGTCAGTAATCTTTAAAACGCCATATGTCTCAATATCTTTCTGTAAAAAATTCTGAACAGTGGCCTGTCTCAAAATCGTTTTCCAGTAATTGTCTTTTTCTTCTTTTCCGAAGCCAAAATAAGAACTTTGCTCAAGCTTGTAAGATTTTGTTACCGCAGTTTCTTTCCCTGCAATAACAGAAATAAGGTCTTTCGCCTTGAATTTTTCTCCCGTATCATGAATCAGCTCCAGCGCTTTTTTCAAATCGGCAGTTGCATCTTTTAATTTTGGCGGGTTGGATGAGTTGTCACACATCCTGGCACCTTCACCCTTTACCGGGTCAAAACTTTCTCCAAAATAATACAGGATATATTGTCTTCTGCTCATTGAAGTTTCGGCATAGCCTACGACTTCATTCAGAAGCTGTAATCCGATTTCTCTCTCAGACACGGGTTTCTGAGCCAGGAATTTTTCCAGTTTTTCGATATCCTTCGGATCATAGAATGCCAGACAGTGACCTTCGCCTCCGTCTCTTCCTGCTCTTCCGGTTTCCTGGTAATAACTTTCCAGTGATTTCGGAAAATCATAATGGATCACAAAACGAACATCCGGTTTATCAATTCCCATTCCGAAAGCAATGGTTGCCACAATTACATCCACCTCTTCCATCAGGAATTTATCCTGATTTGCCACCCTTACCTTTTGGTCAAGACCGGCGTGGTAAGGAAGCGCATTGATTCCGTTTACCTGCAGAAGCTGGGCAAACTCTTCAACTTTTCTTCGGCTCAGGCAGTATACAATTCCTGATTTTCCTTTATGCTGATTGATAAATTTAACGATTTCCTTATCTACGTTAACTTTCGGACGTACTTCGTAGTATAGATTAGGTCTGTTGAAGCTTTCTTTAAATACCAATGCATTGGTCATTCCCAAAGTTTTCTGGATATCATCCTGAACTTTAGGAGTGGCAGTAGCCGTCAAAGCAATTACCGGTACATTGGCAATTTTGTCTATAATCTGTTTCAGATTCCTGTATTCCGGTCTGAAATCATGCCCCCATTCTGAAATACAGTGGGCCTCATCGATAGCAAAGAAAGAAATTTTAACTTCCTTCAAAAAATCCAGGTAATCATCTTTAATTAATGATTCAGGAGCTACATACAGAAGTTTGGTCTTGCCGCTTTTTATATCGTCAAAAACCTGTTTGGTCTGTGTTTTGTTTAATGATGAATTCAGTACATGGGCTACCCCATCATCAGATGAAAGGCCGTTTACTGCATCTACCTGATTTTTCATCAACGCTATTAAGGGCGAAACTACTATTGCTGTACCTTCCGAAATAAGTGCCGGAAGCTGGTAACACAATGATTTTCCGCCACCTGTAGGCATTAAAACAAATATATCCTTCCCTCCTAATAGGTTGTCTATAATCTGTTCCTGCTGGCCCTTAAA
This sequence comes from Chryseobacterium gleum, assembly GCF_900636535.1. Taxonomy (NCBI): domain Bacteria; kingdom Pseudomonadati; phylum Bacteroidota; class Flavobacteriia; order Flavobacteriales; family Weeksellaceae; genus Chryseobacterium; species Chryseobacterium gleum. Next base: position 1,085,285 of record NZ_LR134289.1, read on the forward strand.
TGTAGAAAACCCAAAATACTTTTTCAATTCGCCTGATAAATTGGCTTTTTTTGCGCTCATCTAATTTTCTATTGCTAAATTTGCATCTCACCCAAAGTTATAAAAATTCTGCTTAAAATAAAAGCGAACGAATTTATAAAAAATAAAATTTATATTAAATATTCTTTTTAAAATATAACGTTTTTTAAGAACTTTTTTGTATACCTTATCATCGTAAAATGGATAGAACCAACATTATATCAATTGCAAAAAGCACTTTAGAAATAGAGATTTCCGAACTGGAAAAATTAAAAAACAGAATTGATGACCAGTTTGCCCGTGCAGTAGAGATTATTCATTCAGCAAATGGGAAACTTATTGTAGTAGGAATAGGGAAATCTGCTCATGTCGGGAATAAAATTGTAGCTACTTTAAATTCTACAGGAACCCCTTCTCAGTTTTTGCATGCTTCCGAAGCTATTCATGGAGATCTTGGAGTAATTCAGAAACAGGATGTGGTTTTATGCATTTCCAATTCGGGAAATTCGCCTGAAATTGCCAATCTGGTTCCTTATTTAAAAGATTATTCTTCTGCTTTGATCGGAATGACCGGAAACAAGACCAGCAAACTGGCGGAATTTTCAGAGGTAATTCTGGATACTCATGTTGATATTGAAGCATGTCCCAATAAACTTGCACCTACCAGTTCTACCACTATACAAATGGCATTAGGAGATGCTTTGGCCGTTGCTCTGATGGAACTGAACGATTTCAAAGCTAATGATTTTGCCAAATTCCATCCGGGAGGAAGTTTAGGAAAAAACCTGACTTCTAAAGTTGAGCAGTTTTTATCTTCACAAAAACCTCAGGTTACTGAAGATTCTCCGATAAGAGATGTCATTATTTCCATCAGTGCATCAAGCCATGGAATTACGGTAGTCACCAATGAAGACCAGATTATTGGGGTGATCACGGACGGAGATCTGAGAAGAATGCTGATGAAAGGCGAAGACATCAGCAAGGTGCTGGCTAAAGACATCATGTCTGCCCATCCGAGAACCATTGAAAAAGATGCTTTGGCTAAAGAAGCAATGAAAATACTGAAAGAAAATAATATCGGTCAGCTGGTTGTTACAGAAAACGGAAAATATTTCGGTATTATTGATCTGCATAAACTGCTGGACGAAGGAATCAATTAGAACTGAGAAATCAGATTCACTTCTGTCATTTTTTTTATAAATTTGCCCTTTAAAAATTTTATTCCGTGAGCGAAGGTAAAGACATGTCCTTTCTTGGACATATAGGAGAATTAAGAGGACACCTGATCCGTTCGATTATTGCTATCATAGTTGCTGCATTTGTAGTGGGCTTTAACATCAACTGGATTATGGACCATATCTTTTTTGGGCCTACCAGAAATGATTTCCCTACCTTCAGAATTGTTAATCATTTTTCGAGAATGATTTTGGGCGAAGACAGCATTCATCTTCCAAAAGATTTCCCTGTCCGTGTGCAGAGGCTGTATCAGCAGTTCAATGTAATGATGGCTGTATCGGTTTTCGGCGGGATGGTAGCTGCGTTTCCTTATATTGTATGGGAGCTGTGGCGCTTTATCAGTCCGGCTTTACACCCGAGAGAGAAAAAGAATTCAATTTATATCATCAATGCAGTATGGATGCTTTTCATGACCGGAGTATTATGCGGTTATTTTCTAATCCTTCCGTTTGCTGTTAATTTTGGGGTTATTTTTAAAATTTCGGATATTATCGTTCCTCTTTATGACTTAAGTGATTATACCACTTTATTTTTACAGGTAGTTTTAGGTATGGGAGTGATATTCCTTTTCCCTATCCTGATTTATTTCCTTACCAGCATCGGAATCCTTACACCTGTGTTCATGAAAACTTACCGTCGTCACGCTATTGTTCTGATTATGGTAGTTGCTGCAATTATTACCCCTGCTGACGTTTTGAGTATGCTGATGGCTGCCTTCCCGCTGCTGATCTTGTATGAATTCAGTATTATGATGTGTACGTTCACTTATAAAAAGGTTCAGAAAAGCAATGGAAATCTTCCGGCAGTACAAGAATAATTAATATTTTACTAAAAAAAATACAGGCGCTACTATTCGTATGAATAGCAGCGCTTTTTTATATAAAAATATTAACCTTAATTATATTTATTCTTAATTCAATTTAAAACAATTGCAAAATTTAACTAATATTATCAATTTAGGGACAATTAACACTGAATTACCAACAAAATATTAAAAAAAATACACTATATTTAAAACGTTAATTACAATCAAAAATAATATGAAAAAGAAAATTATTCTCGTCTGTGCATTGGCCTTAGGTCTGAGCGGTTTACAGGCACAACGCTGGGAACCGGTTTCGGAGAAAGTGGCACCGGTAAGGAAAGAAGTAAAGGTAGAATATGCCTATAAGTTTGACCTTTCTGCATTGAGAGATCAGCTGAAAAATGCTCCTGAAGCCGGTATGGGAGGAAGCCCTGTAATTGTTTTTATTCCAGCAGCCAACGGAAAAATTGAAAGATTTTCAGTATACAGCTCGCCTGTAGTAGAAAAGTCTATGGCAGACCGTTATGAATTGGGAGCTTATTCAGGTATTGGCCTGGATAGCCCGCATAAACGAATCCGGTTCAGTACTGCACCTAATGACTTCCAGTCCATGGTATTTGATGCCGATACAGGAAAATACGAATTCATAGAACCCATCAACAAAGAAAAAGATGTTTACGGAGTCTTTTTCAAATCCAATAAATCTCATGAAGACCCTTTCGAATGCAGAACTTCTGAGCCTGAGAAAGCAAAAAAAGAGATGAATAAGCTGCTTAAGACAAAAAGTGTTTTGAATAGCGGAGGTTTTAATAAAAGCAGTGAACAAAAGTACAGAACCTATCGAATCGCCATCTCCGTAAACGGTGAATATACACAGCTTGCCGGAAGCGTTCCTTTGGCAGCGGCACGTATTAATGCAACAATGAACCGTGTAAATGGTGTGTTCGAAAAAGACTTCGGAATCCATATGATTGTGCAGGATCTTCCTCAGCTCATATTTCCAGATCCCGCTACGGATCCTTATTCGAATGTAATAACCAATACAAATGGTACATATAGTGCTCCCGCAGCATGGAACCTTCAGCTTCAGCAAACTCTTACCAATACGCCAGGTGTGGGCAACAATGCCTATGATATAGGACATTTCTTTGGCCACAGAGGCGGCGGCGGAAGTGCCGGGGATGTAGGAAATGTCTGCAGAAACCCTGCGAGCAACAATGATGCAACTTCAAAAGGTGCGGGAATCACTTCACCTTCCACTCCGGATCAGCCTTTCGGAGATAATTATGACATAGACTTTGTAGCTCATGAAATCGGCCACCAGTTTGGTGCTGCCCATACAATGTCTATTGCTTTGCATGGTGCTCATATGGAACCGGGATCCGGATCTACTATCATGGGATACGCCGGTATTACCAACTATAATGTTCAGATGCATTCTGATGCTTATTTTCATACTAAAAATATTGAGGAAGTAGGAGCATATGTCAATTCTCAGGATTGTGGTATTATTACTCCGGTAGCCAATACCCCTCCTTCAATCCAGCCAATGGCCAGTAAAATGATCCCTAAAGGAACAGCTTTTGTGTTAACCGCTTCTGCAACAGACACGCAAAATGATCCGATGACATATACCTGGGAGCAATATGATCTGGCAACTTCTGCTTTCGGACCGGTAAGTGCTACCAGAAATAATGGGGCCAACTTCAGATCTCTGATGCCAACCACTAATCCTACACGCTATTTCCCTAAGTTTTCAAATGTTCTTAATGGTACGCTTACCAGTGCTGCAGATTGGGAAACCGTATCTAACATCCCAAGAACGATGAATTTCAAGGTAACGGTAAGAGACAATAACCCTGATGTTGCACAACAACAGACACAAAGCAGTCTGATGAAAGTGGATATAGGAAACGAAGGACCGTTTAAAGTAACATCAGCTACTGTTTATAATAATACACCGGGAGCGGTTACATGGGATGTGGTAAACACAAATAGCGCTCCGTATAATGTACAGAATGTTAAAATAGATTATACCACAGACAATGGAAGCACATGGACGGTAATTACCCCATCTACTCCGAATGATGGTGCTGAACCGTTTTCATTCTCTTCTTTGGCAACAGGTGCCAGTGTAAAAATAAGAGTAAGTGCTATTGATAACGTATTCTATGCGATTGGAAATGCTACTGTTTCCGCATCTGCAAGTGCCTGTACAACATCTGCCCCTACCGGAATTACTGTAACAGGAATTACAAGAACTTCGGCATCTGTAAACTGGGCAGCTCTGGTAGGAGCATCCTATTCTGTACAGTATAGAAAAGTGGGAACTGCCACTTGGACCACTGTTCCAGTTTCAACGAACTCATATACAATTTCAGGACTTACTGAATCAACTCAATATGAAGTACAGGTGGCTAATGTGTGCGCAGGTACGCTGGGTTCTTATTCAGCATCAACCAATTTTACAACGTCTTCATTTGCCAGATGTTCAATAACAGGAACAAACGCAGCTGATGAATATATTTCCAATGTTACGGTAACGCCTTCGGGAATGAACCCTGTTTCAAACAGCAGCAGCAATACTCCTTACACGGATTATACTTCCGACCCTTCGAAGCTGATCACTCTTATGTCCGGATCTTCAGGGAACAATATAAGCATTACCAAAGCATGGACAGGCGCACAATATAATGACGGAGTAACAGCATGGATAGACTTCAACAAAGACGGAGTATTCTCTTCATCTGAAGTCATCTACACCAGTGCACCAAACATAGCAACACCGGTTTCCGGAACATTCTCTGTACCTGCAGATGCTTATACCGGAGGAAACGTTATTATGAGAGTGGTATTGGGATATGAAAGCCAGCCAAGCAGCGGATGCAGCAACCAGCAGTACGGTGAAGTTGAAGATTATCCGGTACTTATCCAGCAGCAGCTTTCCACAAGTGAGACAGTGAAAGATAAGAGCTCTATTCAGATCTATCCTAACCCGGTTAGTGATGTATTAAATGTAACTCAGATTTCATCCAAAGCTCAGTTTATTATTACCAATATGGCAGGCCAGAAAGTAATGAACGGCCAGATTAATGATAATAAAATTTCTGTTTCAAAATTAAGTACAGGAGCGTATATCATTTCAATTGAAGATAAAGGTGCTACTACCAACCTGAAATTCATCAAAAAATAAAACTAACATGTTTTTTTTCAGCCCGGTCATTAATGGCCGGGCTTTTTCATGTCTTCTTAAAATCTGTATTTAATTTGATTTTCTGCATAAGGCTATTAATTTAATTTTATACTTTTGAAAAGATTATTAATAAAGTTTAAATGAAAAAATTGTCATACACCCTGTTATTTGCATCAGGATTGGTTTTCGGACAGTTCTTTGAGAAAGGGAAGGTTTTTACCAAACAGGATACTTTAAAAGGTTCCAATACGGAATTCCGGAATTTTTGGGATGTCAAAAAATATGATCTTTCTGTAGAACCGGATTTTGAACAGAAAAGCATCAAAGGAAATAATACAATCAGCTTTGAGATTATAAAAGATGTTACCAATCCTGTTTTTCAGATTGACCTTCAGCAGCCTATGAAAGCTGATAAGGTGGAAGCAAGTTTTCCTATTGCCAATTATAAACGGGATGGAGATTTTATTTTCATTACAACAAATAAAAAATTTAAAAAAGGGGAAAAATACACCATCAACGTTATCTATTCGGGAAATCCAACCATTGCTAAAAAGGCACCCTGGGATGGCGGATGGGTTTTCACTAAAGATGAAAAAGGAAACCCATGGATGACAGCTGCTGATGAGGGAATAGGAGCTTCCATATGGCTTCCTACCAAAGATATCTGGAGTGATGAACCTAATAACGGAATCATCATGAAAATTATAACTCCTAATGATCTGGTGGGTGTGGGTAACGGCAGGCTCATTAATAAAAAAACTACCGGCAGTAAAACTACTTATACCTGGGAAGTAAAAAATCCTATCAATGCCTACTCCATTATCCCGAGTATAGGAAAATATGTAAATTTCAAAGATGTATTTGAGGGAGAAAAGGGAAAACTGGACCTGGATTACTGGGTACTTGACTATAACCTGGACAAGGCAAAAAAACAGTTTCAACAGGTAAAGCCTATGCTCTCCGCATTTGAATACTGGTTTGGTCCCTACCCGTTTTATGAAGATTCATACAAACTGGTAGAGTCTCCTCATCTGGGCATGGAACATCAGAGTAATGTAGCCTATGGAAACAAATATCAGAACGGCTATCTTGGCAGAGATCTTTCAGGTACAGGAGTTGGATTAAACTGGGATTTCATTATTATTCATGAAAGCGGCCACGAATGGTTCGCTAATAATATTACCGCAAAAGACCAGGCTGATATGTGGATCCATGAAAGTTTCACCAATTATTCCGAGACTCTGTTCACGGAAAAATATATGGACAAAAAATCTGCTGACATCTATGTTCAGGGGATCAGGAAACTGATAGACAATGACATCCCAATTATTGGCCAGTATGGCGTAAGAAATGAAGGCAGCGGAGATATGTATCCGAAAGGTGCCAATATGCTTCATACCATAAGACAGGTCATCAATAATGATGAAAAATTCAGGCAGATCTTAAGAGGTTTGAGTAAGGATTTTTATCATCAGACGGTTACCACCCAACAGATTGAAAATTATATTTCCTCAAAATCCGGAATCAATTTTTCCTCTGTTTTTGACCAATACCTGAGAACGGTAAAGATCCCGACCCTGGAGTATGCCCAAAATGGTGATACTTTAAAATTCCGTTATACAGATGTGGTAAAAAATCTGAAATTACCTATCATCATTAATGGAGATCAAACCATAAATCCAACGGAAGAATGGCAGACCGTAAAGCTTAAAAACAATAGTCCGGTTGAATTTAATCCCAACTATTATATCAATTATACTAACACTCAATAAAGAAAAAAGGCAAATCCGCATACCAGCAGGTTTGTCTTTTTCGTTTTTTCTTTAAAATTTTAAGAAAAGTTTAATACTTTTTCCGTAACAAATTGATAAAAAAAGCAACTATTTAACTATTAATGTAAACCTAATGAGAAAAACAGTACTTAGTCTCGGTATTTTTGCTGCTTTTTTGGCAAATGCCCAGTCTATTAAAACAACCATTGACCTTGTTAATGTAAAAGATGATAAAGTAGCCGTTACCATGGAATTCCCGAAAATGAAATCCGGGGATGTTAAATTTCATTTCCCCAAAACGGTTCCGGGTACTTATTCTGTAGATGACTACGGAAGATTCATCGAAGGAATTAAGTTTTATGACAACAAAGGGAAAGAGCTTACGTATACCAAAGTAAATGACAATACCTATTCATTGAAAAATGCCCAGGGCCTTTCCAAAATCTCTTATCTTGTCAATGATAGTTTTGATGAAGAAACGGATACCTCCAAACATAAAGCTGTATTTTCTCCGTCAGGGACCGATATTGAGGCAGGAAAAGTATATATGATCAATACCCACGGATTCATTGGATATATTGAGAATATGCAGGATGTTCCGTATCAGCTGATCGTTCAGAAACCAACCGATTTCTACGGAACCACAGCGTTGGTAGATCAGGATAAATCTGAATCTACAGATACCTATACCCTTGCCAATTATGCGAAGGTGACAGATTCTCCGCTTATGTATACAAAGCCGGATTATATCACTTTCAATGCCGGAGGGATGGATCTTGTTTTGGGCGTATATTCCCCGACAGGAAAATATAAAGCCGCTGATTTCAAAGACAATCTTGAAAAAATGGTTATTGCCCAGAAGAAATTCCTGGGAGATATGAATACGAATAAAAAGTATGCAATCATGCTTTATCTTTCCGGAGGTGATGGTCCGTCGGTAAAAGGTTTCGGAGCACTGGAGCATCATGAATCCACAAGCGTTGTACTTCCTGAAGCCATGCCTAAAGATGCAATCGACAACACCATTACTGATGTGGTTTCTCACGAGTTTTTCCATACGGTAAACCCTCTGAAAACCCATTCTGAAGAAATCCACTATTTTGACTACGCGGATCCTAAAATGTCACAGCACTTATGGATGTATGAAGGCGGAACAGAATACTTTGCCAATTTATTCCAGATCCAGGAAGGTTTGATCGACAAAAACCAGTTCCTGCAAAGAATTGGTGAGAAAATCGCCAACTCCAAAAGCTATGATGATACAATGCCATTTACGGTAATGAGTAAAAATGTATTGGTAGAGCCTTACAAAGATCAGTACAGAAATGTGTATGAGAAAGGAGCACTTTTAGCAATGTGTTTAGACATTGAGCTCAGAAAACTTTCCAACGGAGAAATGGGCTACCGTGATATGATCAGAAAACTGTCACAGAGATTTGGTGAAAACAAACCTTTCAAAGATGATAAGTTGATTGATGAACTGGTAACCGTAACAGGATACCCTCAGGTAAAAGAATTTTACAACAAATATATTGCAGGGAACCAGCCAACACCTTATGCACAATATCTGAGCATGGTAGGTGTAGATATTAAAAAACAGGAAAGCCAGCCTATTTTCTGGTTTATCAAAGATCCGAACCAGACAGGTTTTGATGACAAGACCAATGCTTTTGCTTTTGATGAACATTCTGCACTGTCTCCATTTGCAAAAAGTATTGGATTTAAAATCACTGACCAGGTGCTTGCCCTGGATGGAAGAACAGTAGACATTAAAAAAGTACAGGATTTTATCGGGTATACCCGAACCATTAAAGACGGACAGGAAGTTACCGTAACTATCCTGAGAGATAATGCAGGAAAGAAAGAGAAAATGACGCTGAAAGGAAAAGCAATACTGGATAAAATGACCATGGAAACCCCAATATTTAAAGCGAATCCTACTCCGGAAGAGCTGAAATTACAGACCCAGTGGCTCACTGGTAAAAAATAAGAGAAAAGCGGGGAAAAATTTCCCCGCTTTTTATTTTCTAAGGCTGATATTTATTCTTATTCTTTACCATTCAAACCTGACAGGTTTTGAAAACCTGTTAGGTTTCTGTTTACAAGTGATTTTCTGTTTACAACTCATTAAACCAGCATCACTCCTCTTTTCTGATCGTTATTCTAAAGGTACTTCCCTTTCCTATTTCCGTCTGGGAAATCTTAATATCTCCGTTGTGGTATTCATGAATAACTCTTCTGGCCAGCGACAATCCCAGTCCCCAGCCTCTTTTTTTGGTGGAATAGCCGGGATTAAAAGCATTTCGTGCCTGTTGTTTTGTCATTCCGCTTCCGTTATCTTTTACTTCAATTAAAATATTCTTATTTCTTTCAAAAACAGATATTGTAATAGCACCTTCTCCTTTCATCGCATCCACAGCATTTTTTACCAGGTTTTCAATTACCCAGCTTATCAGGATTTTATTGTGGGGCACCAAAACGGTATAAGTAGGAAGATTCAGAGTAAAATTGATTTTTCTGGAAATTCTGGTTTTTAAATAATCATAATTCTCCTGAATTGTTTTACTGAAATCCCTGTCGTTCAGTTCAGGAACGGATCCTATTTTTGAAAACCGTTCTGAGATGGTTCTCAACCTTTCAATATCTTTTTCAATCTCATGTACTCCTTCAGAATCCGGATTATCCAGCTTCATAATTTCTATCCATCCGATCATGGATGATAAAGGTGTTCCGATCTGATGGGCTGTTTCTTTTGCCAGACCTGCCCAAAGATACCCTTCGTCCGTCTTTTTAATGGTCCTGAAAAACCAGAAAGAAAAACCGAAATACAGCAGAATAAACAGACCTAAGATATAAGGTGAATACCTGAGATTATTAAGCAGGCGTGAGTTGTCATAATACACAAACTGGTTATTTCCATCCGGCACTTTAATCTCAATCGGGTCATAATTTTTCTCCATATTCCGGATCAGATCCTGCAGTTTTTCAGGGTTTTTGATTGTACTTTCAGGAATATTTCTGTAGTATCCGAGATCAAGAATCGGATTTTTATATTTATCTGTTACGATGAACGGAATTGTGTTATTGATGTTCAGGATATCCGGCAGCAGATCCAGAACATCCGTATCGGGAGTCTTCACTTCCTGCTGTATCCTTATCGCTTTGGAAAGCAGACTGATCCTTTTGATCTCCTCTTTTCTGAGAAAATTAATAAGCGATGTTGAAGCTACTATGATGGCAATTACCAAAGTAGTCATCACAACGAAAATGATCCAGTTATTCAGCCTGGTGAGGATAGATTTTCTCAAAGGTATTTATTTTAAAACATTCAGGATTTTCTGAAGCTCTGCATTTCCGCTTCCCTGATAGTTATTGATAATAATCGAAAATACATATTTTTTTCCATCCTTTGCGGTATGATACCCTGCAAAAGATTTGGTATCTCTCATGGTTCCGCTTTTCATCTTCATTCCATTATCCTGAACCGGAAATCCGTCATAATATGCTTCAAACCAGGATTGTTTTCTGGCATATAAAAGAGCCTGCACTTCTGCTTTTGCAGCTACATAATTTTGTGGAGAAAGTCCGCTTCCATCTGCAAAGTTGATCATATTTGGGTTGATTCCCTTTGACTTCCAGAATTCTTTCAGATAAGAAACTCCGCTTTTGAAGTTTGAATTTCCTTTTTTCTCTTTTCCTAAAGTTTTAATTAATGTTTCACCATACAGATTGATACTTTTTCTCAGAAACCAGTATACAATTTTATCCAGAGTCGGCGATTGGTAAGTGAGAATAATATTATTTTTCAGAGCTTCCAAAGCCTGTTTTCCATCAATTTCAAGCTGTGAATTTGTTACCGCTTTTCCTGAAAGCTCAATACCCGATTCCTTCAGCCATTGCTTTATTTCTGCTGCCAGCTGTAGCGGCGGATTAGGAGTAGAACCGGAAACCGTAACTGTTTTCCCTGACGGAAGCATCCCGTTAATCAGCGCAACATCAGAATGAGGAGCGGTAAAGATCAGGCTTTGATCTGAGCTTCCTCCTGTTTTCAGGTCATTCAGCCATTTCACTCCTTCTAAAGGATAAGAAAAGCTTTTAAAATCGGTTCCGTTAATATTAATATCAAACTGGTTTTCTTTCCAGTTGATTCCCCAAACACCGGCGCCATAATAATTTCCAAGATCATCCCACGGCCAGCCTCCCGGAATCGTCTGATGGTCAAAATAAGAATCATCAATGACGAGGTCACCCGATATTTTAGTTATCCCTGAATTTTTAATGGCATCTATCAGTTTCTTTTTAAAATTTTCTGGTTTATAGCCCTCATACCGCCAGCTTCCCAATGTAGGATCACCATTGGAACTGATAAACAAATTCCCGTTCAGCGTTCCTGCTGATATATTTCCGGAATAACTCGAAGTGGTGGTATAAGTGTAGTTTTTACCTAAAGTTTCCAGAGCGGCACCGGCAGTAAAAATCTTCTGTGTAGAAGCTGTAGAAAGGCCTTTGTTCCCCTGGTATTCGTAAATAAGATTGCCATTTTCATCCGAAACATAAAATGACAGGCCGGAAGAAATTGCTCCCGAAGAATCCATAAGATCCTTTGTAGCTTTGTCTAGTTTCTGGGCGATATTCTGTGCGGCAACGATCTGTACAGAAAGTGTGAGTACAGCAAGTGTTTTTTTCATTACATTGTTAATTTGGGTCTAAACAAATAGCATTCAAAAGTTCATTGCAATGGTATTAATGTTCCAAGGCATGAACCTTTTTTTCATGTCTAAATTCTAATCAAATATAGTTAAAATAAAAGCTTTTCATACTCCCTGAGATCATCTGAAGTGAAAAGAATCTGATGGCCAGGAGATTTATCAAATGAACGATCATGTCTGAAATATTTTTCATAATCATCTTCATCTATGAAAATATCCATCTGGCAGTCTTTAATATAGTCTGCTTTTTCTTCATACTCCTGAATAAAAAAACCGGATTCACTCCAGGGCTCATTATGACACCGCAGGCAATTCCTTTGATGAACAGCCTTATAACCGCATATTTCGCAATCCTGTAAGCCTTGAAATAATGCTGAAATTTCACCTCGTCTGTCTTCGGGAAAAAGCGAAAGCGGAATCGTTTTTAAAAGCAGATAGTAATTTGGCTCCTGCCATGAAAAATAAACTACTCCCTCCTCACTGGTATAAAGCCATAATCTCTGAAGGTCATATTCAACCTCAGCTTTAATGATATTTTTAATATTCAGAATGGTCTTACGGTCTCTCCTGATATTCTGCTTGTTATCGATTTCAATAACCGGCTGCTGCTCCAGGAAATGAGTAAGGCACAATGTGGTCTGCCATGAACCTATGGTTCTCATTTTACCTTCACTGCCACAGATTTCACAGGTTTTAACAGACAATTCTGAATATTTGTCTTTGATTTTTTTAAGTCTGTTATTAAGCGCTTCATCTTCAGAATAGGTATAGCATCTCAATCCGCCAAACTTTTCTTTTCCAAATACGTTATGCTTCGGATTCCAGCCAGCCATCGCAAATTCATACAGTAATTTCCGGATCAGTCCGTCCCATCCGGTGCTGTTCACCGAAAAATTAGTCAGGTTACGTTCTATGAAAAGGTTTATTTCTTTTTCGTTCATTAAAGTCTGCTTCCTGCTTCAATTTCGTAAGGTTCTTTTCCTTTTTCAAAAATCCTTGTCAGTTCACTTCCCTCAACGGTTATTGAATCTCCGGTTCTTCTGATCCAGTTTCCTTCTCTGAGCCCTACCACTTTGATGTCATTTTGGGTAAGAAATTCCCTGATGCGGGTTTCTCTGGTCTCTCCGTTATGCTTCAGATCCGGATTAGGATCCAGATAGTGCGGATTGATATTGAAAGGAACCAGCCCCATGCAATCAAAGCTTGGCGGATATACGATCGGCATATCATTCGTAGTTTTCATATTCTGACCTCCGATATTACTTCCCGCACTACAACCCAGATAAGCTTTTCCCCCTGAAACATTTTCTTTCAGAACAGACATCAGCCCTTCTTCATGTAATGTTTTAACCAGTAAAAAAGTATTTCCTCCTCCTGTAAAATAACCTTTTGCCTGGTTCAGCGCTTCTGCTTTATTTTCAAATTCGTGGAGACCTTTTACTTTTATATTGATGGTTTCAAAGAAAGAACTCGCTTTTGCAGTATAATCATCATGGGAAATACCTCCCGGGCGGGCAAAAGGAATAAACACGATTTCGTCAATACCTTTATACAATTGGATTAATTCTTCTTTCAGGTATTCCAGATATTCTCCACCAAAAAGGGTGGATGTTGAGGCTAATATGATATTCATATGACGAAATTATATAGTATTAATAAAAATGAAGGACAAAGATAACCTCAAAGATGAACGAATCAAAAATTAAATTAAAAAAAACATCAATCCCGTTAATATTTTCTAAAAAAACTTAAAGCCTCTAAAATTTAAGTTTTTGTGGAATTATTATTGAATTTTAGATTTTGACTTTAAAATATAAGATTATGAAAATGAGTAAAATTAATAGCCTATTCTTAGGTTTAATACTAGCAGGGAGTGTAAGTCTTGTAAATGCACAAACAACTCAACCGGAAACTACGGCCACAGCTAGCCAGTCAGCAAATCCAACTATTGAAGGACTTAAGAAGCAGGTTGAGGCCAATCCAAAAGATACAGAATCTTTAGCAAAATTAGCAGCAGCTTACCAGGATGCATCAGACTGGACGAATGCTATTGACACCTGGAAAAAAATCTCTGTATTATTACCGGACTGGGCTCCGTCTTATTACAGCCAGGCTTATGCCTATCAGTCTGCTAAAGATGATGCCAATGCAAAAATTGCTTATGAAAAGTATATTGCAACAGTAAAACCTGAAGAGGTAGAGCAAAATAAGAAAAACCTGGCATATGCCTATTTCTATCTTGCTTTCTCAGAACAGAAAACTTATCCAAATAAAGCTAAGGAGCATATTGCTAAATCAATTCAGTATGACCCGACCAACGAGGATGCTCTGAAACTTAGCAAAACATTAAATTCTTAGTAACATAAAAAATGCCGGAAAGTTTCCGGCATTTTTGTTATCACTAATGAATACTTAATTTATTCAATCTTCTTTCCAAAAAAATCGGTTTCGCCATGTAAGTGACGAATGATTTTCTCAATATTCCTCTGAATACTGGCTTCAGTTTTTAAATTATTGATATACCTTATCAGTTCATGCTTTCTTGAAGGAATCAGCTTTCCAAAGTTTTCCGTTGCCAGGCTGCTTTCTTTAATCGCCTTTTCCAGTTGAGGATGAATGGAAATACTTCTGTCAGAATCATCATACTCCAGTACGACTTCAATGATTTCTCCTATTCTTTTCGGAGAGTTTTTCAACATAATGAGGTTCACGTACAATCTCCATTCTCCCAGATATTTCATCAGGTTTTGTTTAAATTCCTTTCCGTTCACAGTTCCTTTTACCGGGATAGGGCTTTTATTTCTGCCTGATTTTTCAAAAATCGTGTTCAGTATTTCTTCCGGAACAAATACAAAAGGGTTAATTCCTATGATTTCCAATGTAGCGGTGAAACTCTTGTTTTCCATAATTCATAATTTAAAACGATCAGGCTGGACGCTAGAAGCAAAGTTAACTGTTTGATTTAAGATTAATAGAAAATTTTCTTTCCTATCTTCACTCTTTAAAACTCAAAATTCTCAAACTCTCAAACGCTCCCACTATATAACTCATATCCCGGACCCTGTAACTCAAAATTCATATCTCAGAACACAATTAATTCCCTATATTTGTATCAATAAATCTATTTATCAAAATGAAATTTTTTATTGACACAGCTAATTTAGAGCAAATTAAGGAAGCAAGAGATCTTGGAATTTTAGATGGTGTTACCACCAACCCTTCATTAATGGCAAAAGAAGGAATTCAGGGAGCTGAAGCCATCAAAAACCACTATAAAACAATCTGTGAGCTTGTAGACGGAGATATTTCTGCAGAAGTTCTTTCTACAACATACGAAGAAATGATCAAAGAAGGAGACGAATTAGCTGCTATTCACCCTAATATCGTTGTAAAAATTCCGATGATCAAAGACGGAATCAAAGCTTTAAAATATTTTTCTGACAAAGGAATCAAAACCAACTGTACATTGATCTTCTCTCCGGGGCAGGCTCTTTTGGCAGCAAAGGCAGGAGCTACTTATGTATCTCCGTTCCTTGGAAGACTGGATGATATTTCTACAGATGGTCTGAACCTTATCCAGGAAATCAGATTAATTTTCGATAACTATATGTACGAAACTGAAATCCTTGCAGCTTCTATCCGTCACTCAATGCACATCATCGACTGTGCTAAAATCGGAGCAGATGTTATTACATCTCCACTTCCTCCGATCTTAAGCTTATTGAAGCACCCGTTAACAGACAGCGGATTGGCTCAGTTTGTTGCAGATTCTCAGAAATTGGCATAATCACTGACTCTTAATTCAGATATAAAAATCCCGGAACGTTGTTCCGGGATTTTGTTTTTATGTCCAATCTTATTTCAGCAGATCCAGTTCCAGGATGTTGTTCTGCTTTTTAAGATCATTCTTCTTTTTTATTTCTTTAGCTTTTTGTGCTTTATCAATAGGAATCAATTTCCCGGATTCATCTATTTCCTGAATTTCAATTCCCTGAGCCACCATTTGTTTTTCACTTTTCATCGGATCTGCAAGATATTCTTTAAAGGCTTTCCGGTATTTGGCTTCCGTTATGGTAACCAGTGCATTAAACCTTTCTTTTTCTTTGGTACTCTTCCACTCATATCCGGCCGGAAGTTTTTTACTTCCTTTTAATTCATATGAATGGGTGCGGGAAGCATCTTCCATCTTTACAATCAATCCCGGAAGTCCTGAAAATTTATAAGGTCCGTCCTGGATGGGCAAATCTGCTGTAAACCACGCCGTCCATTTTCTGCCTGCGAAATTACAAACGGCTTTCTGAGCATTAAATGTTCCTATTTTTTCTTTTTCCGGAAGGATTTTCCACGCCTGTTTTCTTTCATCCTGCACCAAATATTCATCCGCAGATAAATTGTTAAAAAAGCTCACCGAATAATCAGGATAGCTTTTCTCTACACTATAAGGAATCTTGCCTTTAAATTTGATACCGGAAAAATTGACTTCTGTACTTCCAGCCTGTAACTGTTTTTCCATAGATGCAGTCATAAGCGAATCTGATTCAAAAACATCTTTACTGTAAAACTTGGATCCTTTGGAGACAACATCTAGAAACATTATTTCAGTTTCGGGTTTATCTTTGGCAGTAGAGTCAATACTGTATTTATATTCATAAATAAATCTCTGATTCTGGGCATTAGCTGCAAGAGCCAACAACATACTGAATGCAATAATTATTTTTTTCATGGATTATTAGTTGAAGTATTATTTAGTTTTCTTTTACAATTGATTTTACAACCCTACACGGATTTCCTACGGCCACTACATTATCAGGAATATTTTTTGTAACAACACTTCCTGCTCCTATTACTGAGTTATTTCCAATAGAAACACCCGGAAGTACAACTACATTTCCACCCAGCCATACATTATTCCCGACTTTTATTGGATGTGCATATTCCAGACCTTCATTCCTTTGCTGTGCATCCAGCGGATGACCTGCGGTATAGAAACTACAGTTGGGGCCGATAAACACGTTATCACCAAACTCTACTCTGGCACAATCCAAAATAACCAGGTTATGATTGGCATAGAAGTTTTTTCCTGCTTTTATATTATACCCGTAATCGCACCAGAAATTAGGTTCTATGCAGATATTTTCTGGTATACTGCCAATAATTCTTTTGAGTAATTGATATCTCTTTTCTGTGTCCGAATTTTTCAGGGCATTGTACTCCTGGCATAAATCCTTACAGGCAATACGCTCCTGAATCAGCTCTTCATCATAATTGGCATTATATAAAAGTCCGGCTGCACATTTTTCCTTTTCTGTCATAAGATATTAAGTTGGTGTTAACTATGGAAAGGTAAGAAATTTGTAACAATTATCTTAATTGATATTCATCACCTGCAACCTTATAAATAAAAAACAGAATAACATATATGCTATCCTGTTTATAGTAGAAAATATAATGATTTTTAGTTTACCAGATCCGGTTCAATCGGATTGTTATCTTTTTTAAGAGCTTCTTTAGTATTTTTTTCTATTTCCCTAAGTACCTGATTAGGATCTGAGATTTCTTTGCCGTCCCCGGTTCTAACCTTGAAACTGACTTTAGTATTGCCCTCTCCATTTTTCATCAGCATTTCCCTCATATTTTTGGCAGGATCATTTACATATGCTTTCCATACCTTTTTGAACTGATCTTTTGTTACTTCAAGCTCTTTTCCTCCTATTCCCAGTACTCTCACATGATCAGGAACCTGCATTTCCGATTCAGAAGCCGGAGCATTAACGGTTTTATTACCTATCATTGTCATAATATGGGATCCTGTGGTGTCTTCAATTTTGACAATAAGCCCGGGAAGTCCGTAGAAAACATAAGGTCCATCCTGAAAAGGAAGATCTGTCGTAAACCAGGCTATCCATTCTCTCCCTCCAAAGCTGGTAGTGGCTTTCTGCGCCTGATACTCCCCTACTTTTTGTTTCTCAGGTAGTATTTTCCATTCCGGTTTCTGGTCTTCTTTTATTTTATACTTATCTGTAGAAATACTTCTGAAAAGATAAGTTTTAAAATCAGGGTATTGTTTAGTTACTTTATAAGAAACCTGTCCCGGTTTTTCTCTTCTGTTGACACTGATGTTTCCGCCACCTGCTTTCAGCTGCTTTTCAAGTTCTGCCTTTCCAGTAGAATCTGCGACAAATTTATCACGGCTGTAATAGCTTGATCCGTTTTTATCGATATCGAGCATCATCATTTCTGTCTTCACATCTTCCTTATTATTGGAATCCGGAATAAACTTATATTCATAAAAAAATCTGTTAACCTGTGCACTGGCGAGCACTCCCAGAAACATAAAAAATAGAATTTTACTTTTCATAGTATATAATTAAAAAGGCTTTGCCAATCTGAAACCGACAAAGCCCGATGGAACTTTATTTCTTTGTTTCAATTCTTACTTCCCCCTGTTTAAAATCTCCTTTTTTCTGAGTATTAACATTGACTTTCGATATGTTGCCGGTATCTAATGAATTTACATCCTCCTTAGAAACTTCCCTCCCGTCAATATAATACTTGTATTTCACATCATCATTTCCGCTTATTCTGAAGTTTTTCACCCCATTCATGGCGATGTTTCCGTTACCATCTTTTTTGATAAAATCTGCGTTCATTACGATAACATCAGGTGAAGCGTTGGTCACTTTTATAAAGGTCCCGTCTTTAAAGCTGAATGATCTTTTTTCTGCTTCTGCACGAGCTCTTTCAACCTCTTTTCTGATTTTATCCCCATCTATTCGTATTCTTATATGTTCTTTGCGGATTCTATCTCCTTCAGCTCTTGCTTTTTCTCCCTCTGATCTTGCTTTTTCCCCTTCTAATCTGGCTCTAGCTCCTTCTGCTCTGGCACGATCACCTTCCAGAAAGGCTTTTTGTCCTTCTAGCCTCGCTCTGTCTCCTTCAATTCGTGCCTTCTCACCCTGGATTCTGGCTTTTTCACCTTCCTTCATTGCTCTTCTGGCTTCTTTCATCGCTTTACGGATTTCAGCCTTTTCTTTACCGCTCAGATCTTTGAAGTGAACAGTGTTATTATTTTTAAAATAAAATACTCTTGGAGCCTTCGGTGCTTTTGGAGTTCCCGGAGGAGTTCCCGGCGCATCCGGCGGTACAGGTGGGTCCGGAAAATCAACATCAATATCGAGGTTGGACAATTCCGGCAATTCTACTTTCATATGATCCAGGGCCAGCATTTTATTTTTCCATTCCGGAGATTTGAAATATTGATCAACCAGTCTTGATGTTTCATCTCCTATTTTCCCCATTTCTGAAGCAAGAAGATTAATTTCTTCTATTTTCTTATCAAAAGCTGACGTTTCAGGTTTCAACTTACTTAATTCTTTACTTTTTTGATTAAGTTCTTTTTGAAGTTCCGCTGATTTCGCTTTTAATTTAGGTAATTCCGGTATTGGATCTTTAACTTCTTCCTGCTGTATTTTTTCAGGTCTTACAGTGTCTTTCTTAATTTGTGAAACCGCTTTCTGAATGCTGATATTGGTTTCCTCAATTTCTCTGTTTTTCGCATTTACCAGGTAAGCAAAGGCTACTGAGAATAAAACCGGTAATGCAAAGATTCTTCGCGCATATCCGAACTTGGTTTTTGGTTTTTGTAACATCTTAAGTCTTTTTTTAAGGTTTGAACTTAGAAACGGACTGGCAGCAGGCAACTGTGTTCCGGAAAAGTGGCTTGCTAAAAGCATCTGCGCAAATGCTTTGGTGTCCGATTGTTTTACGGCTTTTTTATCAGCCAGGTATTCGTGGATAAGATTAATTTCTTTTTTGATGATATGAAAGAACGGATTGAACCAGAAAACAGAAGTTATAATCTCGATAAAAATCTTATCAAAAGAGTGTTTCTGCTCAATATGTACCATCTCATGCTTTAAAATCTGTTTTCCAATATCAGAATGCAGGGTAATAGCATTCTTCCAGAAAAGATTTTTAAAGTAGGAAAACGGGGCTTCATTAAGATCTGTACGGTAAAAATTGATCCCGTCAAAGCTTTCTTTCTGAAACTGTTTTTTAAACTGCTGGATTTTAAAAATCCCATAGATAAGCTTCCCTAGAAAATAGAGAGAAACCAGTCCCAGAGCTGAAAAAGTAAGGTTAAAATAAAGGTTACCATTGTCTATAGTTTTTTCTGTATTAAAATTCTGTATCCTGTCAAGAAGCATATACATATCACTATTTACCTCGATCGTAAAATCATCTACCTTTATAAGTGGTAATAACAGCGAGATCAAAATCGCCGCCAACAGATAAAATCTGTTATAATGATGGAATGTCTTGTCCTTTAAAGACAACTGGTAGTACAAAAACGTTACACCCGAACATAAAATAATTTTTCCAAAGTATAAAAGTATTGCTTCCATAGGTATTAGTCTTTCTTTTTGAGTTCATCCAATAGCATTTCAAGGTCTTCCACCGTCATTTCATTTTTTTCTACCAGAAATGAAACGGCACTTTTGTAAGAACCTTTAAAATAATTTTTCACAAGGCTTTTCATGGTTTTCCCGGAATACTGTTCTTTTGAAACAAGCGGAAAATACTCATGCTGTCTCCCATGTACACGATAGTCTACAAACTCTTTGTCCTTCAATACTTTTAAAATAGTAGAGACTGTATTGGTGTGCGGCTTTGGCTCCGGAAAAAGATCAAGAACATCTTTAAGAAATCCTTTTTCTATTTTCCATAAATACTGCATTACCTGTTCTTCTGCTTTTGTTAAAGTCTGAATTTTCATATCCTGTTCATTTATCAATTATTGATATAAAACCGTTTAATTCTATATCACTAAGAAATTAGTTATACAAATGTAGAAATAAAATTGAATCAAACAACTATTTTTTTAGTGATAAATAAATAAAAATAATAACTGACTGTAAATCAAGCAAATAAAAATAGTTAAAATATATTAATTTTTTAACGGAGTGAAAAATATACCTCCTTAATTCATATAAAAAGAAGCATTTAAAGGATAAATTCTTAAAACTTGTTAATTTTTATTAAATAAAATTAAAATGAATTTGTTTTAACCGGGAAATTATATTTATTTTAGTGCTTTAAAAATTTCTCATGAAAAGATATAATTTATTGATTGTACTATTACTGCTTATTTTTAACATTACTACAGCACAAAAAAAGGGTTCTCCTGCTGCCGACCTTAGCATACTAAAAGATACTAAATCAAAAATCGAAGCTACCGTTCCATTGGTTATTCAACATCTTCAGACGATTGCGACCAAAGAGGGAGATCAGAATATTGTGAACAACGGAAAGATTACCTTAGGTAAAGAATATGCTATTGTAGAATCTGAATGGTTCTTATATAGAAATAATATGAAAAACTGCATCCTGAATAACTCTTCTAAAAAAGCTAAAAAATGCATGGAATACCATAACAATATGTTTAGAGGTACCATGATCAACTATAATAATTACATTACTAACCTAACAAGAAAGAACGGATATTTAGGCGTAGATGGTGATACCAAATTTGATTTTAAGCCAGCTGATATCGCTACAAAACTGAGTGAAGCTTATTTCAATGCCAATGAAGCTGCGGGAAGAATGAAGGCTGACCAGAAAAGAGATTTTCTGGGACAGACAATGTCTGATGACAACAAGCTTACCCCTTACGCCCAGCTGGCTCAATAATATCTGAAGTCACATAAAAATAAAAAATAGAACTGCAATTGCGGTTCTATTTTTTTTAAAAGCAAAAAATCTCTACCGGAAAAGTAGTTTTGTGGTACTAATCATAAAACCCTTGGGGAAAAAGTAGAAAATTAGGCAGAGATTTTTTTGCATACACTCTACAGATCAACTGTCCTACCCATGATCTGTAAGAGCTTTACAAAAATAGGTCTACGTCCTCTATTGGCAGAACAATACCTGTAGAATTAAACGTTCAACATTGTAGAAGTAATACTACTTTCCCTGTTTCCACCAGTGGTAGTAATTGTGCATGTCGTCATGCTCAAATCCGCAACGCGGGTATAATGCGTTTCCGATATTATTGGTCTTTTCTGTTTCAAGCATCAATCCGCATGCTCCTGTTTCTTCACACCATTGCTTACTACGATCTATTAATGCTACAGAAATTCCTTTTCCTCTGTAATCAGGATGAACAAACAGATCGCTTAGTAACCATTGCTTTTGCAGTTTTGTATAATGGAATAACTTATAAAGCTGTACAAATCCTACCGCTTTTCTATCTGCTATTGCAAGAAAAATATCCGACTCACTGTTTAAAAACCGTTCCTTGAGAAAAGCTTTTCCTTTTTCAACATCGGATTCCTGTCTGTAAAAAACCCGGTAAAGATTGAACAATTCAGCCGTTTCATCAAGATCCTCAAGACCTGCCTTTTTAATAGTGTAATTCATTGTTATTTATATTTTTTATTACATGGCAAAAGTAGCCTTAAACAGGAATGATGGTACCATCCAGAAATATATTAAACCTATAGGCCAGATATCATCAGTTTTATGTATTGATATCTAAATACCGCATGTTTTGGATTGTATCATTCTGGACAACGTCAGATTTTTGCAGGTAAATCAAACCAATGAAAGATATTGTTCATAAAATAAAAAATACAGACTGGCTGCAACTTACGGAAACAATGCATCAAAACGGATATGCTATTATTCCCGGGTTATTATCTGAAGATGATTGCGAAACATTAAAATCCAATTATGACCATTCTGTTCTTTTCCGCAAAACAGTTGTCATGGCCAGACACCGTTTCGGCCTCGGAGAATATAAGTATTTTAATTATCCGTTACCTGAGATGATTCAGACCATAAGAACAACTATATATCCTTATCTGGCATCAATTGCCAACACATGGTTTAAAGCATTGCATATTGATACCCAATTTCCTTTGCAGCATCAGGAATTTCTGGATCAATGTCATGCCAATGGACAGCAAAAAGCCACTGTTTTAATTCTGAAATATGGAAAAGGTGGATTTAATACGCTGCATCAGGATTTATATGGAGATATTTATTTCCCTATTCAGATCGTATTAATGCTTAGCGAACCTGACGGAGATTTTACAGGAGGTGAGTTTGTACTTACCCAGCAAATTCCAAGGGCACAGTCTAAAGCCATTGTTTTAAAGCCTAAAAAAGGAGACGTCCTTATTTTCACGACTCAGTTTAAGCCGGAAAAAGGCACAAAAGGATATTACAGGGTTAATATGAAACATGGCGTAAGTGAAGTTAAAGAAGGAAACCGCTATGCTTTGGGTATTATTTTCCATGATGCGGTCAATTAGTTTTTAAAATTATGACTATGATTCAACATTCTCAGATATCACCCGAAGATCTCAGAAGCAAAATCCACAGTAGGGAAATCTGTTTTGGAGGTAATAAACAATTAAAAATTTACGGATTGTTCAGTTGCCGTTCAGGAAAAAGGATGAAGAAGGAAAACAGGGTTTTCTTTACAGATGAAAAAGATGCTTTACAGAATAATTACCGTCCGTGCGGACATTGTATGAGGGAGGCATATCAACAATGGAAGGAATTAATTGTTAAGAGAAAGCTCCAGGGATGAATTAAAAATTTATAGAAATTATGGTTCTTCATTCATATTGTTCAAATCAAATTGATATTATTGTGAAACATTAATCTTTATTACTCATGGTGAAAATAGTATTTCTGGGATTGTTTGCTTCCTGCTTTCTTATGATCTCGGCACAAAATAAGGCTGTTATGGAAATTAACTATGAAACTAAGATAATTTCCGATAGCTTAAATAAGGAAAAAGTGAAAGTTTATTCATCCGTTTTACTATGTAATAATACAGAATCCATCTATTGTAGCGCAGAGGCTAAAGCATATTATAAAGGAAATTTCACACAAACTATCAATACAAATTATGGAAACATACCGAAATATCCTAAAGCCGTAGAAAGTATTTATAATGCTAAAGGTATTATTCATGCATATCTCCCGGTAGGAAAATATATTTTTTCGTTTGAGGAGCCTAAATTAGATTAGGAAGTTTTGAATGAAATGAAACATATAAAAGGTTTCAAATGCCAGCTGGCAAGAACCATAACTGATACAGGAGATACTTTTTTTGCGTGGTTTACCACTGAGATTGCTATTCCGGATGGACCATTCCGATTCAAAGGACTTTCAGGTTTAATTTTGGAGGTGTTCAATAAAAATAAAACTATCGAAATATATGCAACAGAGATTAAAAGATCAGACGAAATTATAGAGCCGTTAACCTATTATAATGAGGTTAAAGCTAAAAGTAAGAAACAGTTTTTGGAAGCAAGAAAAAGTTTTCACGAAAATCCATCAATATATAATGGCAATTTGAAAGTTATAGATTCTAATGGTAATGACAAAACTAAAATTATGACGGACCGTTTAAAAAATACAAATACTTTTCTTGATTAAAATCACTTTGCATTAAATCATTTTAAACATAAAAAAATCGGTATAACAATACGTCATACCGATTTTTCGTTTAGTAGCGGGAACCGGACTCGAACCGATGACCTTCGGGTTATGAGCCCGACGAGCTACCTACTGCTCCATCCCGCGGTATATTTTTAGAGTGCTAACCGAAAGCACTGACTTAGTAGCGGGGACACGACTCGAACGTGCGACCTTCGGGTTATGAGCCCGACGAGCTACCTACTGCTCCACCCCGCGGTGTATTTTTAAAGTGTTTACCGAAAACACTGACTTAGTAGCGGGAACCGGACTCGAACCGATGACCTTCGGGTTATGAGCCCGACGAGCTACCTACTGCTCCATCCCGCGGTGTATTTTTAGAGTGCTTACCGAAAGCACTGGCTTAGTAGCGGGGACACGACTCGAACGTGCGACCTTCGGGTTATGAGCCCGACGAGCTACCTACTGCTCCACCCCGCGGTGTATTTTTAGAGTGTTTACCGTAAACACTGACTTAGTAGCGGGAACCGGACTCGAACCGATGACCTTCGGGTTATGAGCCCGACGAGCTACCTACTGCTCCATCCCGCGATATTGGATTGCAAAGGTACGAATAATTTTTAAAATTCCTAATTTTTCTTTTAAATAAAGGACTTTTATAAAAACTATTTTATTATTTGTATCTTTGTTCTATGGCAAAAATATTGAAAATTTATCCGGACAACCCACAGGAAAATCTTGTGAATGAGGTTATTAAAACATTAAACAATGGTGGGCTGATCATTTATCCTTCAGATACGGTTTATGCTTTAGGCTGTAATATTTTTGATATCAAAGCCATGGAAAAACTGGCTCAGTTGAAAAAAATGAAGCTTGAGAAGTCAAAATTCTCGATTATCTGTAATGATCTCAGCCATCTTTCCGACTTTACAAGACCTATTGACACCTCAGTTTTCAGATTTTTGAAAAGTCATCTTCCGGGTCCATTCACTTTCATTCTGGAAGCTAATAAAAGTTTGCCTTTAGCCTATAAAGGTCATAAAACCATCGGGATCCGCGTTCCTGATCACCCGATTCCGCAACTTATTGTTGAAAAGCTGGGACACCCTATTGCCTCAACTTCCATTAAGGATGATGATGAAATCATTGAGTATTCTACCGATCCTGAGCTTATTGCAGAAAAATATGATCACCTGGTAGACATTGTGATTGATTCGGGATATGGGGATAATGTAGCATCCACTATTGTTGACCTTACTTCAGGAGAACCGGAGATTATCCGTCAGGGAAAAGGAATTATTTAATTCAAAATGATGAGTCTTACCGGGAAATATGCTGCAGGGATTTTACTTACTTTTATTCTTTTAGCTGCTGCGATGCTTTATTCTAATCCGGCGATTACTTTAATAACTGGGATAAGAAAAATTACGGCAGACCATTTTTTTTTCAGCGGAATAATATTGTGGATCATTTTGATTATTGTATTTCTATACAGTATTTTTATTGAGAAAAGTTCTTTTTTACTTAAAGAAGAGAAAAAATATGCCATAGGTTTTTATATCAAAGCTGTTCTGAGCTTATATTTTATCTGTATACTCGGCGGATCCATTCTGAATGCCTTCAGTATGTTCATTATAAAGGAAAAAGTAAGTGATAAACTTCTGAATCTTATACCTATTTTCAGAAACAACTATTTTTTAATTACTTTTACATCACTTACAGCTGCTATTGTAGAAGAATTCCTGATGCGGGGTTATATACAGTCCAGAATTGAAAAAATTTATAACAATCCGGTAGCAGGAATTATTATTTCCTCTGTTTTATTCGGGATTCTGCATAGCACTTACGGTACCATAGCCCAGGTTATCGGACCTTTATTTATCGGACTTGTCTTTGCTTTGTTTTACAAACGTTATTCAAATATTAAAATTCTGATTATCTGTCATTTTATGATTGATTTTATAGCGATGACAGGGATGAATTTTATTGACATTAAACACTTATCTGTATTTTAACATTATGAAAATTATAACATCTCCGGCAAAATTGATGAACGTAGAAAATTCAACGAACCTGTTGAAAACCACTACCCCGAAATTCATTGAAGACGCTGCATTTATACAATCTTATTTAAAAGAAAAATCACCAAAATATCTTTCCGAACTGATGGAAATATCAGCTAAGCTGGCTGATGAAAACTGGGAAAGGAATCAAAAATGGAAATCCAGGCCTACCGCAAAAGAATCTGCTCCGGCCATGTTTGCTTTTACAGGAGAAGTTTACAGAGGTCTTGATGCTAAAACACTGGATAAAAATGCGGTAGATTACCTTCAGAAAAACTACAGAATCCTTTCCGGGCTTTACGGTTTACTGAAACCTTCGGATAAAGTAATGTTGTACAGGCTTGAAATGGGACGTCCGTTTGAATTTGAGCAATACAAAAACCTATATGAATTCTGGAGAGAAAAGATCACAGAACAGCTGAATTCCGAAATGAAAAAAGGAGAGCTTTTACTTCATCTTGCCAGCAATGAGTACGGAAAAGTAATCGACAGAAAAAAGCTGAACCATACAGTAATCGACTTTGATTTTTACGAGTTGAAAGATGGAAAACTCAAGACCATTGTAGTGTATACCAAACATGCAAGAGGTCTTGTAGTAAGATTTTGTGCAGAAACCAACGCCAAAACTCTGGAGGATGTAAAAGCATTCAACTATGAAGGATACAGAATTGATGAAGAAAAGTCCACAGATACAAAACTGGTTTTTACAAGATAAATGACAATTTCAGCCTTTAAAAAATATTTCAAAGCAGAACTTTCCAGCCTTTATACTGAGTCGGAAAGTATATTTTTATCGTCTTTATTCATTCACCAGATTACAGGTTTTGATAATTTCCAGCAAAGGAGATTCTCAGAACAGGAACTTTTAACAGCTGATGAAGAAAAACTTAGCCATTTTGTATCAGAACTTAAAACCGGGAGACCTTACCAGCAGATATTGGGTGAAACCGAATTTTACGGAATGAAATTTTTCGTAGATGAAAATGTACTGATTCCCCGTCCTGAAACGGAAGAACTGCTGGAAATTGCGATCAGGGAGATCAAAAATTCAAAGTTTAAGGATCAGGATATAAAGATTCTGGATATTGGAACCGGAAGCGGAATTATTTCTCTGGTCTTAAAGAAGTATTTTCCTGAAGCCCACATCTCCTCTGTTGATTTTTCTGAAAAAGCCTTGAACACTGCAAAAAGAAATGCAGAGTACCATCAGCTGGAGATCAATTTCATCCACGCCGATTATCTTAATTATGAACCGGGTGAAGACTATGATATTATCATTTCAAATCCGCCATACATCGGGATTGAAGAAGAGATTGAAATTGCAGATTCAGTAAAAGAATTTGAACCCAAAATGGCTCTTTTTTCCCCTACTGCTGATGCTTTGATCTTTTACAGGAAAATTGCAGAAGATGCTAAAAAATATTTATCAGAGGATGGACTTTTATTTTTAGAAATCAATCAGAAATTAGGTCCCGAAACGCTGGACCTGTATCATTATTTTTCTAACGTTCAATTATTAAAGGATTTATCTGAAAATGACAGGTTTATTTATGGAAGGAAATAAGTAATTTTACTTCCATATATATACATAACCTATGAAAACTTTGACATGGAACTTTTTCATCTTTGTTTTACTCATTACTCAGCTGGTATCCTGCAAACAGAATCCTCAGGATGTTATAAATGGATATTACAATAAAGGAGAATTCAACGGTTCGGTTCTGATTGTGAAAAACGGCCAGATTGTCTGTGATACTGCTCTGGGATTCCGCAACTTTGAAAAAAAACTGAAGGCAGACAAAAACACTTCATTTTATATTGCATCCCTCAGTAAGCCATTCACTGCAGCAGCTATTATCATGCTGGAGCAAAAAGGTCTATTGAAATTTGATGACAAAGCTTCCCAATTCATAATGCTTCCGGAATATGCTAAAAATATTACGGTCAGACAGCTTTTGCACCATACTTCGGGAGTCAGGGATTATGAAAATCTGTTTTCTAGAAAGGGATTAACCAATCAGCAAGTAATGAACTGGCTGTTTGATCTTAAAAATCTTGAGTTCATTCCTGACAGCGAATTTAAGTACAGCAACAGCGGATACATCATTCTGTCTCAGATTATTGAAAAGGTTTCCGGAAAATCTTACAGCACATTTATCAATGAGCAGATTATTACTCCTTTAAAAATGGGTAGCACTTATGTGTATGAACCTGGTACAGTTATTCAGAACAGAGCAGCAGGATATAATAAACAAAAACAGCCTGATGATTATTCAATTTTAACAACCGGTGATGGTGGAATCTACTCTACTCCTGAAGATCTTTATAAATTTGATCGTGCTTTACGAAACTATGCCTTAATTAATAAAGAAAATACCAATATGATGTATTCTCCCTTCCAATTGTCCAATGCAAAGATCTCAGACTACGGGTTTGCATGGTTCTTAGAAAATAAAAACGGAGGAAAATCAGCAATGCATACAGGGGGCCTGAACGGCTTTAAAGCCTTATTCTGGAGAGATTTGAAGCATAACAGCTGCATTATTGCGCTTACCAATCAGGGAGATATATTTCCTTTAGGGAACTTTTTATACGACATAAAAAAAACAATACAATAAATATGATTATTCAGCCACACGAAATCAACAATATAAAGATTGCAGAAATTATTTCCGACAGCATGATTATACAGTCTGCACAAGATGGGCTTGATCTCATGGGAAACATTTATTATCAGGGGTTTGACAAAGTAATTCTTTACGAGAAAAACATCACTCCGGAATTCTTCGATTTAAAAACAAAAATTGCGGGTGAAATCCTGCAGAAATTCTCCAACTATCGGATAGGATTAGCTATTGTTGGTGATTTCAGTAAATACGAAAGTAAAAGTATAAAGGATTTTATTTTTGAAAGTAATAAAACAAAAAATGTCAATTTTGTAGGATTATTGGAGGAGGCATTAGAAAAGCTCTCTCAATAACATTTTCAGCTGTTTTTTAAACTGCTGAAAAAATACGCCTTTAATAAAATTCTGAAGTTAATTCATCATTCTGATTTTAAGTCTAAAGCGAAACTTTCTTACTAATGTGAGCGCTTCATAATACCTTGATGTTTTAATAATGTTTCTCTGTATTTCATATTTTACACTTATTTTTATTTAATTCAACATTTTATACATTAAAAACAATCTACATATCTTGTTATCTTAATAAAAATTTAAATTAAAAAATATTAATTTAACTAACAAATAGTGTTAAATCAACTCACAAGCTATTTAAAGCAGGTTTTTTAGTATTTTATTCGTATATTTGCAAAAAACACAAAAATTATGATTTTCACTGGTACACCGCCGTATATTCAATATAAAAGGCTGCTTACATCAATTTACTTAGCAGATATTTTCAGATAAAGCCATAGTATGGTCTCATGGAGACCCGCATTTTAATCTGTACTGGCTTTGGACCTGAGAACCCCATTATGCCATTAAATCAGTATAAATGATTATTCTAAATGAATTGTCATAGATAATTATGTCCATTAAGATTAAAATTGACTGATTCTTCATAAAAACACAATATAAACACATAAAAATACACAGATAAAAAATTATTAATTCATCATGATTAAAAAATTATTTCTACCAATCGTTTTAGTAAGTTCATTTTCATTTGCCCAAGTAGGTATTAACATCCCCGCACCTGATGAGAGTGCCATGCTGGACATTTACAGTCAGAATAAAGGAATACTGATACCAAGACTTACTACAGCAAAAAGAGATGCGATTACCAATCCGGCCAACTCACTTCTTATCTATGACACCGACAAGAAATGTCTGAGCCAGAATATAGGAACTCCAGCCAAGCCTGACTGGCTATGTATCAGCAGTAATGCTGTAAAAATGTTTTACATGCCAAGTGTTTCTTTTGACACTTCAATCACAGCGAACGGCAGGACTAAAGATTTATATACCTTATATAAAACGCAGTTCGGTTCCCCAAAAGCAAAGAGTATCAGCGCTCCTGCTTCAATTCCTTTTTTCCCTTCAAGCAAGGACCTTTACTATTACGTAACCGATGCTGATCCTAATGTATTCAGCAATATTTCTATTTCTGATGATGGTGTAATGACTTACGACGTTAAAGCAGCAGCAACAGACTGTTCTTTCATCAATATTGTTTTTGTTGTTAAATAATTGAGCTATGATAAAAAGTACCTCAATTGTACAATGCAAAAGGTTTTTGTTGATGCTTCCCGTGATGATATTCACCCAGAATATCAAGGCTCAGAATGAACAGGGAACCGGTTATCCTTATTTTGTCAATTTCACACAGGGATTACAGCCTCAGGAAGCTTATAAAGTTTCTACCAGTGGTGTTCAGAATGATGCTACCTTTACCACGGATGGTCTTAGGCTTACCCGTAGTGTAAATAATATTTCCGGAGGAGTGATATTGGCTGACAAGATATTTAAAAGTGATCAGGGTATCAAGTTCGAGTTTGAATTTGCCATTTATGGAGGAAATACTAACGGAGGAGATGGTATTTCGATATTTCTGGTAGATGGTTCCATTCCCAAAGAGCAGCTTAATCTTGGCTACTTCGGCGGAGGATTGGGATATAGTTTTGTACGTGGTGGTGAATCTACGGAAGGATTGAGAGGAGCCTACCTGGGAATTGGTCTGGATGAATTCGGGAATTTTAAAACAAGCTTTAAACAAGGAGAGCGTGTAAGAAATGGAATTTTTGGAGTAACACTGGCAGATGGAAGAAGCAATGTGTCTTTAAGGGCAAAACGCGGAAACCAATATCTGTCATCAGCTGAGCCTGCCGGATACAATGGTTATCCTCTGCTTTACAGTATTGCTACCAATGCAGCTCCTTCCAGCAGCAACAGGTCTGCTTATCTGGATACCCAGACTGGAAAGTATATCGGTATTAGAAATACGAATCTTCAGCAGTTCAGTATTGAAAGCGGCGGAACTACAATTCCTCAGAATGAAAATGATGCAAGATTCCGTAAAGCCTATATTACGTTGGTACCCAATCCTGCCGGAGGTTACAATATTACCCTGGAAATACAGCATGGAACTGTGAAAGAAAAAGTGATTGATAATTATTATTATCCGACCTCTCTTAAATATACCGAAACCACAATATCCAACACCACAGTAAGAACGCTGGATACCTCACCTCCCGCTACTTTCAGAATTGGTTTTGCGGCTTCTACCGGAGCTGCTAAAAATATACATTTATTGAAAAACCTGGGCGTGACGAGACCTTATGCAGCTGAAGTAACGGATGATTTGTTTGCAGGCTGTCCGGGAATAAAATCAACTTATTATCCTTTGCTAAATGATGCAGCTTATTCTTCAGCAAACGGTCAGAATCCGCCAACACTTTCGTATAATAATCTTGATTTTAATTCATTCCGTTTCCTGGACAGTAATGGAGCTGTGATTCCGAATATAACCGGAAATGTTTATACGAACAGTCAGGGAACGTGGACTTATTTTCCTACTACCGGAGCGCTTTCTTTCAAACCTGCCGCCGGGTTTACCGGTGTGGCTCAGATACAGTATGACATCAAAGGTGGTGGCAGAAATGGTACTGAAGCTCCTTACAATACAGAAGAATACAGGTCATTGCCTGCACTGGTACAGGTTAATATTTCAAGTTCAAATAACTGCAGTAAAGCCTGTGTTATTTCCAACAGAAATGTAACTCAGAAAATTATAAGATAATTTGATATAACCAGCTCTCAGCAGCTGGTTTTTTATTTTTAACGGGCAAATCAATACTTTTTATTCTTAACAAAATACCGGACAGCATCTTCAATTGCTTTATCAACAGGCTGATACTTTATCCCAAGTTCCTTTACCGATTTCCGGTTGTTATAATAATTACGGATCTGAAGTGCCTTCATATTGGAAGAGCTGAGATTGGTTTTTATTTTTAATTTTCGCAGGCCGTCACCAATTAATCCAAGAAAGTTCAACACCTTGTCTGGAATAGCTATCATAACAGGCTTTTGACCGGTAATCCGGTTTACTTTCCTGAAAAATTCTCTGTAGCTCAAATTTTCGTTAGCTAAAAGGTATTTTTCACCATTCCGCCCTTTTTCAATGGCATTCACAATTCCGATGGCAGCATCTTCCACATGTACAAAGTTCTTGCCTCCTTTCGGATAGAATATTACTTTCTTTTTCCAGGCCCAGAAAATAATTTTACCTGAACTTGGCTTGCTGTCATACGCACCGATCATAAAAGTAGGATTTACAATGATCACCTCAGTATTTTTAATATTTTTTAAAAGATAATCTTCAGCAGCCAATTTGCTTTGGGCATACCAGGAATGGGTAAAAGGATATATCTGAGGTGCTTTTTCACTTCCCCAGAGCGCTGTCTCTCCGCAACCCAAGGTATTTGCCGTGCTTACAAATAAAAACTTTTTCACCTCCATTATCTCTGCATATTTCGACAGATTTACAACCATTTCATAATTCACTTTCCTGTATTCATCATAATTGATAAGATTCTGACGTGTCTCTGCGGCAATATGAATGATACAGTCAATATTGGTAAGATGTGTTGAAACATCGGATAAAAGATCAGATTCTATAAGTTTCAGATTTTCGTTTTCTTCACCCAGCCAGCTGCTTTTCTTGCGCACCAGAGCAATAACAGAATAACCATTTTGTAATAATTTAAGAATAACATTAGTTCCCAGAAGCCCTGTAGCTCCGGTTACGCAAATTTTTTTCATGCTTCGATCTCTCTTTTTATTGCTTGGGTCATTAATGGCAGTCTGATCCATATGGGTAAAATTTTTATCACCAGCCAGCTGATTGGATTCACCATAATTACGGAATCTTTTTTAAATAACTGCCGGATACAGTAAGAAGCTACCCTATCAGGATTTAAAAGCGTTAATCTTCCCATAAAGCCTTGCTTTTCTATTCTTTTGCATACATCCGTATTCGTTTTCATCGCTCCCGGATTAACAACGCTTACAAAGACATTAGTATCTTTAAGCTCCTCGCGCAGCCCTCTTGAAAAGGAATGGATAAAACTTTTGGATGCCGGATATACCGTCTTAAAGCCTATCGGAGAAAATGCTGCCATACTTGAAACATTCAGGATGTAAGCTTCGGGTTGTTTTAAAAGATTGGGAAGAAGCTGATGGGTAATTAAAGAAGTAGCCGCAACATTTACCTGCAAAATGGTATTGATATAATCAGAAGAGGCTTCCGTGAATTTTTTAGTTCCGCCAAGTCCGGCATTATTGATCAGGATATGAATGGCAAAAGACTGATTGAGCCATTCGGTAAGTTTCATGACATTTTCATTCACGGAAAGATCTGTTTCATAATACTGAACTTTTACTTCATAGAGCTTTTCGAGTTCCCGGGAAAGCTCTTTGAGATTCTGATGCGGAAGACTTACAAGGATAAGGTTGATCTTTTGTTTTGCAAGATGTTCAGCAAATGATTTTCCAAGTCCCTGGCTTGCTCCCGTCACTACCGCATATGATTCTTTGGTATCCATAAGTTTACATTTTATGGTACAAAGCTATCATGTGAACAACGTTCTGATGTTCAGTTTTATCCGGACGAACGTATTTTAAAATAAAAAACACTCAAAACTCAATGAGTTAAAAATCAATAATTTAAACTCATTAAAAAGTTAAAACTTATAAAACTGAACTTATTTTTTAAACTCAGAAGGAGTTTGCCCGGTTACTTTTTTAAAGGTTGTATTAAAGGAGGTTTTGGAATTGAACCCGGATTCGTAAGCGATTCCCAGAATGGATAATTTGCTGTCCGGCTCTTTTAGAAGTTTTTTGGCATAGTCTACTCTGTATTCATTGACATATTGAAAGAAATTTTTCCCGAAGCCTGTATTGATGACGTAAGATAAATGATGGGTAGAGACGGACAGCATTTCTGCCAGCCTGATGAGATTCAGTTCACTATCAAGATAAGGCTTCTGCACTTCCATTAGAGTTTGAAGGGAAATTTTAATTTTTAACAATTCCTCATCAGAAATCAGTTTTCTCTTTACTTCTTCCGAGCCGGAATCTTCATTAATGGAGATCAGTTCTTCTCTCTGTTTTTCTTCCAGAGGATAAATCTCTCTTTGTTTCATAGAGTAGTATCCTACCCAGTAGATCACGAGTAAAAAAACAGTGTTGATAAAGAAATTCAGGGATTTCGGATCGTAGAACAGGTTATAAATGATATAGATGATGTTTACGATAAGCATTACCAGGATAATATACTCCAGCCAGTTCAGATTGATCCCTTCCGTGTTGGAGGAAAACTGCTGGATTCTCCTTTGATGTTTTCTGATGGTAATATAGGAAAGCAGGGTATAGAAAAAAGCCTGTATCAGGATTAAAATAATACTTATGTACTGAAACGGTGTTTCATACCCCAGTTTTACCATTATAAGACATCCCAGAAAAGCTGCAGGAAGCAATAAAAACTTTATATCAGTGATTTTAAAGGTAAAGGAAGGATTGGTATAGAACAACACACTGAAGTAAAAAACAATGGGTGTAAAAAACTGAATAAATTTAACCCAAAAGAGAGAATGAAATTCTACTATTGAGCCGGTAATGAGAAAAAGAACTTCATCGAGCCAAAAAGTAGACCACAGAAAAAGAAATATGCCAAACCAGAAATTAGCCTTATGGTTTACTTTCAAAGGATTAGCCAGCTTCAGCAGAGAAAGCAAAACCAATGAACCATAGATAAGTATCACGATGAAACTGTTTAACTCTGATGTGTTCATTGGTTTTGATATTTTAATTGAAATAGTCTTTATCCTATTCGTTTCCTTACAAAGATTTCATATCCTAAATAAATCAGCGGAAGCGACATTATTCCCAGGAAAAGGCTGTTGCTCATGGCCAGCTGCGGATGCATTACAATAGAGTAAACCAATCCGAAGAACGCTCCTCCAAGATGGGCTGCGTGCCCCAGATTATCCCACTGCTTTGGATTCAACATCATATATACCGAATATCCGAAATACAGGGTTCCGAATAACCATCCCGGCAAGAAATTGACACTGATCTCATTCGGAGCCATTGCTATAGAAGCAAAGATAATTCCTGAAACTGCTCCAGATGCTCCGATTGCGGAATACCACGGCTGATTTTTATAGATCTGCAAACTGAATAAGTTCCCAAGGATCATGGATCCGAAATAAAGGATTAAAAATCCCGTTTCACCAAAGAAACTAATAACTACACCCTGGAAAAAATACAGGGAAAGCATATTGAAAAATAAATGCATAAAGTCAGCATGCAAAAATGCAGAGCTGATCAGCCTGACATATTCCTTTCGGTTGGCAATAGCCGCGACATTGAATTTATATTTTTCAAATAATGCTGTATTATTGAACCCCATGTAACTGAAGATACATGTGGCAGCAATGATAATGATAACAATTATATCCATGATATTTTTTTATATTATGCGGGAACAGGCAGATCTCTATTCATTTTCATTATTCCCGTCATCCTGAAACAGATCTCCGATCATCCCTCCATCTTCGTCAGGATCACCGGTTGGTTCAGGATCTTCATAAACTTCAGGCTCTTCTTCTACAGGTTCAGGAATGGTAATATTGATGGCTTTCACTTTGAACTTGGTAAACTGGTTTCCGATTGCTTTTATTCCTTTTACAGCAATGAATTCATCAATATTCACAACTTCCGGCTCGCGTTCTTTTCCTTTATCTTTGGCAAAAATAATTTCTGCTGTGGCGTCATTGGCAACAATTACATTTTCAATAAAGGATTTAGGATGTTCAGATGGCATAAATGTCTGTACATTTACTGTATTTTCCAGTAAGAATCTCTTTATGAAATAAATATCTTTTTCTCCGTCATAATAAATGCAGGTAATCGGCTGTTCAGGTTTCCACTTTTCCAGTACCAGATATTCATCATCAAAACGGTTGCCAAGATCAAAAGAAACCAGTTTTACTTCACCGTTTGTATTGATGGTAAGGATTTTGTCATCTCCTTTGAAGCTTCCCAGTAATGTTCCTCTTGCATCTGCATTCAGTCTTCTTACGGTATCATCAAACCAGATCTTTCTTGGAGCCAGGGTAGAAACTCCTTCTTCCTTCAGGTCCACTTTCTTCACGGCATATTTTGTGACCAGATTTCCTTTGGAATCACGCCCTTTGATGGCAAGATCAGAGAAATTGATTTCCATTTTATTTTTTCTGATTCTTGGATTCGGCTTTAAAAGTACTGTTACTGTTTCTGCTTCTCCATTTGGGTTTGCTGAGAAATACAGTGTTTCCGAACCTTTTTTATCTGAAGCTAACGGATAATCTGTATTTCTGGTTACCCCTGTTACAGAGAAACGTTTCATATAATATGGTCCTTCCCTGCCTTCACGGTAGATCATATTATACACTGTCCTTTTATCGTTTTTCTTCCATACGGCAACGTGAAGAATATCTTTTCCGATAAAAGTTTTTGCTTCCACTTTTACCACCTTCATACTTCCGTCTTTTCTGAAAGTGATGATGTCATCAATATCAGAACAGTCAAACAAATACTGATCTTTTTTTAGCGATGTACCAATGAAACCTTCTTCAAAATTCGCATAGAACTTTTCGTTGGCTACGGCTACTTTTGTAGCATCAATCGTATCAAAAATTCTGAGCTCAGTTCTTCTCTGTTTGTCTTTACCGTATTTTTTCTGAATATTTAAATAATAATCAATGGCATAAGCGATCAGGTTTTCCAGATTGTATTTTACCTGTTCTATCTTACCTTCCAGCGATGCAATATTTTCTTTAAATTTATCTAAATCAAATCTTGAAATTCTCTTGATTCTGATCTCCGTCAGCTTTAAGATATCCTCTTCTGTAACGGCTCTTAAAAGATGTTTTGTATGAGGTTTTAATCCTGCATCAATGGTCTTTAATACATCTTCCCAGGTTTTCACCTCTTCTATGTCATGGTAAATTCTGTTCTCGATGAAAATTCTTTCCAACGAGGAAAAATGCCAGCTTTCCTGAAGTTCATGAAGCTCAATTTCAAGTTCTTTTTTCAGTAAGGATACCGTATGATCTGTATTCATTTTCAGAATCTCAGATACATTCATGAACATCGGCTTATCTCCTACGATAACACAGGCATTCGGCGAAATAGTTACCTGACAGTCTGTAAAGGCATACAGGGCATCAATAGTTTTATCCGGAGAAACATCATTATGAATATGAATCAGGATCTCTACTTTATCTGAAGTATTATCCTCAATCTTTTTGATTTTGATCTTTCCTTTCTCATTGGCTTTTAAAATAGAGTCAATAAGATCGGTTGTTGTTTTGGAGTATGGAAGTTCGGAAATCACCAATGTGTGCTTATCCGTCTGGGTAATTTTTGCTCTTGCTCTTACTTTTCCTCCTCTGTGGCCGTCGTTATACTCAGAAACGTCGAGATAACCGGCTGTTAAAAAGTCGGGATAGAGTTCAAATTTTTTACCTTTTAAATAGGCTACAGATGCATTGATAAGCTCATTGAAGTTATGAGGAAGTATTTTGGTGGAAAGTCCAACCCCGATACCTTCCACACCCTGTGCAAGGAGTAAAGGAAATTTTACAGGTAAATCAATAGGCTCATTGTTTCTTCCGTCATAAGACTTTGTCCATTCCGTAGTTTTAGGATTAAAGACCACCTCCAGCGCAAAAGGAGTCAGTCTTGCTTCTATATATCTTGCAGCAGCAGCAGAGTCTCCTGTATAAATATTACCCCAGTTTCCCTGGGTATCTATCAACAGCTCTTTCTGCCCGATCTGCACCATGGCGTCTGTAATGGAAGCATCACCGTGCGGGTGATATTTCATGGTATTTCCCACGATATTGGCCACTTTATTGTAACGGCCGTCTTCCAGTTCCCGCATAGAGTGCATAATTCTTCGCTGAACGGGTTTTAAACCATCATATATCGAAGGGATAGCTCTATCCAAAATTACATAGGAAGCATAATCAAGGAACCAGTCTTTGTATAAACCGGAAACTTTTTTTAAGCTTTCACCCTCATGCGAATATTCTTCTGTCGTCATCTGTTTTTTTATCTTTATTAGCTTTCACTACTTTGTTCAGAGAAAGTTTTAAATCGTTTACTTCTTTTCTACTCAAATAAGAGATCTGGTACTTAAGTATCGTAGAACCATTATTTTTGCTGGAAACGGTAATGTATAATCTTTTGAAAAAGAGAATACTGACCACATCATATTTTACCAGTTTGTATTTTGGAAATTCATCGTGAAGAGGCTTATCCAAAAAAGGAATAATATTCCTGTTTTTAAAATTCAAAGCTTCTCCATCGCTGTCATATTCAAAAATCTGCCTCCCGCTGATGTAAAATATGATCAGCAGCAGAATGGGTATAACAATCAATAAATAACTTTCATTACCTATTGCGTTAAACCGGTATTCATTAGCAATAAATGCTATTATACCAAACATGGTTATCATCAAAAGCAACGTACTCAGAGAGTTATAAATCGATGCTTTATTACGGTTACTTAGTCTCATTTTATTTTTTTGGCTGTGTAAGTTTTATAATTCTTACTTCATCCAAAATTGTGTTTTTTTCAGTCAATGTACTGGTATTTACAACCAGTTTTTAAGTTTCAAGTTTTAGTTTTCAACTTCATCCAGAATTTCTTTTTTATCAATATCTGAGTCATCTTCTACAACAAGGTTTTCAAGAATGAAAGTTTGTCTGTCCGGAGTGTTTTTTCCCATGTAAAATTCCAGAAGTTGATCAATCGTCTGGTCTTTTCCTACTACTACAGGTTCTAAACGGATATCTTTACCAATAAAATGCTTAAACTCATCCGGAGAAATTTCTCCCAATCCCTTAAATCGTGTAATCTCAGGATTCTTTCCCAGTTCGTTTAAGGCTTTTACTCTTTCTTGTTCTGTATAGCAATATCGGGTTTCTTTTTTATTTCTTACTCTGAATAAAGGAGTCTGAAGGATATAAAGATGTCCGTTTTTAATCAGATCCGGAAAGAACTGCAGGAAGAAAGTAATCATCAGCAACCGGATGTGCATCCCATCAACATCGGCATCGGTAGCAATAATTACCTGGTTATATCTTAGGTCTTCCAGACTTTCTTCAATATTTAGAGCTGCCTGAAGAAGGTTAAATTCTTCATTTTCATATACCACTTTCTTGGTAAGCCCATAACAGTTAAGAGGTTTACCT
Source organism: Chryseobacterium gleum (assembly GCF_900636535.1). NCBI lineage: Bacteria > Pseudomonadati > Bacteroidota > Flavobacteriia > Flavobacteriales > Weeksellaceae > Chryseobacterium > Chryseobacterium gleum. Next base: position 1,124,780 of record NZ_LR134289.1, read on the forward strand.
TTCAGTGAAAATACTGCCTGCGTTTCTACATCCCTGGATTTTGTAATAGATCCTGATGCCGAATCTCCTTCGGTAATGAAGATCTGGGTATCCCCTTTTCTCTCGGCTTTCTGATCGTTATAATGCTGTCTGCAGTCACGAAGCTTTTTATTGTGAAGCGATACTTTTTTAGCTCTTTCCCTTGCCAGCTTCTGAATTCCTGAAAGTTCCTTTCTTTCTCTTTCGGAAATTAAGATTTTTCTCTGAATTGCTTCTGCTATTTCTGGATTTTTATGTAAAAAATTGTCCAGTTTGCTTTTAAGGAAATCGATAATGAAGGTTCTGACTGTAGGTCCGTTCGGTCCCATGTCATTAGATCCTAATTTTGTTTTGGTCTGAGACTCGAAAACCGGCTCTTCTACATTGATTGAGATTGCTGCAATAATAGATTTTCTGATGTCCGAAGCATCAAAACTTTTATTGAAAAACTCACGAACCGTTTTTACATATGCTTCACGGAATGCATTAAGGTGTGTACCTCCCTGCGTTGTATTCTGTCCGTTAACGAACGAGAAATAGGTTTCTGTCTGAGATTTGTCAGAATGGGTAATAGCCACCTCAATATCATCATCCTTTAAATGGACAATCGGATAAAGGATATCACTTTCCAGCTCTTCTTCCAATAAGTCTTTAAGACCGTTTTCAGAGTAATAGGTTTCTCCGTTGAAAAGAATTTTAAGTCCCGGATTCAGATATGCATAGTTTCGGAGCATTCTTTCGATATACTCTTTTCTGTACTTGAAATGCAGGAAGATTTCTCCATCAGGGATAAAAGAAATTTCAGTCCCGTTTCTGTCTGAAGTCTCTTTCTCCTCAAAGTTTTCCTTGATCATACCACGGGAGAATTCGGCGGCTTTCATTTTTCCGTCACGGAAAGAGCGGACTCTGAAGTAATCTGAAAGGGCATTTACCGCTTTGGTACCCACCCCGTTCAATCCTACAGATTTTTTAAAAGCCTTACTGTCGTACTTACCTCCGGTATTCATTTTTGAAACCGCATCAACAACTTTCCCCAGTGGAATACCACGTCCGAAGTCACGGATTGTGACTTTTCCGTCGTCCAGTTTTATTTCAATTCTTTTTCCTGCTCTCATCCTGAACTCATCAATAGAGTTATCAAGGATTTCTTTTAACAGGATATAAATACCGTCATCAGCGGAAGACCCGTCACCGAGCTTCCCGATGTACATACCGGGGCGCAGACGGATGTGTTCCTGCCAATCGAGGGTTCTGATATTATCTTCGGAATAGGTTGGATTTATTTCTTGTGACATATATGATTTCAGCAAACATACAAAAATACAAAATTGTCCAAAATTATCCGAATTTTAAAGGTCATTTTTTCCTAACTTTTATTGTTCAGTGAGAAGAATACTCATTGATTTTTAAGCGCTTTAAATTAGTCGACATACAAAAGCAATAAAATTCATTTTAACTCTGAAAATTTTCATTAAGATGTTTACAATTACAGGACGACTATTACTTTTGTATTCACAGATCAATATTTTATTTTTTATTTTCCAGCTGTACAATTATATTTTTCAGCATAGCAGGTACAATAAGCTTATGGAAAGGCCGTACAGGCAGAAAATAAAGCACACCCAGCCAGTTATGATACTTTACGGTAGTGGAAATGGTAAGTGAATGTTCATCAGGATGCACCTTACTCCTGTCAACTAAAAGAGATACTCTGAAATCCAGGTGCTTATCATCTTCTCCCAGAACAATTTCATTGCTGGTTTTATCAAACACCTTAAAAAGCCCCGCACGCTCACCTACTTCACATTTAAAACCCTGTTCTTTTTGCTGCGTTTCAGATTCAGAGCCGGTCTTCAGCCCGAATATTCCCACTGCTTTATTCCTGAAAGCAAACATTCTCTTACCCCATTTAGGTCCGCTTGTAAAAAAAGCTTTACCGATTTCTGAGATATCAATATTCCGGCCACCATGCGCAAATTCTCCTTCAAAACTATCGATATAATCGAACTCTTTTTTTCCTTTTGATAAAACGGATTTTTCAGGAAACTCTGTTTTCTTAATCTTCATTGTCATCGTTTTTAATGGTTGTTTATCAAACAAATGTAGATATATTTATGCTGATTCAAAAGGAAAATTTAAACAAATGTTTAAAATAATTTTCGCATTGAAACTTATAAGGCTTTAACGGATATTGGCTTTACCTTTACTATTTTCCGATTTTTATTGTCCTAAGTTCAAACTGTTTTAAATATTTCATTAAATTCGATCAACAAAACTGTTTTTATGATACAACTTCCTTTATCAAAACTTTCCAATGTAGGAACTACTATTTTCAGCCAGATGACTCAGCTTGCCAATGAAAATGAAGCGATCAACCTGTCTCAGGGTTTTCCTGATTTTATGCCTGATCCTGAACTGCTGAATTATGTAGATCATTTTATCAAAAAAGGCTTCAATCAGTATGCCCCTCTCGGCGGAATGATCGGCTTAAAGGAAGAGATTGCAAGAAAAATTGAAAACAGCCATCAGGCAATTTATCATCCGGATTCTGAAATAACTGTCACTGCAGGTGGAACTCAGGCTATTTTTACAGCGATTGCTTCTTTTGTAAAAAAAGATGACGAAGTGATTATTTTCGAGCCGGCTTATGATTGTTATGAACCTACTGTAGAGCTTTTCGGAGGTGTTGTGAAACGTTTTGAAATGAAAGCTCCCGATTATGAAATCGACTGGACTGCAGTAAAAAAGCTTGTCAGCGAAAAAACCAGAATGATCATTCTTAATAATCCTAATAATCCCTCAGGAAAAATCCTGAAAGAAAATGATATACGGGAGCTGATTGAGCTGGTAAAGGGAACTTCCATTCTTATTTTGAGCGACGAAGTGTATGAAAATATTGTTTTTGACGGAAAGCAGCATGTAAGCATATGCAAATATCCTGAGCTGAAAGAAAGAAGCCTGCTTGTAGCCTCTTTTGGAAAGCTTTTCCATGTCACAGGCTGGAAAGTCGGTTATTGTGCAGCTCCTAAAAGCCTTACGGATGAATTCAGAAAGGTTCATCAGTTCAATGTATTTTGTGTAAATACTCCAATCCAGCTGGCATTGGCTGAATACATGAAAAATGATGAACATTACAGTCAGCTAAGCCAATTTTTCCAGGAAAAAAGAGATTTTCTGAGAAAAGGACTGGAAGGAACTTCGTTTGAACTGCTGGATTGTGAAGGAACTTATTTTCAGGCAGTAAAATATGATAAGATTTCGGATAAAAATGATTTTGATTTTGCCTCTGAACTTACCATTAACCATAAGGTAGCCAGTGTTCCTTTCTCATCTTTTTATAAAAATAAACTGAATGAAAATGTTATCAGGTTATGTTTTGCCAAGAAAAAAGAGACTCTGGAAAAGGCTCTCGAGAATCTTTCAAAGATCTAATGACAATAGGTTAAAAAAAAGAATCAGCCGGCTCAAAATGAGCCGGCTGATTCTTTTAATATGACAGGCCCTTCAAATGTTACAAAAACATTCCTCCGGAAACCTCAATTCTTTGTCCGTTGATCCATCTGGCATCTTCTGTGCACAGGAAAGCTACCACTCCACCGATATCATCCGGCAAACCTACTCTTCCCAGGGCTGTTGCACCAGCTACCATTGCGTTGATTTCTTCATTATCTCTCACTCTTCCCCCGCCGAAATCAGTTTCAATTGCTCCCGGAGCCACCACATTTGCTTTGATTTTTCTCGGCCCCAACTCTTTAGCCATATATTTTGTCAGCATTTCTACCCCGGCTTTTATTGATCCGTAGACAGAAGACCCTGGTGTTGCAAATCTTGCCAATCCTGAAGATATATTGATAATCCCTCCTCCATCATTGATAAATGGCAAAAATTTCTGAGTCAGGAAAAATACGCCTTTGAAGTGAATGTCTACCACATCATCCAGCTGCTCTTCCGTAACTTCGGTAATTGGTGAATATAAAGCTGTACCTGCATTATTGATAAGATAATCAATGTGGGTACTTCCGGTGTTTTCTTTCAGATGATCTGTCACATCTTTTACAAAAGCATCGAAACTTTTTATGTCTTTGGTGTCCAGCTGAAATGCAATGGCATTTCTCCCCATCGATTTTATTTCACTAACCACAGCTTCCGCCTCTTCTTTGTTGCTTCTGTATGTAATGATAACGTCTAATCCTTTCTGAGCAATTTTAAGGGCTGAATTTTTCCCCAATCCACGGCTTCCTCCGGTTACCAGTGCGATATTTGTTTTTGTGTTCATTGTATTTTGATTATTTTGATGATACAAAGTTGAGACATTTCAGGATTGAAGTGTTTGTCTGAATCAATCTGAAATTTGCAAAATTCAAATCAGGAGCGAAATTCCAATGGAGTAAAAGTTGTTTTTCTTTTGAAGAAATTGGAAAAGTGGGCAACTTCTTCAAATCCCAAAGCATAAGAAATTTCGGAAACATTCCACCTTGTCTGCTTCAAAAGTATTTTAGCTTCCTGAACAATACGGTCAGAAATAAATTCCGTAGTTGTTTTTCCCGTGCTTTCTTTTAATCTTTTATTCAGATAATTGACATGAACCGCCAGCCGGTCAGCATAATCTTTAGCTGACTTCAATTGCAGTCTCTGCTCCCATGATTCGATAGGAAACTGTCTTTCCAGCAATTCTATAAATAAAGAAACCACCCGCATGGAAGCATCATTGGATGCTGAAATTTTGGAAGCGGGCTGTAATTTCTGCCCATAGTGGATTAATTCCAGCACATAGTTTCGAATCAGATCATATTTAAATACGTAATCAGATTCAATTTCTTTTTTTATTTTTTTAAAAAGGTTTTCAATCTCTTCTGCAAGTTCATCATCAATTTCAAAGACAGGTATTCCTCCAGGTTGAAAAATGGGAAGATCTTCAAGGTGGTAATAAGATTTGTCCTTAATGAAAAAATCTTCTGTAAATACGCAGAAACTCCCTGACTGATCCGGATCTTCAGGTATCCAGTGATAAGGAACTTTTGGGGTTGCAAATAATAAGGCATTCTGTTGTATAGAAATTACCTTGTCTGCATATTCTGCCCTGTTTCTGCCTTTTATAAAACTGATTTTATAGTATTTTCTTCTGTTATAAGGCATTTCCGAAGTGGTTTTTGCCCGTTCTATAGTTTGGGCAATATCGAAAACATTAAAGTGACCGATGTCTTTATGAAGTCCTTTCGGAAAAATGCTTTCAAGGTCTTTGCCCAGCTTGGCGGCCATTTCCCTGTAAAAGTCTTCCAGTGAAGTATGTGCTACTTTTTCCATCACAAATGATTTGTAAAATTCAAATATACGAAGTTATGAAACAGCCGGTTTCAAATAAATATCTAAAGTAGAACATTTTATTTTTATGCTGAATAAGATTTAGAATCATTTTAAAATTTATATCAATTGTAATAAGATATTAAAAAAAATCTCATTTTTTTCTAAGCATCGTGATATATTTCATTTATTTTTAATACATTCGTTAAAACTAACTCACTAAAAATCAAAACAATGGAAAACAAAAATTTAAAACAAGGGAAAAAACTGAACAAAAAACAATTAAGAGTAATTACAGGTGGAAAAGAAATGTGCCTGCTTCCGGACCTAACCTGCAAAAAATATTCTTTTACCTGTGCGGAAATACAATGCCAGCCCGGAATTGAATTGTAGTAAAGAAAAAACTAAACCATAAAAACTTCAACGAATGAGAAATCAACATTTAAATAATGGTAAAAAACTCAATAAAAAAGAGTTGAAAACCATTAAAGGAGGTGTAATGATATGTAGCATACAAAATGGAACAATATGCACACAAACTCATCCATCATGCTATGAGCCACAGTGTAGAGGTGGTCAATCACAGTTAAGATGTACAGATATAGTCAATAACTGTGTGGTTTTCTCTCCAGCTTGTATAGAAGCAAAATGCAGATTCGATACAGGTATATAAGATAAAATAACAAGAACTGCTTTCTGATTTCAGGGGGCAGTTTTTTATGCAGTGTATCTTATTTTCAATTACAAAATAAATTAAAACGGCGAGCTCCTAAAAGCAAAAAACGCTCCCAAATACATGGAAGCGCTTTTCTTTATAACTAACTTTAATACTTTTATTTATACATTGAATCTAAAGTGCATGATGTCACCATCCTGTACAATATATTCTTTACCTTCTACAGAAAGTTTTCCGGCTTCTTTTACTTTTGCTTCTGACCCGTAGCTGATAAAATCGTTATACTTAATTACTTCTGCACGGATAAATCCTTTTTCGAAGTCTGTGTGAATAACTCCTGCAGCCTGTGGAGCAGTCCAACCCTGTCCGATAGTCCATGCTCTTACTTCTTTTACTCCAGCTGTAAAATAAGTCTGAAGTTTTAAAAGATCATAAGCTTTTCTGATCAAACGGTTAACTCCCGGTTCTGTAAGCCCTAATTCTTCAAGGAAGATTTCTCTTTCTTCAAAAGTTTCAAGCTCGTTGATATCAGCTTCAATCTGTGCAGCCAATACAACTACTTCTGCACCTTCATTCTGAGCCATTTCTTCAATCTTACCAATCCATTCATTTCCGTTTTTGATAGAATTTTCATCCACATTACAAACGTAAAGTACCGGCTTATTGGTTAATAACTGAACTTCTCCGATAATTGATTTTGTAAAATCATCAGTAGCGAATTCTCTTGCATTTTTACCATCCTCAAGGAATTTCTGTAAGTTCTGAAGAGTTTCGTAAGTAAGGATATCTTCTTTCTTCCCTGACTTGATGAACTTTTTAGCTTTCTCAACTGCTTTTCCTACTGTTTCAAGGTCTTTCAGCTGAAGCTCAATATCAATAATTTCTTTATCTCTTAACGGATCTACTGAACCTTCTACGTGAACAATATTACCGTTATCAAAACATCTTAAAACGTGAATAATCGCTTCACACTCGCGGATATTGGCTAAGAACTGGTTCCCCAATCCTTCTCCTTTGCTGGCTCCCTTCACAAGACCTGCAATATCAACAATCTCAACTACAGCTGGCAAAACTCTCTCAGGTTTTACGATTTTTTCCAGTTCAAACAATCTCTGATCCGGTACAGAAACCGTTCCCAGGTTCGGCTCAATAGTACAGAAAGGATAGTTTGCAGACTGAGCCTTAGCGTTACTCAGACAGTTAAAAAGAGTTGATTTACCTACATTCGGCAGGCCTACGATTCCACATTTCATATTGTAAAATTCAAAGTTTAAGGTTTAGAGTCTAAAGTTCAATGTTTAAAGTTTAGAGTTTATCGCACTCTATTACTTTTATTCTTGAACTTTCAGCGTGCAAAGATAGTGAAGTTTAACCGTAATAAAAAATGATTTACCTATAATTAGATTTTTGAATAAAATCATATAGATTCTGTATTATGGAAACTATTTTAGGGTTTGTTTTAAAATCTTCCCAAGTAATTTTCCCTTGTTCGGTTAATTCTAAAACTTTAAAACTTACTTCAGATTTGTTCATTAAAGTCCCTTCTGCTTTATCCCAAATTTTATTCAATTCAGGAACATTAGTTTTAATATCTTTTAATAATTTTCCAATATAGGTTGTTTTATAAGCTTCTATTTTTTTCTTTTTTAGAGATATTGAAATTTCTGCCTGTACTCTCTCAAAATCTTCTTCTCTTTTCACTTTTCTCTTATCACAAAAGTTAATTAAAATTTTATCCCAAACGCTAAATGGTAATAAGTTCTCTATTTCTCTATAATCCTTAGTTGTCTGATATTTAAAATTATTATTTTCTTTTTCTATTTCTTCATAAATAGCATGCTTTTCATTTTTATATGGTCCGTCATAATCAGAAATTAAGAATATTTTATTATTAATTGAAAAAGCATTTATTTTTTCTTTTAATTCGATTTCATCAAAATTATAATGATCAATATTACTGCCAGCATATTCAATGAATGCAAACTCAATATCTTCCTTAGGATATATTTTATTTGAATTAGCTTTACAATATGCTTTTAAAAATGCTTTCAAATAGTTTCTATCAGAAATTCCCTTAACCCATATAGAACAATTAGCTAGAAATACAGAAGAATTAGTTACTCCAAGATATTGAAGTGCTGAATTATCTCCATGGTTAACATTCTTGACAATAAATTTATCTTTATTTACTTTATTAAATAAAAAAATAGAAATATCATCTTTTTCAATTGTTAAATCTAAGAAATGGTTTGAATGTGTAGAGATGAAATAAATTATCTCCTTTTCTTTTAGAAATTTATTATTCGTTATCTGTTCTAAAAATAACCGTTGCATTCCAGGATGCAAGTTAATCTCAGGTTCATCAATAAAAATAACACTTTTATTATCGCAAGTATAAATCTTGTACATTAAAATAAATAAGGCTTGAATACCATCACCTAGTTCGTGTAAATCTTTACTTTCCTCATCAATGAAAACATTTATTATTTCAGAATCATCTTTGCCATTGTGTTTATCATAAATATTAAATTTTGCAACAATTTCAACACGCTTACCATGGAAAAAATTTTGAGATAAAAATTCTTCAAATTTTTCAAATCCTTCTCTTTTATCTTTTATATCATTTCTTACATTTACAATTTGATAATACAAATCCATTCCAGTAAAAATTTCTACTTTTTCATCATTTAAATTATAACTTTTTACAATTGTTTCTTTTAAAATATCCGTTGAGATTTTTGAAAAGCTTTTATCCGTTTTTTTTTGAAAAATAGAGTGAGCTGTTCTAAGAGTTGGAATAAATATTTTTTTCTTTTCTTCAAAAAAATCTTGTTGCAGCATTTTTTTTATTTGCATTAACAAAAAACTAATCCTTTCTTTATCCTCTCCTTGCAATTGGATAAAGCCATTACTTCCAAAATAATTAAGAGAAAGTCTATGAAAGTTTTCTGTTAAAAGCCTAAAAACATTTAAATTAAAATCAACCCCACTCAACATATCCATCTGTAAATCAGAGTAATTCAAAATTTTAAACACTACTTCATCTCGATCATTTTGAAATGAATTAAAAAGTACATTGTTATTGCTATTAACCCCACCAAATTTTTTACTATTAATTAATTCATTAAATTCTGTAAGATATTCTTTTAATAAAGATTTATGTTCATAATAAATAGTATTAGAATCTAGAAAAGTTCTTATAAGTCTACTTTTACCACTGTTATTAGCGCCAGTAAATATATTAATTAAAGAAAGATCATATAACTTTACTAGTTCGTCTTCATTTTCATTATAATATGAATAAAAAGCATTAGCATTTGGAAAAATTAAATCAAATTTATCACTCATATTTATTAGTTTATTCAAAAATAGATAAAGTTAGTTTACAAAAAAAATCTGCCAGTGTTCTGACAGATTTTCAAAAGTTTGGATTTCACCGAACGACCTTAAGGATTGTCTCCGGTAGCTTCCTGAGCCAGCGGAACTTCATTGGGTGCTTCCTGTAAAGTTTTATCTAAAGTAAATAAAGATTCATCAGTAGCTCTGTCACCGCCAGCAATTTTCAATTTATCAATTAAATTCTGAGCTAATGTTTCTTCTTCAATCTGTTCCTGTACAAACCATTGCATAAAATTCCATGTTGCCCAGTCCTTTTCTTCCATGGAAAGGTCTACAATTCTGTAAATAGCGGTTGTATTGTCTACTTCATGCTTAAAAACCCCGTCAAAACAAGCAGTAAGATTTTCAGGATCTGCGGGAGGAGCCGGGATAGCTTCTACTTTTGGTTTTCCTCCTCTGTTTAAAATATATTCCATGAATTTGATTGAATGATTTCTTTCTTCCTGAGCATGGCGGTAAAGGAAATTGGCAATTCCCTGATATCCTTTATCATCAGCCCAAATTCCATAGGATAAAAAAACGTGTGACGCGTGAATTTCCTTGTTCATCTGATCGCTTAATGCCTTTTCCATGTTGTCGGAAAGTCTTTTGGTATTCATAATGTTATATTTTGGTGATTATGGAGTAATCTATGCAAAAATGATTCCGATAAAGTTTCTATTTTACTTTAAAACACTCAATACACTTTAAAATACAACTGGTTTTCAATATTTTAAATTAATAATTTATAGTTATTCTAAAATAAAACCCGGTTCTGTCTGAGAACCGGGTTTTAAATTTATTGTTGAGATTGCTTCACCTAAAGGTTCGCAATGACCTATTGGAGCGGGTCTTATACCACTATTTAATTCTTCTTGCTGTATAATCACTTTCATTTCCTAATCTGTCGACGGCTTTAATGGCTACTGCATTCAGTTTTTTACCGTCTTTAGACTTAGGAATATCTTTTGAAAGGGTATCCAGCGTTACTATTTCTGTTTGCCATACTCCGTTGTACTGAGTAAAAAGTACCCACAGGAATACATCAGCAGCATTTTTTGTACTCCAGCTTGTCTGCACAAAGCTTCCGTTATCAGCAATAAACAATGTAGGAGTCTGCAACGGGGCAGCTTTTATCCATGGAGATTTCGGCACCAATGCTTTTTCGTTATATGGACCGCTTTTCAAAGCAGGAAGCATATTTGGATTTCTGGTAAGTCCTGCAATACTCCAGTGAATTTCCCCGGCATCATTTTTCAGGATATTTCTTGAAATGTCAATTTGGTTTTTAATTTCCGTTGGACGGTCTGAAACCTTGATCTCAACAGTATTCAGTCCCGGCCATAAGTGACGGTTCATGGTATTTTCAGACTGCCACCAACTCAACAGGGCCTCAAAACTCTGTCCTTTGGAATCAATAGGCCAATACAGCTGTGGTGAGAAATAATCTACCCATCCTTTATTTAACCACAATTTAGCATCTGCATACAGCTCGTCATATTGTGAAGAGCCTACAATTCCTGCAGGATATCCAGGTTTCCATATTCCAAACGGACTGATCCCGAATCTTACATTATTTTTTTCTGCGTGAATTTCTTTGTAAATACGTTCCACAAATTTATTTACATTGTCTCTTCTCCAATCTGCTCTGGATAAAGTACCTCCGCTGCTTACATAAGCATTCCAGCTTGCATTATCAGGAAAATCTGCGCCTTTGTTATAAGTTGCATATGGATAGAAATAATCGTCAAAATGAATGGCATCAATGTCATATCTTTTTACGATATCCTTTACAATATTTGATACATGTCCCTGGGTTTTCGGATTAGCAGGATCAAACCAGTACATTCCGTTCTTTAATCTGACAACAATATCGGACAATTTATTGACCATAGACAGTTTATTGACGGCACCACCATTGGTATGGTGTGCACGGTATGGATTTAACCATACATGCAGTTCAAGACCTCTTTTATGGGCTTCTTCTATCCAGAACTGAAGCGGATCATAGTTGGGAGAAGGTGCAGTTCCCGTTTCTCCGGTCAGGAAATATGACCATGGCTCGATATTGCTTGTATAAAGGGCATCTGCAGAAGGTCTGATCTGAAAGATAGCTGCATTGAAGTTGTTATCTTTCAACATATCAAGCATACTGATTGCCTCTGCTTTCTGCTGCTCTACTGTAAGGTCATTTCTTGAAGGCCAGTTGATATTGGCCACACTCGCAATCCATGCACCACGGAATTCTCTTTTAATTTCCGGAAGATTGGTTCTGAAATTATCTTCGGTTGATGCAGCAGTTCCTGTTGCAGGATTTGTAGCTGCAGGATTTACTTTTGGCGGATTGGTATTGTTGGCGGGTTTTGTCGGATTCTTCGTGGAAGGTGTTTTTACAACATTGTTCTGAACGGAACATGCAGTACTGAAAGATGCCAAAACACCCAGCAGATAAACTACTTTTAAATTACTGATTTTCATATTGGGTTCTTGAAGAAGGAAATTCTAAGATATTAAAAGTACAAAGCTAAGAATATAAAGATCATTTATCCGAATTTGAAAAGCTAAAGTTTCTTAAAAATATGATCAGTACAAATAAAATATTTTTACTGATTATTTTTACATTTTTAATATGTTTTTAAATAATCAGATAGTTTTTATTCGTCATGATTCTGTAAGATTTGTCTTGTACGTTTCAGGAATAAACAACACATTAACGATAATGGCAACCACAACCAGAAAGACAGGATAAATTAAACCAATAAAAGGAGACAATGCGGCACTTACCATAAAGGATGTTTTTATAAGCTCGGTTATAAAGGTGGTAGCTCCTCCTATGCAACCGTTTCCCATATTCTGGGAGAATCCCATACTTGTATATCTTATTTTTGTGGGAAAAATTTCAAGCATAAAAGCACCCAGCGGCCCATAGGTAGCAGCTCCTGCAACGGAAAGCAGAAAACTGACTCCCATTATCTGTAAAACTGCACTATTACTAATAGCATGTACCTCGGTAAGTTCATCCGGATTTCCAATTTCCATGAAAAGGTAAAAAGAAAGCGGAATCATAATCAGACTAGAAATCAACCCTCCAATCAGAACTTTTTTGCGACCTATCTTATCACTTAAAGCACCAAAATACTGATAAAAATAGGTACTCAAAAGTGTAACAACACCGGTGATCAATAAAACTGTATTTTCTTCCAGTTTTACAGCACGCTGCATAAAAAACAAGGTTACAAAAAGACTGGTCTGCATTACTGAACTTTGCGCGGCATTACCCCCGAATATAGCTTTTAACATTGTTCTGATATTACCTTTTGTAGTAAAAGCTTCTTTTATCGGGGCTTTGCTCGTTTTCCCGGCTTTTTTAAGCTCTTCAAAAACCGGACTTTCATGAAGTTTTTTTCTTGCAAAAAAGCTAAGCAGTACCAAAACAGAACTTAAAAGAAAGGGAATTCTCCACCCATAAGCAGTAAAATCTGATTCGGACATTATACTTTTTACAATAAAAATAATGCCAAGACAAACCAAAAGACCAACCGGAACCGTAGCCTGTATAAATCCAGTATAAAATCCCCTCTTATGAGCAGGGGCATGCTCTGCTACATATATTACCGCACCTGCATATTCACCACTGATAGCAAGCCCCTGCATCAGCCTGCAAATCAGCAAAAGAATGGGAGCCGCCCAACCTATAGTGGAAAAATGAGGAATACAGCCTATTAAAAATGTGGAAACACCCATTAGAACCAGAGACAGAAGAAAGGAAGATTTTCTCCCTATTCTATCTCCAATATTGCCGAAGATAAGAGAACCAATAGGCCTGAACATAAATGATGAAACCACAACGGCCAATGTTTCCAGAAAATGAGATTCTCCGGCTGGAAATAGGTTTACTGACAGTGTACCTGCAAGGAGTATGGCAAGAAACATGTCATACCACTCAATCAGAGTTCCTGCGGATGATGCTATAATGATAGTAAATATTTTATTTTGAGGGGTAATTCTTATTGTATCCATATTTTGTTATTTGTATTTTTTATTTGTTTAAACAGAATCTAAAACATAAAGAAAGTAGCAAGATGAAAACGGTTATTTATTGCTGTGTACTCATTTCCAATTCCCCGTCCACTGCTTTGGGCATCTCCCCAAACAGCTACTGTATTTTCTACTTCAAATCTGAGCTTGATGGCTTTACTGAGTGACCAGTCTACACGCGGGACCACGCGCCATAGATGATCTACACTCCTGCCCCCAGATGTTGCGGATATTGCCCCCCAGGAGGCCGTAACGCCATAAGCATTCGCAGTTCTTCCCTCTACGGTTTCCCGGGTTCCCCTATTTTTCACGATTCCTCCAAAAAGCCCAAATAAGAATTTCTTATCCGTAGTCTGCTGAAAATCAATCCATGCACTTCTGGTATTCATTGTATGAAAAATATCCGGTTCTTTAGGGGCAGAATACCCTACAAACCCGCCGAGCATTACCATGGAAGCTGAATTCTGGGACAACATAACTGAAGCACTGATCGTTAATGGCTTTGTAATGACCTTTGCATATGCCATTGTAGTAAAACTTTCCAAACGGTTATCATTAGCTACCGGAGGTGTACCGGAAGAAAGTTGGGGTTTCAAAACCTCATACTGTCCTGCCATTCCGGCAACCAGTTTTTCTGATTTATATTGAAGCTGGAGATGTGAAGATGGCAAGCCGCTGTCTCTGTACGGAGAAGTATTGGGGGTAAAATCACGTTGCGCATTAACAGCGGCAATTACTTTAAATTTAGATCCTATTTTTTGGGTAAGTCTTATCTGAGGATTTCTATTCAGAGCAAATATGGGGGCACCTGTACCATAGTTTACCACATTAGGCAAACAATCTAAAACAACCATCGGATGCAAGTACTGCCCAATTCCCAATTGTGTTTTATCCCAATCAAAGGTAACATAGGCATGCCGTAATCTCAGTTCATTGATCCCTGCTTCTGTTGAACCAAAGAATTCGGCTTCCAAAATGGCTGCCGTCTTTGAGCCTAAAACTTCTGGTCCTTTTGCATTAATCCCGACTCTTGAAAGCACTGAAAGCATATGAAATTTCGGTGCATTGTTAATATCTTTTCCATATATATCGGTTAACTTGTCTTTTGGATAAAGCGGAACCAGATTTTCACCGGCACCAATGTTTTGCCTTGTATCATAAAAAGCATCGTTCCTGATAAATCCATAAAAGTCTAAGTCGACCAGCTTTTCATGTCTACTTTTGGAAAGAGTTGTTGTTTGAGCTGAGGATAATGTATCAGTTTTAGTTTCATTCTGTGCTGACAATGGACATACTGATAAGAACCATAATAAATAAGATAAGGATAGAATTTTTCTCATTAGATGTGTGTTTAGTTATTCTCAAACATACAATAAATTCGAAAACTAACAATCGTTCGTTAGCTAAATTCAGAAAAAAGATAAATTATCCCCATAAGAATAAAAATATAAATGATAAATATTTAAAAAATAATATATAATTGGAATAAAAATGTAAAATATTCATTCAACAATTTGACAATATGGCCTTAAAAAAACAAAAGCCCCGAAAATTTCGGGGCTTTTGGATATATAGCAAGAATTTCTTATGCTTTTGCAGATCTTTCTACTCTTTTTCTTTCTTCTTCAGAAAGGATTTTCTTTCTCATTCTGATGAAATTCGGAGTAACCTCAATAGCTTCATCAGCCTGGATGTATTCCATACATTCTTCCAGTGAGAATAAGATTTTCGGAGCAACTCCTGTATCCTTATCTTTTCCGGCAGCACGCATGTTGTTCAGCTGTTTTGCTTCTACGATATTTACTACCAAATCTCCAGGCTTGTTCTGTTCTCCAACGATCATTCCTGTGTAGATTTCCTCACCCGGATCAACGAAGAATTTACCTCTATCCTGTAGTTTGTTGATTGAGTATTCTGTAGCCGGACCTGTAGTTTTGCTGATCAATACACCATTGTTTCTTCCCGGAATAGCTCCTTTGAAAGGCTTGTATTCTGTGAAACGGTGTGCCATAATAGCTTCACCGGCAGTAGCTGTCAACATCTGAGAACGTAATCCGATCAATCCTCTTGAAGGAATTTCGAACTCCATATGCTGCATTTCTCCTTTAGTTTCCATGATGTGAAGATCACCTTTTCTTTGTGTAGCCAAATCGATAACTCTTGAAGCAAATTCTTCAGGAACGTCTACTACTAAAGATTCATAAGGCTCACAGCTTACTCCGTCAATTTCTCTCAGGATAACCTGTGGCTGGCCAATTGTCATTTCGTAACCTTCTCTTCTCATGGTTTCGATCAAAACTGATAAGTGAAGAATACCTCTACCAAATACAAGGAAAGTATTTGCATCATCAGTCTGCTGAACTCTTAATGCAAGGTTTTTCTCTAATTCCTTAGTTAATCTTTCTTTAAGGTGGTTTGAAGTAACGTATTTACCATCTTTACCAAAGAAAGGTGAATTGTTGATAGAGAACGTCATGTTCAATGTAGGCTCATCAATTGCAGTTCTTTCCAATGGCTCAGGATTTTCAAGATCTACGAAAGAATCTCCGATCTGGAAAGCATCAAAACCTACTACAGCACAGATATCACCTGCCTGTACTTCTGTTACTTTTTTCTTTCCTAATCCTTCAAAAACGTAAAGCTCTTTTACTTTTCCTTTAACAATTTTACCGTCTGCCTGAGCAAGACCGATCCATTGAGATTCCTTAATCTCTCCTCTTGTCACTTTTCCGATTGCAATTCTTCCTAAGAAAGAAGAGTAATCAAGGGAAGTGATCTGCATCTGAAGGTTCCCTTCAGTTACAGTAGGAGCAGGAACATATTGTAAAATTCCGTCAAGTAATGGTAAAATATCTTCAGTTTGTTCTAATGAAGTGTTGAACCAACCCTGCTTAGAAGAACCGTAGAATGTTGGGAAATCCAACTGTTCTTCAGTAGCCTCAAGGTTGAAGAATAAATCAAATACCTGATCGTGAACTTCGTCCGGACGGCAGTTTGGTTTATCTACTTTATTGATAACTACTAATGGTCTTAATCCTAATTCCAAAGCTTTCTGAAGTACGAATCTTGTTTGTGGCATTGGTCCTTCGAACGCATCCACCAACAAAATAACCCCATCAGCCATTTTTAATACTCTTTCTACTTCTCCTCCGAAATCGGCGTGACCAGGAGTATCAATTACGTTAATTTTTGTGTCTTTATAAGTAACAGAAATATTCTTGGATAAAATCGTGATCCCTCTTTCTCTTTCAAGATCGTTATTATCCATAATTAACTCCCCACTCTCCTGATTTTCTCTGAAAATGTTGGTAGCGTGAATGATCTTGTCAACCAAAGTCGTTTTTCCGTGGTCAACGTGTGCGATAATCGCAATATTTCTAATGTTTTGCATAAAAGATTTTTACGGGTGCAAAAGTAGTGATTTTTAATGAAAAACTATTTAGTTCTCTAAATATTTAATATTTTGTTTAAAATGCTTACTCATAGAACTATAAAAAAAGAATGTCCAAAAAACGTCATTTAAAATGATTTGGTGACAAATTTATAAGCAGAATAAACACAACATTGATTTTATGAATATCTGTTTTTCGAAATCATCTTAATACTTTTTATATCAATGTCTCATCAATCGGTAAAACAAAACCAGATCAATTAAAACCACCAATATAAATTTCACCAGAAATGATTTTTTGGAAACTTTATGATTGAAAAGAATCATTCCGGAAGCCGCTCCCAGAATTCCACCCAAAAGCGAAATTCCTAAAAGAGTATTTTCTGAAATTCTCCATTGATGTTTTTTAGCCTGCCACTTATCAAAGCCAAAAGTTCCAAATGCAATCAGATTGATGACAAAAAGAAAAGGAATCATTTTAAATTAATTTGCTGCAAAAGTAGAGTTTAATTTCAGAACAGGATTTTATAAATTTGCACTTCCTAAAAATAAAATCAATGACAGTACAGGATCTTGCGGGAAGCTATTCTATTGAGGGAAGTAATCAGGAAGAATCTTCCCTGCCAACATATCATGGTATATTAACCCTAACCCTTGATGAGAACAACCGCATCATTGCCCAATGGATTATTGGTGATCATATACAAAATGGTACCGGATTTTATAAAGATCAGATTTTAGTAATTAACTTCAATTATGAAGGTGAAGATAATAAAATCTACAAAGGAGTGGCTGTTTACCGCTGTCTGAATAAGAATATCCTGGATGGATTCTGGTCAGAAAAGCATGGCAATCCCTTATATCTTGGAAGTGAATATTGCGTGAGAATTCAAAATTCTGAGATTTTGAATTAGCTTTTTTCTTTTGAGAGAATTCACAGAAATAAAAGAGCTGCCTTTTATCAAGGCAGCCCGTTATTTATTAAAGTTGAATAACTTATTTTTTAGCTTTTACATCAATTGCAATCTCGATATCTTTGCTGATCATCCATTCTGCAGGATCTGCTTCTGAAGTACCGAATTTGATTCCCCAATCTGCTCTGTTTACAGTGAATTTAGCCTGAATAGCTGCTGAGTTTTCAGTAACATCTACTTTGGCAGGGAAAGTTACATTCATTGTTTTTCCAGATAATGTAAGGTTTCCGCTTACTGTTTTATTAGCTCCTGCTACTGCATCTTTTGGCGCTTCTTTCAGATCTGTAACACTTGTAATCTTAAAATCTGAAGTAGGGTTTTTCGCTACATCAAAGAAATCAGGATTTTTAAGGTGAGCCTCAAGATCTGCCGGCTTTTTATCTTTCTCAGTTACTGAAGCCGGATCTACTTTAATAGAATTCATATCGATAATAAAGTTTCCTGCTGCAACCTGACCTGCATCAACACTGATGTCTCCTGATTTTACTGTAAGAGTTCCCCAACGAGGTGCCATACCTCCTTTATGGAATGCTTTCCAGTTTACTACTGAAGCTACTGTATCCACAGCAAGAGTTTCACCTTTGCTTTCTGCTACCGCCTGCTCCTGAGCTGTAGCTGCAGATTCTGCCGATTTTCCTTTATTACATGATGCTAAAAGCAATCCTACTCCAACTAATGCAATTACGCTAATTTTTTTCATATTGAACTGTTTTAAAAAAGTTTGAATTTTGTTGTTTTCGGGTACAAAAATAGAAAAACCTATTGGGAGGCACCTTATCATACATCAAGAAATGTGGTATTTTTATATTATGATAAATCCTTTTCCTGAAAACCTTTTCCAGATTGCGAATCGTAGCAAAAATTGAATATTATTAACAGATATTTAAAGGGCTTATTGCAGTGAACTGGTGAAAAATAAGGAGGGAATAAAAGATTAATACATCCTGTGTTTATATTTTTTCATCCCAAAACCCTATTTTAGCCCTACGAAAACAGAACAATGACGACCGTAGAATTTATCCAGAAACAGCTGAATATTTCTGAAAAGAGCATCAACAATACTTTACAACTATTAGCAGAAGACTGCACCATTCCTTTTATTTCCCGTTACCGGAAAGATAAAACCGGAAATCTTGATGAAACACAAATCGAACAGATTTCAAAAATAAGCAGGCAGTTTGAAGAGATTGTTAAAAGAAAGGAATCTATTTTAAAATCTATTAAAGAACAGAACTCTTTAACGCCTGAACTTCGACAGAGAATAGAGGAAAGCTTTGACATCCAGGAGCTGGAAGATCTTTATTTACCTTTCAAAAAACGTAAAAAAACCAAAGCTGATGCCGCTAAGGAAAAAGGGCTTGAACCTTTGGCCAGAATTATCATGAGTCAAAAGAATAATGATGTGCAGTTTCTGGCATCAAAATACCTCAGCAGCGAAGTTACATCCGAAGAAGAAGCACTTCAGGGAGCCAGGGATATTATGGCAGAATGGATTAATGAAAATATGTATGTGCGTAAAAATCTCCGCAGATTATTTCAGCGTAAGGCAGTTATTACTTCAAAAGTTGTAAAGGCTAAAAAAGATGAAGAGGAAGCACAGAAATTCTCCCAGTATTTTGAATGGGAAGAAAGCCTTAACAGAACTCCCTCCCACAGACTTCTGGCCATGTTGAGAGCTGAAGCGGAAGGCTTCGTCAAAACGAATGTAGGAATAGACAAAGAAGAGGCGATTGATTTTATTGAAAAAGCAATTATTAAATCAAATAATGAAAGTTCGGACCAGATTTCGCTGGCCATAAAAGACAGTTATAAAAGACTTCTTGAGCCTGCCATTTCTAATGAAACCCTGCAGGAAGCCAAAGAAAAGGCAGACAAAAAAGCAATCGAAATCTTCTCTGAAAACTTGAGCCAGTTGCTTCTGGCTCCACCTTTGGGAGAGAAAAGAATCCTTGCAATAGATCCTGGATACCGAAGCGGCTGCAAAGTAGTATGTCTGGATGAAAAAGGTGACTTGCTGCACAACGAAACCATTTACCCTCATGCTCCACAGAACGAAAGCGGAATGGCCATGAAAAAAATTCGTTCTATGGTAAATGCCTATAATATTGAAGCCATTTCAATTGGTAATGGAACAGCAAGCCGTGAAACAGAGTTTTTTATTAAAAAAATTGCTTTTGATAAGCCTTTGCAGGTTTTCGTGGTTTCTGAAGCCGGAGCATCAGTGTACTCTGCAAGTAAAATTGCAAGAGACGAGTTTCCTTCCTATGATGTGACCGTTCGCGGTGCCGTTTCCATCGGGAGGAGACTCTCTGATCCGCTGGCAGAACTGGTGAAAATTGACGCCAAATCTATAGGTGTGGGGCAATATCAGCATGATGTGGATCAGACCCAATTAAAAAACGAGCTGGATTCTACTGTGATGAAATGTGTAAATTCTGTAGGAATTAATCTCAATACTGCCAGCAAATCACTTCTAAGCTACGTTTCCGGGATCGGGGAAAAAATGGCTGAAAATATAGTTAATTACCGTACTGAAAACGGAGCGTTTGAAGACAGAAAGCAGCTTAAAAAAGTTCCGAGGCTTGGAGATAAAGCTTTCCAGCAGGCAGCAGCTTTTGTAAGGATTAAGAATGCCAGAAATCCGCTGGATAATTCTGCTGTACACCCCGAAGCTTATGGAATTGTTGAGAAAATGGCCAAAGATTTAGGGATTAAAACCAATGAACTGATTGCCAATAAGGAAAAAATAGCTCTGGTAAAACCGGAAAACTATATCACGGAAGAGATCGGGATTTTAGGAATTAAGGATATTTTAAAAGAACTTGAAAAACCGGGACTGGATCCAAGAAAGGCCGCCAAAGTATTTGAATTCGATCCAAATGTTAAAAGCATTAAAGATTTAAAAGCCGGTATGATTCTTCCTGGAATTGTCAATAATATTACAGCCTTCGGATGTTTTGTAGATCTTGGAATTAAAGAAAGCGGACTGGTTCATATTTCCCAGCTGAAAGACGGATTTGTTTCCGATGTCAATGAAGTAGTAAAGCTTCACCAGCATGTTCGTGTAAAGGTAACCGAAGTGGATGAGGCAAGAAAAAGAGTGCAGCTGAGTATGATTTTGTAAATAGCTGCTGCAGATTAAAGTATAAACACAAAATTTTTATTTTGGACACAAAGAACTTAGTTTTCGACCTGGATGGCACATTATGGGATCCCAGAGCGACGATCATCAAAATATGGAATAAGGTATTGGGTAAACGTCAGTTGATTCAAAGAGAAATAAAACCCGAAGACATGGATCAGTACATGGGTTTATTAGCTCACGATATTATCAAAGATATTGTTCCGGGAATTTCGGACCTTCAGATACGGGAGCTTCTTTCTGAGATCGTAGCCGAAGAAAATAAAATCCTGCGTATACAAGGCGGAATTTTATATGACGGTGTGGAAGCTACATTGAAAAGCCTTTCCAGTACTCATTCTCTTTTTATTGTAAGTAACTGCCAGGACGGTTATATTGAATCTTTTTTAGAATATTATCAATTCAATGATCTGTTTACAGATTTTGAATCCCATGGGCGAACTCAAAAGCCAAAGGCTGACAATATCAAGCTTCTTATGGAAAGAAATCAGCTATCCATTGAAGATTCTGTATACATAGGTGATACACAAACCGATTATGATTCAGCAAGGGCTAATGGACTTCCATTTGTTTTCTGTGAATATGGTTTTGGAAAGTTAGCTGAATCTCTTTATGAGCCATCCATTCTTACATTTCCAGATTTAAAGGTTCATATTTCTGATATTGCAAGATAAGATTATATATCAAAATCAAGGCTACCTTTTAGGCAGCCTTGATTTTTTCAAAGAAGAAAAATTATTATTTATAATCCTTAGAACTTCTTCTTGGTTCTTTTACTTCCGGCCATTTTACTGTTTCCCCTTTATCATCCTGAGGCATTGCTCTCTTCTCTCTGTTCATGAATTCCGGATCTTCAGAAGCCATATACGCTAATGCGGCCGTTAAGATCACATTATTTTTTACCTCGTCAAAAACAATTTTATCATAGGTATCTTTTGTAGTGTGCCATGTATATCCGAAGTAGCCCCAGTTCAGAGAACCTAAAGAAAATCCCGGTACTCCTGCTGCCACAAAAGAAGCATGATCCGATCCACCGCCGCCAGGCATTCCAGGGAAGTCTGTTTTAATATGGGTCTTCACTGCTTTAGGAACGCCATCAAGCCATCTTCCGATATAATCATAAGCTTTTACAAATCCCTGACCGCTGATATTTACCACACGGCCGGTACCGTTATCCTGATTAAAAGCAGCCTGTACTCCTTTTATAATCTGAGGATTATCTGCAACAAAACCTCTTGAACCGTTCAGTCCCTGCTCTTCACTTCCCCAAAGTCCAATGACAATCGTTCTTTTATTGTTAGGATAGTATTTTTTCAGAATCCTCATTGCCTCAAGCATCGTGATCGTTCCGGTTCCGTTATCTGTAGCGCCCTGGGCGCCATCCCATGAATCAAGGTGAGCAGAAAGAATAACATATTCATCAGGCTTTTCTTTTCCTTTGATCATCCCGATCGTATTAAAACTTTTGGCTTCAGGAAGTATTTTTGACTGGGCATCAATTTTAATTTTAGGCTTCCCTCCTTTTTCCGCCATCCTGTAAAGCATTCCATAGTCTTCCACATCAATATCGATCATTGGAATCTTGGATGTTTTTGCGCCAAATATTCTGTTAGCCCCCATGATGCCGGTCCAGTTAGAAATGGCAATGCCTGCTGCACCTGCTTTTTCTAACGCTTCAGGAAGGCTGTTGTTATCATATCCTATATTTTTTACATACGCTGTAAAGTCTTTGGCAGCCTGTTCTCTTTCTGCCTTAAGCTTTTCATACAGCTCAGGAGTAGCAAATTCTTTGATCTGCTCATCAGAGCGTCCGATTTTCTGATATTGTGCCATCAGGACTATTTTGCCCTTCACA
Organism: Chryseobacterium gleum; assembly: GCF_900636535.1. Taxonomy (NCBI): domain Bacteria; kingdom Pseudomonadati; phylum Bacteroidota; class Flavobacteriia; order Flavobacteriales; family Weeksellaceae; genus Chryseobacterium; species Chryseobacterium gleum. The sequence goes on from NZ_LR134289.1 coordinate 1,147,553, forward strand.
GAAGGAAGCCATTGGTCAAATTCTGCTTTGGAAGATACTTTCGGAAGAATAATCACTTCTGCCTCAACCGCTTTTTTAGTTGCCGGACTCCACGCCAGCTGTGTTGCTGCAAGAGATTTTACCCGCGGATAGGTCATATCAACATGCGTTGTTCCTCTTTGCCATCCTTTCCAGGTTCCAAACTGCTGAAGATTGGCATCCACTCCCCACGAACGAAGCTTGTTGGCACTCCATTCATTTGCGGCAAGCATTTCCGGAGTTCCCACAAGGCGTGGCCCGATACCGTCCAGCAGTTCATAAGCCAGATTTTCCAGCTGGGAATTATTATTTACTTCATCTACAAAACTTTTTACGACAGAGTCTAACCTTTCTTTGGGGTCAACCTTTATCTGAGCCCATGAAAACTGGGCAGCCAGCACTACTGCAGGCACTGCAAAAAATCTATTTATCCTCATAATATATATTGATTGGTTTAAAGATAGCAGAAATTGGGGAAATGAAAGCAAAAAACTCTTTAAACAATATAGTTTAAAGAGTTTTTTATATAATAAATTAAATTGATAAAGAATATAATTAGAAATATTTCTGCTATTTGGATCCAAAATCAGGTAATTTCCTATCGATAAAAGCTTGCTCTTCCCTGGAAAGTAAAATTGTATTATTTTTATTTTCTTTCACCTGAACATTATCCCAAATATTTTTAGTAAAATCCACTTTAGGGACAAGTCCTTTTTCTTCTGATTTTTTAAATGTATTGTATATAAGTTCCCTACTGCTCTTCCTTTCATGTTTAACCCCTTTGTAATATGCAACATATTTATTCCCTTCAAGTCTGCTCATCGCAGGAACATACATTCCATCATTTTTATAAAAATCGAAAACAAGTATTGCATTTCCCAGTTGATAATCATATTCTTCCCCCTCACCTGTTTTTCTTTTCATCATCGGATATTGATCCTGTAAATAATGGATCTCAAAATAGGTAATTACTTTATCTGCTTTATTAAATTTAAATTCGCCTTCCATTTCAATTCCCAATCCCGATTTAATACTAAAGGTAACCAATTGTTCATTGCCTTCTTCGAAGATCATCCATCCTGAATATTTTGAATCTTTATTTTTTAAATGAGCCAGCACCCGTGTTAATTCAAAATTGAAAAAAAAATTCCCCATATATTCTTCAGAAAATTCTTTTAATCCTGCGGTAAAAATACTGTCCGACTTTACATTTTTAAAGCTTTTCACATTATTTAACTGCATTTGCAGGTTCTTATCATAGGATTTATTATGGTTGTAATAATTGGCCTTACTCCACAATTTAGTCTCCGCAATTACTAAAAAATAAAGCTTATTATTATCACTCTTTTTTTCTTTGTAGATTACGTCATATAGAGATGGATCACTGTAATATCTTTTTCTATAATTATCACTCACGTCTTCAAAGAGTTTTCTGATATCGATTTTTGCTAGTTTTACCTCATCAATTTTTTTATAAACCCGCTTTAGTTTAATAACAGAATGAAATTCATGAACTATTGTCTTTTGGAAACCGGAAGCAGAAATTTCAAAGTTCACAGCGCCTTGTTCAACCGGTGCAAAACCATCTTCATTGGTATAAACAATCTGATTTTGTAAAAGAATTCTTGCATTGAAAATAGGCTTCCCGTTTTCTGCATCCACAATTTTTAATTTCTGCCCTGAAAAAAAATTAAAAAAGAGAATAAACAGCAGATAAAAATATTTCATAATATACCATCATTGATGTTTCTAAAATACAAATTATATAAATGGTATGTATTCAAACAAAATAAATTAACATTGGATTTAAAAAGTATCAACATAAAGGTATGATAGGATCGAAAGTGATCAGGAAAATACAGATATAAAAAAACCGGCTTCAAAAGCCGGTTAAAGGTGAATTATTTCTTAGCTTCTTCTACAGAAACTTTTCTGAATTCTTTGAACAGTTTGCTTAGTTCTAAAGCTGCTTTACGAGCTCTTGTACCAGCAGCCTTGTTTCCTTTTTCCGCTTGTTGGTTTGCCTCAGTTGTGAACGCTTCAAATTCTGCGTTGATTTTTTCAATTAGTTCTTTCATTTATTTAAAAATTTAGGCTGCAAATATAGGTTTTATGGTGATTCCAGCCTAATTGTGCTGAAAAAAAATAGCGGATTTTATAATTTTTTTTGAGTCTTTCTTAATTTCAATTTAATTTTTAAAATGAAAATCAAGTATTGTAGAAATCAAGCATCTGACCGGGCATAATATAGAGTATAATTTAATATTCAATTAAACCATTAAAAATCAAAGAGAAACGAATAAAATCAAGACCACTCCGTTTGACAGGTCTTACTTATAAAATCTTTGGATTTACCTTTACAAACTTAATGTTCTTAAATCTGCAATTCTTTTGCCTTTGTGCCTGCACTTTCCAGCAAAACAATACTTTCTGAAGTAATTCTTTCTGCAAAAATAATCCTGAAATGGTAATGATATCTGTCCATAAAAGAAAAGGTATCTCCGGGAGTAAATAAAATCCGGTGTCGCTCACAATAGTCGTAAAACCTTTTTATATCTGTACTTTCCGGAAGCTGTCCCCAAATACTGTAACCTCCCTGTGGTCTGTGAAAATAAGAGTTTTCAGGAAAAGAATTCCTTACAGCTTCCAATACCTCAGCAGCCTGCTGATTAAGTTTTTTCCGGAAGGACTGAAGATGTCTTTCATAGCTGTTTCCCTGGAGCAGTTTCAACACCAACTCCTGATATACCGGAGAAACAGAACGTCCCAAAGCAAACCTCACTCTTTCAGCTCTTGCATACAAATCACCGGCATACAGCCAGCCCAGGCGGATTCCCGGCGAAAGTGTTTTTGAAAATGAGGAGTAGATCATGACCTGACCTTTCGTATCAAAGCTTTTTATACTGCGTGGTCTTTGATCGCCAAAATATAGATCAGAATACATGTCATTCTCAATAATATACAACTGATGAGCTTCTGCAATAGTTAGAATTTCTTTTTTTGTTTCATCATTCATCAGCACTCCTGTAGGGTTGTGAAAATTCGGAGTAACAACCAGAGTACGGATATTATTTTCCTTACAAGCTTTTCTGAAGAATTCAGTATCAAAGCCTCCTTTATAATGTACAGGAATCTCTATCACTTTCAGTTCCAGATGGGCAATTACTTCGAGTACAGAAAACACACAAGGACTGTCAACGGCTACCACATCACCGGCTTTTACAGCCGATTTTAAAGCAATGGTAAGAGCCTGCAAAGCACCATCAGTGATAATGATTTCATCAGGATTTAAGGTACAGTCATAAGTGCCCATTTTTTTTGCAATATGCTTCCTTAATGCTTCCAGGCCATTTGAAGGATAATATCTGAGAAGAGATGCTCCTTTTTCACGAATAACTTCCTGCATCGTTCTCAGGATAAGCTTCTGTGGAATCAGCAGATCACCGGGCACTGCCGTATTAAAAGAGCTGGATTCGGAAGTTCTTTTGGAAGTCAGCATTATGTTTTTCATGAACACTTCGTCTCTCACGACCGCCGGGAATTTTGTTTTCACTTCAGGGATATTTTCATCCTGAATTCTCCTGACAAAATATCCGGATCGTGGATTGCTCCTGATCAGTCCTTTGATCATAAGATATTCAAATCCCCTTTGTACAGAACTTGTACTCAGCTTGTATTTTCTCTTAATCTCACGAACAGACGGAAGCCTGTCATTTTCCTGTAAAATTCCATTGCGTATCTGTTCCTCTATTGCAGCTGCAAAAACTTCGTACTTATAGGGTTCCATCATACATTTCAACTGTACTGAACAAATTTATAAAAATATCCTTCTGTACCGATTATATTTTAGCAAACTGTATCCTTTTTAAATAGATTAATCTTATAATTTTGAATAAAAAAAATCCCCATGGATATTATTTCAAAATTTACAGTAGGTTCTGAAGAAGGAATTTCTGATCTTATAACCATTATCGATTCTTCTGTTTATACATTATATAAGGATTTCGTAAGCGAGGAGCAGATTAAAAAATATATTCACAACGATATAGATCCCAGAAAGATGATCAATGATCTTAATGATCTTTCCAACCAGCTGATCATGACCTATGCTGACCAAAAGCCTATAGGGTACAGCATTATTAAAAGCGGTTCTCTTCATCCCGGAATTCCTGAAGGAAAAAGAGCAACAGAAATCAGTTTTGTGATTCTCTCAGAGTTTGACACTCCGGAAACAAGGCAGTCACTTTGGAAAAAATGCAGATCAGCAGTAAGCTTCACTGATATTATATGGATCAATATGCTGGACCATGATCCGCTTGCAGCATTTTTTAAAGAGTCCGGATTTGTAACCGCGGATATTTCAAAGGCGGGTCCTTTTCAGCTTCCTTCGCATATTTTGGAACTGGAGATTAATAAAAACTGATTCTTAACTACAGGACACAGATTCGTAAGATGTTTAACGAAATCGAGAAACCTATAATTCTGATTCTTATTATTTCACTTAAAATTATCATGAGTGAACAGCAGTTTGCTTATCTTTGATTTTTATAATTTTTACTTATGAGTGATCAGCTGGAAACCATAGAAGATTATTACAGACGCATCCGCAAAGATCAGATTAAAATGTTTGATTCTGAAGACTTTGAAACGGGAAAATCCCACTTCAACATTTCCATGCGGCGATACTGCAGCTTCAAAAGCCCCTATAACCGCCGTGATTATTATAAAATCAGCTTTATCATTGGAAAAGGAACGATTCATTATGGTTCACATCAGCTGTATATTGACCGCCCTGCCCTGTTCTTTCCATCTCCGGGTATTCCGTATTCATGGGAATGTGAGAGTGATGTACAGGAAGGATACTTTTGTTTGTTTAACCAGGAATTCTTTAGTGGAAACACAGAATTCAACCTGTTCAAACAAACATCGATGTTCAAAGAATGGAGCAAGCCGGTTGTTTTTCTGACAGAGGAGCAAACTCAGCTGGCTACTCTTTATTTCGAGCAGATGTACAGAATGAACAACTCCACTTATCCTTTCCGCTGCAGCAGTATCAAAAGCAATCTGGCGTCCGTGATGCATCTGGCTCTTGAAAACCGTGTAGAAGATATCAATCCGAATGAGCTTCCTGCAAATGTACGTTTATACAAACTGTTTGATGAACTGCTCAACAAACAGTTTCCTTTGGATTCACCTGCTTATCCGCTGGCTTTAAAAACGCCTTCCGACTTTGCCGAACACCTGAACGTTCATGTCAACCACCTGAACTCTTCGGTAAAATCCGTGACAAATCTTACGACCACTCAGATTATCAAGGAAAAAATGTTTGAAGAATCCAAAAATCTGCTAAAGTATACAAACTGGGATATTGCCCAGATTGGTTATACGTTAGGATTTGACCAGCCTGCCCACTTTAATAATTTCTTTAAAAAGCACGCCCGCACTTCACCATTAAAATTTAAGAATTTATCTTAATCTTTGATTTTTGTAATTTTTACTTTGTCTTTTAAAATTCACTTTCCTATTTCCTGACTTATTTTTGCATAGTAAAAAATGAATGAATATGTTGAGAGAAGCATCTGAACAACGAATCAGATTAATTACCATTATGGCTTTCGTGTCTATCCCGCTTTCCGGGTTTGTAACAGACATTTATCTACCATCGTTTCCCTCTATGGCAAAAGAAATGATGGTATCAGAAAAAGATATCCAGATTACTTTAACATCATACCTTTTGAGCTACGGGATTTCCCAGTTGTTTGTGGGAGGAATTCTGGACAGCATCGGCCGCTACCGTCCCAAACTGATCGCCTTATTTCTGCTAATCCTGACGAGTATTTTAATTACTATGACGAACAGCATCTTATTGATCTGTCTGCTTCGTATACTTCAGGGGGCAGCAGTTTCAGTGCTTGTCGTAGCTACCCGTGCTATTTTCGTAGATATATATGATGCGGAGAAAGTGAAGCACTACCTGAGTTATTTTACCATTGTATGGTCGTGCGGTCCCATTCTGGCGCCTTTCCTCGGAGGTTATCTTGAGAAAATGTTTAACTGGCATGCTAATTTTTATTTCCTTGCCGCATACGCCGGATTCCTCTTCCTTTTTGAATGGTTCTTCAGCGGAGAGAGCCTTCCTCAAAAAAAGAAACTGGATCTTTCAGAGAATATCAGCCTTTACAAAATGATGCTTAAGAACAGGATTTTTATGCTGGGAATTTTCATCTTAGGACTGAGCTACTCCATTGTAATGTTGTTTAATATTACCGGGCCTTTTATTATTGAAAATACGTTTCATTTTACTCCGGTAGTCATCGGATACTGTACATTAATCCTGGGGTTTTCGTGGATGATCGGAGGTTTTATCGGGAAACGCAGACTGACTCTTGGTTTCAGATCAAGGATTTTACAGCCTATTTTTCTCCAGCTAATCCTCATCGCAGGGTTGATTATCACCAGTTATTTTGCAGAAAGTCTTTTTATTATGATTCCTTTCGCATTCTTCATCCATATCTGCTCCGGAATTTTATTTACCTCATTCTTTACGACAAGTATGCTTTACTTTCCTAAAAACGCGGGAACTGCCGGCGGACTCATGGGCGGATTGGTATATGTGATTACCTCCGTAACAAGCTTTATCATTTCGGTAAGCGGAACGGTAAGTGAACAGAAAGATCTTTCCTGGCGTTATCTGATCATTGCCTGTTTTCTTTTCGGGATTATTATGATGATGCATCAGGCTGTTAAAAAAGAAAAAGCAGAGATCAGTTGATTCTCTGCTTTTTTTATGTTTTATTTTATGCTTTCAAGATACTTCTTCAGAATAATTGCATGACAGTGTTCTTCATCTTTGGCTGCATACAGTAATGTAATTTTTTTATGTTTCTTATGGCGTTTCATGAAATCTTTTCCAAGGTTACTTTCATGAAGTTCTTTCCTATATTTTTCTGAGAATTCTTCCCATAGCCTGACATCATGATGAAACCAAAGCCTTAATTCTGTGGATGGTGCAATGTCTTTATCCCATTCATCAAGATCAGCATTTTCTTTAGAAAGGCCTCTTGGCCAAAGACGATCTATCAGAACACGGTATCCGTCGTCCGGAGACGCAGCCTCATAAACTCTTTTTAATACAATTTCAGGCATGATTACGATTTTAAATGACACTTTGAAATTTATTGTATAAACAACAGCAAAATTTATTCCTGCAAAAGTATATTCCAGCTTAATTTTTTCCGGTCATTATTTAACATCCAATTAGTTTTAATTAAAACTAATTTTTCGTATATTTGTTAGGGTAAGGTTATGCTAAAAATCCATTTGTGTATGACTCCTAACCTGTTTATCATTATATAAATAAAGTATGTCTGCAAAAAAGAATGATATTTCTGAACTGGCTCTGGAGCTTGGATTGGCAATGAGCGAAATGAAGAGCCGTCTCCGGCAGAAGATCCAGGCTACCGTTAATGAATATGACCCTGATCTGTCTTTTGAACTGATTGAGATTCTGGGATTACTTTCACGCTACAACGGAATCAACCAGCAGGAAATAGGAAATAAAGTAAGCAAAGACAAATCCAGTATTACCTATCTCATCAACAGCCTTGTAAAAAGAGATCTTGTTGAGCGGATAGCTGATGAAAACGACAGAAGAAATAAACAGATTTTTTTAACTCCGAAGGGTAAACAGATTGTGGAGACCGTTTATCCATGGGCATTAGATCTTTATAAAAAGGCAGTTGAAGGCATTGATGAAAAAGAAATCAGCAAAGCACTGCTATTGGTAAAAAAAATGACAGCAAACCTGGAATAACCGGGATCAAAACATGATACAATATGAGAACAATCCTTGTACCTGTTGATTTTACATCAACTACAGAAAATGCAGTAAGAGTTGCCGCAGAATGGGCAAAAACCTACGGCTATCAAAACATTATCCTCTTAAAAACGGCAGGAGAATCTGAGTTTGACTATCTGCATATTGCAGAAGGGCATTCATTTGTAAATGAAGAAAGTGTCAACAATCTATTGCAGAGAACAGAATTATTACTTGATCAGTTAAGCAGCATTGTAACAGAAAAATCACCTGAAATCAAGGTTTCAAGAATTTTAAGTGATTGGGCTCTTACCAGAAGTATCAATGAACTTTTAAAAGATGAATCGTCTGTAGAACTGATTATTCTGGGAAGTGATGATCAGACATCTGCCACTGAAAGTTTTGTATCTGAAAATATTATAAGTATCGCAAGAACAAGTCCTGTGAAGACTTTAATTGTTCCCAACAGCTATCATTATACTCCTGTTAAAAATATCTTTATCCCTTGTGACATCAATGGAATTAAACGGTTAGAAAGATTGTTTCATCATAAATCTCTCATTCATAAGCAGGATGTGCATCTGTCTTTTTTAAATATCAATACCCGCGAAAAAGAAGATGAAAACAAGAAAAAAGAGCTTGAAGACTATATCCGTGAGCATTTAACGGAAATCCCAAGCAGCATTTATTACTCTCATGATGAAAATGTCATTAATGGCATTCTGACTTTTGCAGCCACTCATGAAGCAGATCTTATCATTGCTTTGCCCGGTAAGCACAGTTTTTTGTACTATCTGGCAAGCAGAAGTATTTCCGAAGGAATTTACCAGAACACCCATCAGCCTGTACTCATCCTGAAATAAAAAGGCTGATTGAAATTAATAATAAATTTTAGAGCTTTCGATTTTAACGAGTTTCTGCTCCTGCATTTTTTTGACATATCTGATCACCGTCTCTACCCGGAGACCGGTGAGTGTCGCAATCTGTTGTCTGGTATAGGGAATCAGGAATGAATAAGCTTCTTCAAAACCAAAATATTTTTTAAGATGGTCAAAAAGCTTCACCAGCTTTACGATAGGATCTGAAATAGCCAGAAAACTAGAGATCATATACCTGAAATGCAGTCTGTCTGCGGTATATTTATTAATCTCAAGCATTAATGCAGGTTTTTCCAGCAATATTTCAAGAAATCTGGTTTTAGAAAGCCTGATGATTTCACAGCTGGTCACTGCAACTGCGTTAACAGCATAATGATGTCCTGTAAACAAATAACTTTCGCCGATGCAATGCCCATCAAAAGGAAGGCCGTGAACAAATTCTTTTCCGTCTTCCAATAAAGTATTCAGTTTCACAGTGCCATATCTGATCTGAAAATAATATTTTGCAGCGGTTCCTTCCTGAAAAATTGTTTCTCCTGCTTCATACCTTTCCAGACTGGCTCCGTGGGAAAATAATAAGTCTTCGCATATGATCATCTTGCCATTATTAAATTGAGTAAAAATACTTAAAGTACAAGCAAAGTGCAACTTAACAAATACCACAGAAAAAGTGATTTTGCTGCAACACCGCTATACTTTTATTATGTAGTGATTTTTTTCTTGTGTTTTGTTCCCCAGTCTGCCAAAGCAGCAATGACATCTTTCAGAGATTCACTATACTCTGTAGGAACATATTCTACCAGCACAGGTTTCTGATCTGTAATTACGGTTCTTTCTACCAGATGATTAACTTCCAGTTTTTTCAATTCACTGGATAATACCCGTGCAGATATTCCCTTGATGGTACGCTGTAATTCATTGAAACGGGTGTGCCCTCCCAGGATCGCAATCATTACACGTATAGTCCATCTGCCTCCGAGAACATATAATGCATCCTCTGTAGCAGAGAGATGGTTACTGCATTGCGGCCTTGAATACACTATTTTTTCTTCTTCCATTGCCTCTGTTTTATTCTGTTACTAACCTAAATGTTATTACTAACCTTTCGGTAACTACTATCTTTTTATTAGTAAATATAGATAATTTTGGAACATCAATTTTAAAAAAAATAAAAAATGAAACGAGTACTTCATATTACTTCAAGTCCGAGAAGTGAATCATCAGTGAGTAAAAAACTGGGAAATGCAGTCGTAGAGAAAATAACAGCCAAGTATCCTGACCATATTTTAAAAAAACGCGATCTGGCAAATCCCCTTTTTCCTCATTTGGAAGAAGCGCATATCAATGCATTCTTTACGCCGGCTGAAAACCGGACTTCTGAACAGTCGGAAATTGTAAAGCTTTCAGATACGGTAATTGATGAGCTTCAGGAAGCTGATATTATTGTTATTGAAGCGCCCCTGTACAATTTCAGCATCACTTCCACACTGAAATCATGGCTTGATCATATTGCCAGAGCAGGAAAAACATTCAGCTACAGCGAAAACGGTCCTGAAGGCCTGGTGAAAAATAAAAAAGTATACCTTGCCTTTTCAAGTGGCGGCGTATATTCTGAAGGGGAAAGACAGGCTTACGACTTCGTAATTCCTTACTTGGAAAAAACGCTTGGATTTATGGGAATGACGGATATTTCTGTTGTCCGTGCAGAAGGACTTTCTGTTCCGGTCGTTCAGGAAACAGCCCTGCAAAAAGGGATTGAAAGTATTATTGTAGAATAAAAACAAAAAAATTGCTGTTCCTTCGAACAGCAATTTTTTGTATCAGAGTTTTGTTGTTCACAAAAGTATATAAAGAATTAAAAAAATACTTTCCTCAACATATGTAAAGGTTTTTTCAAATTTTTCCTCTCATTTTTACTTTATTAAATGAAAGATTATGGAAAACAATAAACAACCCCAACTGATCAATCCTGCTGAGTTATTTAATCCCGCTCCTTATGGTTTTTCTCACAGTATTTCTGTGGAATCTCCTTCCAGGATGTGTTTTATATCCGGACAGAGTGGCGGCGTAGGTGAAAATCATGTATTGGCAGATGACTTTAAAACTCAGGTTCAGAATGCTTTGAAAAATTTGCAAATCGTTTTACAGAGCCATTCAATGACGTTTGAAAATATAGTTAAAATCACCTTGCTTATTGTAGATCACAACCAGGAAAAACTTGAAATATGGACAGAAGAAGCCAGGAAAGTCTGGAAATCTACATTACTGCCAACAAGTACACTTATTCCTGTAAGTCAGCTGGCTTTACCCGGAATGTTGTTTGAAATAGACGCGATTGCTCTGGAATAGCTTGACAGCTAGGAGTATCTGATACGATGATATGATAATTCTTACCTTCAACCTTATTAATTTAATCCTGCCTGAATATTCAATTCAGGCATTTTTTATTTATATCAAAGGCTATCATCACTGTTTTTATCCGATATTTTTAAACAACAAGATACCACATTATTTAAAATAATTCTAAACTATGTGAAAATAAAATCTCTTACAAACACTTACAACAAAGGAATTGTTACAAAAAATTAAAAGATTATTAATTCAAATTACGTAGAAATACTGAATCTTATCTGCCGGGATGTGATTAATTTCGGATCAACAAAATTGATAACTATGGATCGCCTGAAATACATTCAATCATTTCTGAACAAGAGGTGATATCTGAAAAATCCGGCAGCTGTAGATCAATCAGCTTAATCATCTCCTGTTAATAAGGAGTTGAAGATATTGAATCCAAATTTTTTACGAAATGAATATTATTAACAAAATTCTCAACGTCAACGATTATTATTTCGACGTGTTCATGTCTATCTCGGAAGCGCTTACCGGGTTCACCGTAAACGAACTCCAGTCAACAGGGCTCGCAGAAACCTATTACACATATGTTTTAAAAAGCCTGGAAGCAGCCACTTTCGTAGAATTCCTTACGGTTTCTAAAAATATCCTTGAAAATTCTTCCGGTGAGGAAGCATTAAAAAATGCCATCCAATCCGAAATTATTGGTAACCCGGGAATGAACGACATTGCCGGAAAAGTAATTACCATGTGGTACCTGGGAACCTGGGATGGTGCTTATATCAATGATCTTTCTTATAAGGAAGGCCTTGTATGGAACCTGATACATGCCCATCCGCCCGGAGCAAAACAACCTGGCTACAAATCATGGAATATTAAACCTGTAAACACCCACTCATGAATCCAATCCATAACAAAAAAGATGTGATCATTGTAGGAACAGGGATCGCAGGGTCATTAATCGCAAAGCTATTGTCTGACCATGTATTTGACGTCACCAAAGGAAAAATGGTTCATCGTGCAGATGCGGGAAAATCTGATAATATTAAGGAGATTTCCATACTTATGTACGAAGCAGGCCTGGAAGCAGGTATTGAGCTGGATTCCGTATCTTCAATGACCACTTATAATGAGTATATCCGGACTTTTTACAGAGAGGAAGCCAAAGTTCCCAATTCTCCTTATCCGAACTTAAAGCAGGCTCCTTCTCCCAACGTTTTGGATATGGAACATATTGTTCAGCCGTATCCGGATAAAAAAGGGTATCTTGTTCAGTTCGGGCCGATGCCGTTTGCCAGTGATGCAATAAGAGTAGGCGGCGGAACTACCCTTCACTGGCTGGGAACCACTCCAAGAATGCTTCCCAACGATTTCAAACTTACCGAAAAATATGGTATTACGATTCCAAAGCCGGATTCTGATGAGCAAACTCCTGTCGACTGGCCGATAAGCTATGAAGAATTAAGGCCTTATTATGAGATGGCAGAGTTTGAAATCGGGGTTTCCGGGGATGTTTCGAAACAGGAATATCCGATTACTGAGAAAACGCAAGATTATTATGGAAATTATGTATTTCCAATGGAAGAAATTCCACAGAGTTATATGGACCATAAGATTATTGAGGGACTTAAAGGAACAAGTGTAAATCTAAGTTCAGGAGAAATTCCTTTAATGATGGTACCTTCTCCACAGGGAAGAAATTCCGTTCCCAATCCAAAATACGGAAAAACGAAGATCATTAAAGCAGAACCAAAGGTCTCCGGATATCAATTGGTTTTAGACAGTTCCGGAAAAGAAGAATACAAAGCGCTCGGTTCTGTTTGGAATCCTTATATGGGTGAACGCTGCGAAGGGAATGCTTCGTGTGTTCCGATCTGTCCTGTTCAGGCGAAGTACAATGCCTTAAAAACATTGAAAAAGGCTTTATATAAAATGAATGATAACGATAACCTGAGCCGTAATCCATTCATGCAGATTCAGGCACAGAGTGTAGTTTACAGATTAAGCATTGATCCAAATGACAATCATAAAGTTTCAAAGGTTCATCTGAGAAGATATATCTCAAAAGAAAAAACCGATTTCGTTGAAGAATCTATTGATACTTCAGATGCCATCGTCATTCTGGCAGCTAATGCTTTTGAAAATCCAAAGATTTTATTAAACTCCAGATACACGACCCCGGATGGTATAAAGACTGCAGCCAACAGCAGTGATCAGGTAGGAAGAAACCTGATGGACCATATGGTAATGCTTACCTGGGGACTTTTCCCTGAACCGGTATATCCGTACAGAGGCCCGGGTTCTACTACAAATATTTCTTCTTTCCGTGACGGAGCGTTCAGAAAGGACTTTTCTGCATGGATCTCCCCGCTCGACAATTGGGGCTGGGGCTGGCCGGCATTTTCTCCGGGTTCTGATGTGGCCTACTTTATCAAAGAAAAACAGTTTGGGGCAGAATTAAGAAAAAATCTTACCGACAGACTTTCAAAACAGGTATTATTTCATTTTGAAATTGAACAGCTCCCGAATCCAAATAACAGGGTAACCATCAATGATGAATATCTGGATGTTCTCGGAATTCCACGCCCTGTGATTCATTATGAACTTACAGAGTATGAAATGAAAGCTATGGAGCAGGCAAAAAATGCTTCGGATCAGATGTTTAAAAGGTTAAACATTAAGGATTGTACAAAATATACTGCAGAAGATAAAAACTCTGTGATATACAATAAGAAAAGATATTCTTACAATGGTGCAGGGCACATCGTGGGAACTCACAGAATGGGTTCTAAAGCTGAAGAATCCGTAACCAACAGCTACTGCAAAACCTGGGATCATCCGAATTTATACGTTGTAGGTGCGGGAAATATGACCACGCTGGGAACATCAAATCCTACTTTAACATTATCAGCATTCACCATCCGTTCGGTAGAATCCATCCTTGCTGATCTTGAAATTCAACTTAAAAAATAACAACATGAGACAAAGACTTATCAATAAAGCACCACAACCACAGGAGACCTTAACAGCAGGAAGAATGGCGGCGGCAAGAAGCGCAGCCATTATAGAACCTGTTTCATTGCCTTCTTTATTATTTGATTCAACACTGAGTAAAGAAGACTGGATAGAAGGATTAAAGCATCATAGTAAAACAGTAACCCATCTTTTACTGAATGATCAGATTAAAGATTTTAATGCCTATCTGGAATCTCAGTTCGGTTCAGGAATTTCAGAAATAAAAAAAGAGATCACAGAAATCGATTACAAACCGATTTTGCAGGATCTTTTGCAGACAGCAATTCTTATTGAACATTCTACTATTCCTCCTTATCTTACCGCTTTGTATTCAATTAAAGACGGAACCAATGCTCTGGCTTCACAAATCATCAGAAGTGTTGCTGTAGAGGAAATGCTTCATTTGATTATGGTTTGTAATGTATTGAATGCCATCGATATTCAACCTTCCGTCAACAAAAAGGAGAACTACCCTACTTATCCCATGAAATTACCCATGAATGTTGATTTCTATGTAGGTCTGGAAACATTCTCAAGCAACAGCATTGCAACATTTATCGCAATAGAAAGCCCAAGCCAACCTCTTGTAAAAGCTCCGAAATATGATTATGAAACGAAAACTTCTGAATTATATTCCCAAAGAGCTGCCCTGCAGGAAAACCACCTCTGGACACTTGAAAACATGAAAGGTTTCATCATGGAAAATGTACACACCATTGGTGAGTATTATGATGTTTTATTCTTCTATATCGTTATTTTCCAGATTATTGCTTACTATAAAGCACATGGAACACTTCCGAAGAATTTCGAAGAATTAAATGCCGGAGGGATTTTCACAGGAAAGCCGGAAAAACAAATCCGTCCTGAGCAATATTATGGAAGTGGTGGAAAATTACATTCCGTGGAAGCTTTAATTGGAGTTATTGCTGTTTTCCAGGAAATTAAGGGTCAGGGTGAAGGAGCTGATGATTCTATTTTCGATGTGGATCCTTCACAGTTTGAAGAAGGGGTTGAACTGGCTCATTATTTCAGATTCAAAGAAGTTTTTCATGAGCATTTTTATCTGGGAGGAAACTATGAGCCCTTCATGGACGAAAATGGGATGATGCCTGTAACCACGCCGCCTACAGGAAAAGATCTTCCGGTAGACTGGAATGAGGCATATCCGATGAAACCCAATCCTAAGCTGGAAGATTATATTCAAAATAAAGAATTACATACTCAGGCTATTGAATTTAATAAAACATACAGACGTCTGCTGGATGCTATTCAAAGTGCTGTGGAAGGTAACCAGCGAGAGCTTGAAAAATCAATTATGTATATGTATGCTTTAAAAGAACAGGCTGTTAATCTGATGAAACAACCCCTGGATGCTCAGACTAATGCGGGACCAACATTCGAATACACCGATCTGTAACTATAAAAACTAAATATCATGCTTAAAAGAAAAAAAGAGAGTCCCGAAGCGGGAGGAGAACAGCTATTCCGCAGAATGCCAGGCCAAAATGGAGTTAATCTGGCCGAACTTATGGATGGCTATTCCAAGCTTCCTATTGATGATCCGGTAAGGCCATTCAGAGAAGACAATCTGCAGTCGATTGAAAACAATGTAGATTACGGTATCCTTGCCGCATTGGATGGCACATGGGTAAGCTACAATGTGAACTATAATAAAGATGTTACCAGTCCTTCACTGGCAAGCGGTGTCCATACTACAATTATGCCGTCTCCGGGAACCAACCCGGGAACAATTCCCGGAAAATTCGCTTTTACCAGTGAAGAGTATATTGAGAAGCTGACCTTTTCCATTGTTCCCGGCGGTGTACGTAACCGTGGTGGTGCCAGTGAGCTATTCTGCGGAGCAGTTAAATATGAGCAAAGTATTAAAAGTGTGACTACCGTACAGGGGCAGGAAGCATTAAAATACACTCCTATTCATGAAGAAAACGGAATGTATCTTTGGCTGAGCGATGTTTATAATCATGCGGCTACCAAAAAATCTATTGAAAGAGACCGTGGTATCCATGCCGTTTCAACAGAAGATGCCAAGTATGGATATACCGGCGAATACAGAGATGAGCCTTTGCTGAGGATAACACCGGACGGTGAAGCAAACCCACAATATATTCTTCAAAGCCAGCTACAACCGGGGCAGCCTTATTATGAAATCATTCCTGCGCAGGAAATAAAGCCGGGAGCAGGACTTGATGGTCCTTATTTTATCCCGGACTACTCTATTTCGCGAAGCGGTGTGATTCCCCATGGGAGCACCATTACTTTGCTCGGAGATATTGTCCCGCAAAATACTGCTGATCAAACCTTTTATTTAATCAATGGATCTCCTAAGTTCCCTTACGGTAAAGAGGCATGGGATACGAATCATCTTTCTATTTCACGTACAATGGGAAATGCAGGGGTAACACCTGACAATATTATTGATCTTGACCAGCCAGCACCGGCCTGGGTGCATGAAACACTTAATGATGATAATGATCCTGGTTCAAACAAAATTTACACCCAGAGAATACTGGCTGATGATTTATATCCCTATTCTGTACGGCCGGATTTAAGACTCAGAGATACATTAAGAGGTCAGGAGGTCAGCAATTATGTCCATGTTAGAATGTCTTCCAAGATGAAAACCGGGGCGCAGGGCGGAATTTTAAATGTACCGTTTGTCAACCGTTTTGTCCCGACCGTTGAAGTGGATATGAACATGTGGATTGAAACAGTGATTGAAAACGGAAAAGAGATTCTTCAGCTGCAATATGAGCAGATTGTATTTTTCGAATTTGATTTCGGAAATGACGGTGGTACCACGAGCTGGCCCCACATCCAGGTGAACACACTCCGTAAAATAGAAGATATTCCTGAGGATCAGAGAAAAGTAATTGAAGAGCAGTTCTTTAATACCGGAGTTAATGCCGGCGCAGCTTCTGGCTGTCCTTATCATAAAGGATAGACACCATAATTATCATAAAAAAAGGGACAAACTATTGTCCCTTTTTCTGTTCTTTATAATAGATTAAAGATTATCGTGGGCCTGCTCTACCATGAAAGATATTGCCTTTTTGATTTTTTCCCGTCCTTCAGGAGTATTGGTATCTATACCACAGAAAATACTTCCGTTCAGAGACGAAAACATATTCAGGTAATACAATCCTGAAACCATAATAGCCATAATAGAACGATAGGTATCCATTTTATCTTTGAAACGGGACTCCATCAATAATTTAAAGATATATTCTCCGTTTTCCTCCTGAGTGTCAATCAGTTTTTTTAATGATTTCCGGGGCTCAGAAATAGTCCACAACAAGAGTTTCTGAGCTTCTTTATTGGCATATACATAATCAAACTGGGAAAGCAGCATATGCTCGATAAATTCTCTGCCTCCATCTTCAAGATTCGGCTTCATCTTTTCCACTTCCTCGCTGGTTACTTTTACCCAAAAATCCTGTGTTCTGACATATTCGTCCATAAGGCCATCCATTCCTCCAAAATAGGTATAGATCATTTTCTTATCTACCCCGGCAGTAGCAGCGATGTCATTTATCTTCAACCCTGCATGTCCTTTAGTTTTCAGTATTTTTCCAACGGCATCTAAAAACTTTTTCTTACTTCGTTCTTTATTTCTGATACTACCTGATGCTGACTTTCTTTCCATGACTAAACATTCAATATACAAGTTTAAGAATTTTTTTTATTATTTTAGACACCGAACAGTGTCTAATATCATTGATTTGTCTATATTTGCAAAAACTGATCGTACCAAACAGACAGGATCACTATCAGATTTGAAAAATAAAACTCTTCAGATTGTATTGTTAGTTCCCTCAGTTTAAAATGTTTCTGTCATCAGCAACTGAGGAAAAAAGACAAAAACGGTATTACTTTTTCATAGTGGTTGTCTTTAAATCTGAAAGTGTTTTGATATAAAATAAAATATTTTTGTATAGATATTTCTTATTTGACAACACCGAGGTAAGCATAAAAATTACTTCTGTAATTGGGTAAAACCGAATCTGTTTTGCTCATCAAAGTAAGAATTACTTTACAACAATAAAAATTATTACACTGAAAACCAATACTTTAAATAAAACCAGTAAAATTTTTATTATTTTACACACTTAGTAGTGTCTTATTTTATATATTTGTAGAAACTAATACCATCTATATATTTAAAACACTATCAGGTTGAAAAATAAAACAAGTCACATTGTATTATTGAGTTCCCTTACTTAAGAACATTTCGAAATGAAACGACTAGGTAGAAACGCAACTTTATAGACAGACCATTAGATTTCTAATGGTTTTGTTTTTTTATCAGAACCCTGCAAATGTTCATAAGTACGATGCAGCAGAAATGAGATTGCTGTTTTGATTTTATCTCTTCCTTTAATGGTACTGAGGTCTATTCCACAGAAAATACTCCCATTCATCGCAGCATACATATTAAGGTAATACAATCCTGAAACCAGAATGGCAAGAATAGAACGGACATCTTCAGTTTTATCCTTAACATATGGATTCATCAGCATTTTAAAAATATATTCTCTGTTTTCTTCCTGGATATGGTTGAGTTTTTTTAATGGTTTCCGGCTTTCCGATAAACACCATAGAAGTAATTTTTGTGCCTCTTTATTGTTGTAGACATAATCAAATTTTGCCTGAAGCATTTTTTCCATGAAAGATTTTCCACCATCTTCTAATTGAAAACTTATTTTTTCAACTTCTTCAATGTCTAATTCACTCCAGTAATCCTGTGATCGAAAATACTCATCAATCAACCCGTCTAAGCCCCCAAAATAAGAATATATCATTTTCTTATCTACTCCGGCTGCTGCAGCAATACTGCTTACTTTCAAGGCGGTATATCCTTTTGTTCTCAGTATTTTCCCTACTGCATCCAGGAATTTTTTTTTACTACGTTCTTTGTTCCGAATGCTTCCTGCTACTGGCTTTCTTTCCATGACAAACTTTCAATCGTACAAGTTTATGAATTTTTTTTCATTTTAGACACTTTTTAGTGTCTAAATGTATATATTTGTAGAAACTAATAACCATTTTATTGAAACGGATAATCAAAGTTGTGAGGTTGATTGAGATCAGATTGTACCGTTAGTTCCCTCAGTTAAAGTATTTTAATATTCAATAACTGAGGTAAAACATTACTCAGACAGCATTATTATCATTGTAATGGTGCTGTCTTTTATTAAAGATATTTTTAACAGTTATGAATATTCTGCAAGATATTGTAGCTGATCATTTGATAAGATACGACTTTTTTGATTTTTAAATGTATGTAAAGTCGCTGTATGAAAGGGTTTTTACCTGCCACTTTAAAAATTTAACATTTTTTTTTCAAATTTTTTTCAATTTAGACACTACGTAGTGTCTTATTTTGTATATTTGCTTCAAACTAATAACCATTTTATATAGAACACTATGTGGATGGAAAATAAAAATTTCGAAAAATGCAACTAAGGTAAAAGCACAATGCAACAGTATCATTAGCTCTTTAGTGATACTGTTTTTAATTTTAGTTCTGATTCGGATTTAATCTGCAGAAAATTGTATACCGACGGTACGGTATCAAAATAGTTGATATGAAGAGAGACTGTCCTCGGACAGTCTCATTTTTATAAAGTTTAAGCTATTCTAACCTTTTGCTTTTTCGTCTGTGAAAAACTGAAATCCCTCTTTCTTCTCAATAAGCTGTAACGGATATAGAGACGGATTGTATTCACCGTTCAGCACTTCATTCAATGCATGCTTTTTGGATTCACCAAATGCTATTACCAGAATATTTTCTGCTTTGTTGATGACAGGTGCTGTCAAAGTAATCCTGAACATTTCCTGCGGCTTAAGATAATAGGCCGAGACCCACTTTTCTTTTTCTTCCAAAACGGCTTCTCCGGGAAAAAGAGAAGCTGTATGCCCATCATCTCCCATTCCTAAAAGGATAAAATCAAAAGTTCCCTCATTACCAAGAACATTCCTGATCTGCTGTTCGTAGGTTTCCGCATAGTCTTCAGGACTGATTCCTTCAGCATACATAGGAAATACATGATTTTTATCTACAGGAACCTGACTGAGAAGGGTTTCATCTGTCATGCGGAAATTGCTCTTATCATCATGTAAAGGAACCCAACGTTCATCAACCCAAAAAAAGTAGATTTTATTCCACTCAATCTGATCTTTATATTCCGGTGTTGCCAGTAGTTTGAAAATGGCTTTTGGAGAAGATCCTCCGCTCAACGCCACCACAAAGCTTCCCTTTTTCTGAATAGATTTTTTTGAAAGGTCAACAAATGCATCTGCTGCCTTTGTGTACAGTTTTTCGAGATCGTCAAATACTGTAATATTCATTTTTTGTCTGTTTAAATTTATATTGTTTATACCCAGCTGTGCCCCTGTCTTTCAACCAAAGCATTAACATCTTCAGGCCCCCAGCTTCCGGCTTTATAGTTCGGGAATGATAAGTCTTTATTATTCTCCCAGGCTTCCTGTATAGTGGTAACAACGTCCCATGCTTCTTCTACCTGATCAGAACGCATAAATAAGGTAAGATCTCCTAAAAGTGCATCCTGTAAAAGCGTTTCGTAGGCTTCCGGAGTATCTTCCTGGCATGCAAAATTATCAAAAATCATTTCTGCCGGTTTCAAATCCAATGTCAGCCCCGGTTTTTTCGTCATAAATTGTAACCTGATATCCATCATAGGCTGAATATTAATGATCAGCCTGTTCGCTGATAAATGGTGCGGACTGTCTGAGAATGTGGAATGAGGAAGCGGCTTAAACTGAATCGTAATGTAGGAATGTTTTTCTTTCATTTTTTTCCCGGTACGAACATAAAAAGGTACATTCTGCCATCTTTCATTATCCAGATAGAATTTTATTGCGGCAAAGGTTTCTGTGTTTGAATCTCCTGCAATACCATCCTCCTGGCGGTATCCTTTTACTTCAACACCGTTTATTGTTGCTTTTCCATACTGCCCTCTTACAGCATAGTGATCAACCTGGTCGGGTGATATTCTACGGATTGATTTCAGCACATCTACCTTACGGTCCCTGATCTCACCTGACTGCAATGAAGCCGGCGGTTCCATGGCGATCATACAAAGAATCTGCAAAAGGTGGTTCTGAATCATGTCTCTTAATGCTCCTGTCTGTTCGTAGAAAGCTCCTCTGGTTTCCACTCCTACTTCTTCGGCTACCGTAATCTGTACTGATTCTATATATTTATGATCCCATAAAGGCTCAAAAATTGAATTTCCAAATCTGAACGCCAATATATTCTGCACCGTTTCTTTTCCCAGATAATGATCGATACGATAGATCTGCTCTTCTTCAAAAGTTTTTGCCAGAAGACTGTTCAGTTCAATCGCTGACTGTTTATTGTGGCCAAATGGCTTCTCAATAATAATGCGGTCTTTTTTCGGATCGGAAGCTAACGATGTGGTCTTAATATGGTTGGAAATCGTAGAGATAAAATTAGGTCCGATCGAGAGATAAAATAACCTATTGGCTCTCATTCCGTAAACGGAATCAAAATCCTGAAGCTTTTGCTGCAGATTCTGATAAGAACTTTCTTCATCCAGCTGATGCTGAAAGTAAGTAATGTGAGCCTGAAAACCTGCCCAGTCTTCAGAAGTCACTTTTTTTCTGGAGAAACTCTCAAGATTTTCCTTGATGTAATTTCTAAAAAGTTCATTGGTATTTTCTGCTCTTCCCAGTGCTATAATATTAAAGCCTTTGGGCATTCTCCCATCGATATACAGATTATAAAATGCCGGAAAAAGTTTTCTTTTTGCCAGATCGCCTGTCGCACCAAAAATAACAATATTTGTTGGCTGCAAGACTTTGTGTTGATTCATTTTTTTCCGAATTTTAATTGTTTGAACTTTGCCATGAGGTATGGAAAACTCCTTCCCTGTCAATACGTTGATAAGTATGAGCTCCGAAATAATCACGCTGAGCCTGGATCAGATTCACGGGAAGAGATTTTGTGGTATAGGCATCAAAATATCCTAAGGCTGTCTGGATTCCCAGGCTGGAAATTCCGTTCGCTACAGCATATCCGGCAGTTTTTCTTAAAGCTTTGATTTTTGATTTTACAAGTTCTGAAATTTCTTTATCAAGCAGAATGTTGGAAAGATTAGGATCCTGAGTATATGCAGAATAGAATTTTTCCAGCAGCACAGAACGGATGATACATCCTCCTCTCCAGATTTTTACAACATCTTTTAACGGAATTTCAAAACCATATTCTTCAGATGCTTTTACCAGTAAAGATAAACCTTGTGCATAGCTGATTAACGTAGAAAGGAAAAGAGCATCTCCCACTTCTTTAATAAACTGTTCTGTATCCTCAGGTTTTGTAATTTCTTTTTCAGAGTATATTTCAGAAGCCTGAACTCTTTCTTCTTTATATGCTGATAAAATTCTTGATGTTACCGCTATATCAATGGTGGGAATAGAAACCCCAATTTCCATAGCCTGTTCAGAAGTCCATTTTCCTGTTCCTTTTGCGCCAGCCTTATCTAAAATCTGATCTACAAGGTAATTATCTGTGAATGTATCTTTCTGGGTGAAAATATCTCTGGTAATTTCAATAAGGAATGAGTTCATTTCTCCGCTATTCCATTCTTTGAAAACCTGATACAGCTGATCATTATTTAAGCCTGCTCCCCTTTTAAGAAGATCATACGCTTCACTGATAAGCTGCATGATTGCATATTCAATACCATTGTGGACCATTTTTACGTAGTTTCCGGCTGATCCTTTTCCCATGTAGGCTGTACATGCTTCGTTATCAACTTTTGCTGCGATGGCTTCCAGCATTGGCTTCAGAAGTTTAAATGCTTCAGGATCACCTCCGGGCATTATGCTTGGACCTGTTCTGGCTCCTTTTTCACCCCCTGAAACTCCCATTCCCATAAAATGCAGCTTTTTGGATGCCAGATCAGCAACCCGTCTGTTGGTGTCTTCAAAATAAGAATTTCCTGCATCAATGACAATGTCACCTTCAGTTAAAAGCGGGGTAATATTTCCCAGCACTGCATCTACAGGTTTGCCTGCAGGAACCATAAGAATGATTTTTCTCGGGACTTCCAGCGCTGATACGAAATCTTCCAAAGTGTCTGTACCTCTTACTTTCATTCCTGAAGCAGCTCCTTCTTCCAGTTCTTTAACTTTCTCCTGATCAAGGTCAAATCCCGCGATTGAGAACCCGTTGTCAGCGATATTATAAAGCAGATTCCGCCCCATTACTCCAAGGCCAACCATTCCATAACTATATCTTTCCATTATATTGGTATTAATATGAATTTTGTTATACAGAGAATAAAATTACGCAAATGACTATAAGGAAAAAAATAAAAGAAAAGAAAAAGTTTTCAATACTTTCATTTATGCCCTCTAATATTCACATTTTCATATGATTTTGAGTTTACAGAATAAAATTCAATCATTAATATGGGAATGATCTATTAAAACAGTCTGTTTTTTGGCATAATTAAACTTATATTTGCCAAAATTTATAAAGTAATGAACTATAAACTTGAACTCAACACTCAGGAGCCTAATTCTAAAATCGTTTTTAATAACATCATATTTGATTCGTTCAAGATTAATATAGTTGAAAGATATATCGGTTCCATGAAGGCTCGTCCTACATTATGTGAAGTTTTGTTTAAAGTAAGAACTTTGGATGATGTATTGATTAACAGAAAAGATGGTAATATAAGAGTAAAGGTAAAAGGTGATGATTTTGAAACCTATCAGAAATTATCCCGAGATCTGAATTCTTATGAATACAAAAACAAACTGATTAACAGAAAAGAGGTAGAACAGAATTATGTTCATTTCATCCTGAGTTTAGTGATCGCAAATTATCAGCTTAATTAAGCTGTTCCAAGTAATTCTCCTTTTGTATTTTTCGCAGAAGGAGAATTCTCAGGATAAGGTGTATGAAAAAACCGTTTTTTATATTAACCTGCAGATTATAAATCAAACTATTCTTTATTGTTTTGATTATATTTTTTCTGATTCTTTCAATTATCTGCTTCTCTGCAATGCACAACAATACTTCTATATTTCATAAGTAATGAGTATATTTTATTTCGGAACGTTGTTTTACTTTATTTCAACAGTTTTGAAAACCAGACGTAAATATCCATATCGCTGGGGACATTTAGCTTTTTCCTTAGATTGTATTTTTTTGTTTGTACCGTCCTCACTGATGTAAAAGTATATTCAGCAATTTCTTTGGTAGAAAAATTCAGGTAGATGTAAGCACAGAACCTTATTTCTGATATTTTTAAAGGAGAAACTTTCAGCAGCTCTTCTGAAAAACGAGGGCAGTACTCATTAAAACGCGTCAAAAACTCGGGATTATTTTCTTTGGCAAGCTGTGTCACTTCTTTAAAAATGCTCTCCTGCACCGGCAACTGATGAGGGATATCTATTTTATCCAGGTTTTTACTTTTATGTTTTCTATAATAATATAGAAAAAGGAAAATAAAGAGAATACATACTGCAATACTTAATGATAAAATGAAAAAAAGTTTTTTGTTTTCTTTTTTCCTGTTCATATTTTCCAATTCATTCTGTTTGTCTACAGTATCATTCAGTGTTTGATTTTGCTCACGGTTTACTTCTTCTATACTTACCAGCCAGTTGGAATAGTAACCAACACTGTCTTTCTGACCAATACTTTTATATAAAGCATTAAGCTCATCTCCCACTGCAATTTGATAGTTCTCACTTTTAAAGTAATTTTTGGCAATATTTTTGGCAATCCATAAATAGTGCTGCGCCTGTTCAACATTTTTAACTGTTCTAAAATATCTTCCGGCATATAATGAAGTTATATATTTCAGACTGGTATCATTTACTTTTTTTTCATCCTGAATGGCTTCCTCAATATATACACGTGCAGAATCCAATTTATTAAGATCAATATATATTCCTCCCAGATAAGCTGAAGTTTTATAACTGTTACTCAATCTGTTTTTATCAATCCGATAACGGTTACCTTTATTTTCTCTGTATATTTTTGAAAATTTATACGCAATTTTACTATACTGTAATGCGAGCTGCTTATTGGTGTCAATATATTTATCAGCATATTGCCTGTTGATCAGATAAATAAAATAAGCATTCCCTGTCTTCATTGCTTCATCATAGATTTCATCCAGTTCCTTAAAAGAAGCAACTCTCTCACCCAATTTTCGGTATAAAAAAGATTTTTGCAAATGAATATAAAAGATAACTTCAAAGTCGGTATCAGAATTGATGAGGTTTTCTTTTTCTACTTTATTGATATAATAAAAAGACTTCCTGGTGTCATTCATTTTATCATAGATATTCGCAATCTTAAGATATCCTAATGCAACACAATCATTGTATGAATTTTTTTTACAAACTGCAATAAGACTGTCAATCTGTTTTATCTCTTTTGGGCCGGCAGTCGAAAAGTCTATATCAAAAATAATATTCTTTATTTCTTGTTCCGTGTGCTGTGCATAGAAGAAGGAAGAAATAAAAAAGAATACAATCATTATTTTTTTCATCATAATGCTATTAAAATAAAATGCAATATTAATACTACTCCACTACCAAATAACCTAAAATACATACGTATTACATACACAATATGCGAAAATCACAATACAACATTACTTGTAATACAAAATTAGCAATTACTTTTGAATGCCCGGATATTATAAAATACAATATGTGTATACAACAGCAATTTAAATATTTTTAGCAGTATACTATAAAAATGATTGTATTTAAAAAAGGCAAAGAATAATACATAACTTTAAAATTTATAAAACATTTTTTAATCATCGTTTGTGTTTAGTACCTGTAGTATAAGTGGTTGTCTACAGGTACCTTTTTAAAATTACAATTCAACAAATTGATATATGATAAAAAAACTACTCCTTCTGATATGTACAGGTTTTTCAGTCTTATTATTCTGCCAAGCCGATGAGGTTCTGTTTATTGGAAACAGTGTTACCTATTTTAATGATATGCCTGAAATTTTCAAAAATATAGCAATTTCAAAAGGAAAAAATGTTTCGATAACGACGCATACACCGGGAGGAACAGGTTTTGTCAATCACGTGGATGATCCTTTGCTGTATCAGAAAATAAGATCTAAAAACTACAAATATGTTATCATGCAGCCCGGAACGGCTGAATCTGCCGGTCATTCTTACCCTGTTTCTGTAACAGCTGAACGCGGACGCAAAATAAGAGACTCTATCCGGAAGTACAGCCCCTGTTCCAAAATATTTCTGTATGAAATTCCTTACGGAGTACCATCTGCGAATGAATACAATGTTTATTTCAATGTCCAGCAGAAAATAAAGGATTCCATCACAAAGATGTCTAATCTGATGCAGGTAGAGATAATACCTGCCGGTGAATCTGCAAGACATTACTACAACTCTTCCCAGGATCTGGCACTTCACGGATCTTATAATGATATTCATCCGGGGCCCAAAGGAAGCTATCTTGTGGCTGCTTCTATATATTCCGCTATTTTCCAGGACCATGTCTTTCCATCCAATTTTTATAACGGACTACCTCAAAATACTGCTGAAAATTTTCAGAATATTGCTGATCTGGTCTTTTTTAATAATCCGGCGCAATGGAACAGTAATGTATTTCATCTTCATTCGGATTTTATAGCAGGAATCAATGGAATGACTGTGAGCTTAACCAATCAATCAGCGAATTACAATTCAGTACTGTGGAATTTCGGAGATGGCACCAATGACTCATCATTGAATCCGATTCATCAGTATACCTCTCCCGGAAGCTATACGGTTAATCTTACTGTTAATAAAAATTCATGTTCGGAAACCATCAGTAAAATCATTAATGTCGGTTCTCTTGGAACTATGGATATTGAAGTACAGTCTGAGCTTACATTTTACCCTAATCCTGTTACGGATTTCTGTTATCTTAAGAGTAAAGAAATGATAAAGAATATCAATCTTTATGATATGGCTCAAAGAAAGCTTTCCGAATGGAAAAACCTGCATTCCCATGATATAAAATTAGATTTATCAGCGTATGGCAAAGGGGTTTACATGATCAGTATTGTGTATGAAAATGACCGTAGGGAAAGCATTAAGATTATCGTTAAATAACCAAAACTTAAAATTATTTTTCAAACAAAAACGGAATCAATGAATTAGATACTGAACCATTTTTTCCATTTGACAATAGAATTTCTGCTCAATTTAAAATATCTGGACAGTTGAGCTGTAGTAAGCTGATTTTTTTTCTGATAATCCAGGATTTCCAGAATTGCTGCTTTATCATAGGAACGATGCCTTTGATTTATATTCTCGGTTTTCTTGTCCGCATTCGGGAAAATGATATTGTTAATTGCAATAACATCATTCACCGAAAATGCTTTTTTACAAAGGATAGACTTGCATTGTTCTTTTTTAGCAGGATGCTCCAGGCGTAAGATATCTTCGTAGATTCTTTTATAATCAGGTGGTTCTGTTTTTTTCATAGATTTTTATATGGTTTAATCAATTATCCTTCGAAAAGGGGCCGGATTGTGGCTGATCTCCGGCCAATATAATTAAATTCTTTACAACAAATAATTCTAATCCGAAGTGAACGGCAAATGAATCTTTATTTAATCTCCTACACGTAAAATTGCAAGCTGAGTTGATTTGCCAACAAGGGTCATTCCTTCAGTTTTTTCGCATCCCCCATCCCCGGATTGTCCTCTTCCCAACTGGATTACCCAATCATAATTAGCTGTAATCCTTGTAGTATAAGTGACAGTACCACCATGGTTTGTTGCATTGTTAGTGCTTGGTGCTGCTCCATGAACTGCAGTAGAATGTATTCTCTGAGATGAAGAACTTCCCACCGGAAAATCTACAAAATAAGAAGAAACTTTACAATCCGGCTGGCCAGCTACAGTATAATGCGTGGCTTCATATACAAAAGTGATTTGGTATAAACCAGGTTTAAATGTAATGGTATTGTTACTGCTATTAAACGTTAATCCATTAATTCCGGTATTGTTCACTAAAATACTCATCGGAACATTTGAACTGTTTCCTCTTGCAACATTCTTAAGAAAATCAGTTTTATTACTATCCAACTGGAAAATAGCAGGCCTGGGAATACCCAGCTTGCTTATGGTCTGTGTTTTCAAAACTCCGGTTACAGGATCTGACACCACAAGGTTGTCATCAATACTTGGCGATACAGGCAATCCGTTAACAGCCAAAGTATTGGCAGAGCTCGTTACCAATGTAGTAGGCTTTACAAGCGTTCCCCCTAACTGAAAGTTGTTCCCTGTTTTGGTAATCCCATTTGATGAAGTTAAGCTTACCCATTTTGCAGTATTACTGTCATAATAATATAATCCAGCTCCTGTAATATCACTTGTTTTACCACTCACTCCTACCCCTGCAGTTATGAAAATGAAAGCTCCGTTTTGCTCCGCATTATAATTAGAATCTTTTGCCGCCAGCTCAGATACCGTATATTTAGGAATAATGAGGCCATCAGGAAATGATGTATTTGTGTTTTTTTCAATGTGGAGACTGGCTTTTGGTTGTGTGGTATTGATTCCAACCTGGGACTTAGCTGAAAAAACAGTAAACGCGAAGCTTATGCCCAGCAATAATTTTTTTCGATTCATATTTGGTTTTTTTGAAGTCACAAAACTGTCATTTTTTCTAGCATTGAACCAAAAAAAGGAATATGACATAGATATGACACCTGAAAAAAAAACAAACATATTCATTTACCTGACTTCAGGTACTACTATTTCTTTCCTGTTATTGAGTATGGATATTTTTTATCCACAGATAAATATCCTCCTCTGAAGGGATGCTTAATTTTTTGCGTAACCGGTTTTTTCTGGTCTGTATGGACTGAGGCTGAACAAAAGTATACGCTGCAATATCTTTGGTAGAAAAATTAAGAAATAATAATGCACAAAATTTTAATTCTGTACTCTGTAACTGAGGCTCTATTTTCAGCAGTTTTGGAAAGAAATCCGGATATACTTCCTGAAAGCGGGTAAGAAATTCCGGGTCATTATTTTTGGCCAGCTGGATAACTTCTTCAAATGCAAAATTTAGCTTTTGATTAAGTTCCTGAGTCTCCTTTTCTTTTATATTTAACACCTTATTTTTATTTTTTATTCTGATATAAACAAAGAAGATGATAACAATTGTACCCACAACTCCTATAAGAATAACGTAAAGTAAAAAATTAGTTTTATATTTCAGTGGTTTCTGTTTTTCTTCTACAAGAAGGCCTACGGTATCTTTCAGATTCTCCTCGTCTACTCTTTTTAAGCTATCACTAAGGTTATTATATTTTAGCTCATATTTACCTGCATTATCAATTTGCCCATTTTTTTCGTATGACTGAGCAATTAAGTTATATAACTCTGATAGTTTTCTAAAATTCTTTACTTTTTCGGCAAGCTTTATTGCGGTTTTATAATCTGCAATTGCTGAATCATATTGCTTTCTCATATCATGAATTTGCCCCAAAAGTTTAAATGTTGCAAAATCATTATTACCCCACTTGACAGGGACAGATTGGGCCCATTTAATATAATATTCCGCAGAATCAATTTTATTTTCATTAAGCTTTGCTTCAGCTAAAAGTAACATGCCCGCTTTTAAGCTGGTATTCATTCCGGCATCTGTGTTTTTGTATTTTCTCAATTCATCAATAATCCTTTTCCCATAATAAGTGGCAGAGTCATACTGCTTTTTTTCAAGGTAATTCTTTCCCATCTGAACAAGGATCATTCCTTTTATGGCATGTCTGGTAGAATCATTTTTTAAATCATTTGCCATCAACAGGTTCTTGTTCAGTTTTTTCAGGGCTTCATCATACATTTTAATTCCTCTGTAATTAATACTGTATAAAATATTCATGGAAATTTCCTGATCTTCAGCATCCGAATTTTTAAATTCAGGCTCCATCATCTTTAAGAAGTAATTGCTTTTATTATACTTGTACTCCATAGAAAAAGCTAGCGCTAAATTATAATATGCAGACAATTTACCTTCTGCATGATTAATCTGTTTAGCATCATCAAGGATCGAAAGATTCAATTTGATCATTTCCTCTGTATGTCCTTCAATAAGAAGATCATTAGATTTCTCAAGTTTCTTTTCGATGGTCGATATGGTAATTTTAGACTGTGTAAACAGCAATAATGGAAAAAACAAAAAGATAAATTTCATCATGTAATATGTATGTGCAAATAATTTATTTATAAAACAAAGATAACAGTAAAAAAAAATCATATTGAAGCCAAAATCAATAATTTAATTATTAGAAAATCATTAATAATAAGAAAATCCAACACTCAATTAACAATTCGGAAACATTTTACTACCTGTTTTAAGGGCAATGATAAAATATTTAAAAGAAATAAAAAGTCAAAATAGATATGACATAGATATGACAAAGGTATGACCTGGATAATTATTGATCTTTTTTAAAGAAATGAGTTCATTATAATTTATATTACAATCAGAGCATACAAATTGCTGTTTCTCATAATAAAAGGATATTTTTTTTTGTTGCAGACTTAAGCCCGGCATACAGTATTCAATACCACAATTACTTTAAAACTGACTCTGTTTTCTCTTTAAAAAGATTACAATGAATTTCCTCTCATCTATATCATAAATGTGAATATTTTAAACAGCTTATGATTTTTTCGATTAAAAAATAAAACAATGATTATCAGAAATTTATGCTCATGTCATAGTTATGTCATAGCAAAAATTTTGCACAGCATAAAGTTCTGAAAGTAATATTGTAACAACAAATGTATCCGGTTGATATACAGGATTTAAAATCTGTCAATCAACGGACTATATATGAAAAAACAAAATAAAAATCTTTACATCTATGAAAAAATTATTATTACCCCTTGTCCTGCTAACCTCGTTGAATATTTACTCACAGGTTGGTATGAATACTACAAATCCAAGTGCTACAGTTGATATAGTAAGTAAGGGAAATACCAATGCTACGAAAGCTTTAGAGATTAATGACAGTACCAATAAGGAGCTGCTTAGTGTATCTGATGACGGATCTGTGCGTCTGGAAAATTATAAAAACTTCAGTCTATTGGGTACTGACGTCAATGGCAACCTGGTGAACGGTACAACAGCAAGTATTCCTTCTATTGTAGGTATTGCCACAGGGATTGCGTCAACCAGTGATCTGCCTGCCAATACAGAAGCTAAATATAATTTTACTGTGAACAAAATTAATTCTGCTAATCTATCATATAGTTCAGGTAATTTTACAGTATTAAAAGCAGGATACTATGGTATATCACTTTATACAAAAAAAGATGTAAGTATGAACTCTCCTACAACCGGAGGAACAGTACAAACCTTTATAAAGAAAACTGTTGGAGCTACTACAACTGAACTCTCAGTAAATCAAAATGGTTTAACGGATAATGTTTCTTTTGAAGCAAATACAATTGGAGTAACGGCATATTTTAATATTGGTGATATAATAAGTTGCAGAGCCAACTATACAAGGCCTCACAGATTAACTACAGCTTCATTGAGCATTGTATATTACGGTACCTAATTTCCGATTTGGTTTAGAATAATTTATTTTCAATCAATAAAAACCACTTTTAAAGCCCTCACAAAAGTGGTTTTTATCCCCATTCTTTTATTATGCTTTTTAAAGACATACACATCGGTGAACTGATACAAAAAAGGGTACAGGAAACCGGCTTCTCTTCTGACAGACTGTTGAACTTTCTGCAATGCAGCCATCATGAACTTACGGAAATGTACAAAAGTAAATCTCTCGATGCAGAGCTTCTTCTTAAATGGAGCAAGCTTCTTGCTTATGATTTTTTCAGGATTTATTCCCAACACCTTATCCTATATTCTCCTCCATCATCTTTAGAATATTATCAGAATTCAATACAGAAAAAAACACAGCTTCCGGAGTTCAGGAAAAATATCTATACCGCAGAAATGATTGATTTTATCCTGACCCTTTTAAAAACCAATAAAAAAACAAAACAGCAGATCATAGAAGAATACAGAATTCCCAAAACCACCTTATACAAATGGATCAAAAAATACTGATCAGATTTATGAACTCATAATCAAAATTAAGTTGCTCCATACTTTCCATATCCCTCTATTGAAAGTATGTTATCCTTTTCACTTTTATAAACTTACGATTCTATAACACAAATGTAAGTATCACTGCAGGATTCCGGTCCTGCAGCATGATATGATGGCTGATTCAAAAGCTTTATTTTCCATGCTAGCAGGCCATTTGAACAGGGTATTTGTATCCAACTTTAAAAATAAATCAAAGAAAATTTGTTTTTATGACCAATCGGTCATATATTTGCATCATTATTTATTATCATCATGGCAAAAGGTGAAGAAACCAGACAGTTCATTATAGAAAAAGCAGCTCCTATTTTTAATACAAAAGGAATTGCGGCTACTTCTATGAGTGATATTATGGAAGCCACCAAATTGTCCAAGGGCAGTATGTATGTTCATTTTGAAAATAAAGAAGTACTGGCCTGTGCAGCTGTAGAGCATAATATGCAAATGCTGAGTGATCAACTCCAAAAAACTTTAAGCAGATTCAAAACTTCCAGGGAACAATTATTGGCCTATATTGATTTTTTCAGTGATCCCAATCATCCACCGGTTGTTGGAGGCTGTCCTTTGTTAAACTTTGGAACTGAAGCGGATGATACCAATCCTATTGTAAAAGAAAAAGTAAACCGTGGAATTAAGAGGGGGAAAAAATTGCTTTCCGGCATTATAGAAAAAGGGATTGCCAACAAAGAATTCAGAGCAGACTGGAATGCATCAGACTTTGCCACAGTTGTGTTTGCAATGCTTGAGGGTGGACATTTAATGTCCAGAATGTCCGGTAACAATGATACAATGAAAATTATCGGAAATAATCTGAAAAAAATTATAGAGGAAAATACAGTATAATTTTTTTTATCAAAAAAATGACCGATCGGTCATTTAAATTAATATAAGGCTTTATAGAAAAGCATAATCATAACAATTAAATAAACAAAACAATGTCAAAAACAGTTTTAATTACAGGAGCATCAAAAGGTTTCGGAAAAGCATGGGCAGAAGCTTTTTTAACAAAAGGTTACAAAGTAGCCGCAACAGCCAGAAATGTAGAAACACTTCAGGATCTGAAAGATCAATACGGAGATTCCGTATTGCCTTTATCCTTAGACGTAGATAAAAGAGAGCAATCATTAGCGGTAGTTCAGAAGGTACAACAGCATTTTGGCAGCATTGATATCCTGATCAACAATGCAGGTTACGCATTAACAGGTGCTGTGGAAGAGACCAGCGAGCAGGAAGCCAGAGCACAGTTTGAAACAAATTTCTTTGGAACTTTATGGCTTACGCAGGCAGTGCTTCCCATTATGAGAAATCAGAAAAACGGGCATATCATTCAGGTTTCTTCTATTTTAGGACTTGCTACTTTACCAACTATGGGACTTTATAATGCTTCTAAATTTGCTATTGAAGGATTAAGTGAAACATTAGCTACAGAAGTAAAAGGATTCGGCATCAATGTGACTTTGGTAGAGCCGAACGGATATGCTTCCAATATCTGGAATACAGGAATTAACACTCAAAGTAATCCTGTTTATGATGATGTTAAAAAAGCATTCTCAGAAGCAGAAACATCTTTCGGAAGTGTAGAAGCAACAGCTCCGGCACTTATAAAACTTGCCGAAACTGAAAATCCTCCATTGCGTCTGTTGCTTGGAAAAGTGGCACTGCCATTTGTAAAACATAATTATGAGCAGCGATTAAAAGTCTGGGAAGAATGGAACGATGTATCTGTTGAAGCTCACGGATAATCTTTAAAAAATACAGCCGAAAATTAGCTCCGTTTTTGATTAAACGGAGCTAATTTTTTGTCCTTTATGAAGCAAACAGTTTAATTTTTATACGGTTTTTTCCACTCATCATTCACCATTCATCATTCATCATTCATCATTCATCATTCATCATTCATCATTCATCATTAATCATTAATCATTTATCATTTATCATTTATCATTTATAACTAACGATCCTCTTCACCTTCCCTAATGTCTGCTTCACAATCAAATATGGCCACCTGAACAAATTACCCGTTTAACAGCTGCTTACCGGAGCATAATTTTGTCTCATCAAAAAAGAAAAACAGATTTAAAATCTAATACAGAAAAACAATGAAAACAACAATTTCAACCATCCTGTTCGCAGCCACTTTCATTTTAAGTACACCTGCAGTTTCTAAAGCACAAGTTAATCAGACTTCTACTCTATCAGCAAAATCTGATACCAGTATTCGTCCTTTTCACATCAGTATTCCGCAATCCCAATTGGATGATCTTAAAAAGCGCATTGCTGAAGCCCGTTTTCCGGATAAAGAAACAGTAAAAGATGCTTCCCAGGGAATTCAGCTTGAACAGTTAAAAGAACTGATCACTTATTGGGGTAACGGATACGACTGGAGAAAGGTGGAAGATAAACTGAATGCACTTCCACAGTTTGTAACCACAATTGACGGGCTTGATATCCAGTTTATCCACGTACGTTCTAAAGAATCTAATGCAATGCCGGTAATCCTTACCCATGGCTGGCCAGGTTCTCCGCTGGAGTTCATTAATGCAATAGACCCGCTAACCGATCCCGTAAAATATGGAGGAAAGGCAAGCGATGCATTTGATGTGATTATTCCCGCTATTCCGGGATATGGTTTTTCAGAAATACCCACTGAACTTGGCTGGAATCCTGATCGCGTTGCCCGTGCATGGGATGTGCTGATGAAGCGTCTTGGATACAAAAAATATGTTTCCGAAGGGGGTGAC
Source organism: Chryseobacterium gleum (assembly GCF_900636535.1). Taxonomy (NCBI): domain Bacteria; kingdom Pseudomonadati; phylum Bacteroidota; class Flavobacteriia; order Flavobacteriales; family Weeksellaceae; genus Chryseobacterium; species Chryseobacterium gleum. The sequence continues at coordinate 1,182,570 of NZ_LR134289.1, forward strand.
CATGGTTCTGTAATATCCGATGCATTGGCCAAGCAGGCTCCTTCAGGACTTTTAGGGATTCATCTTACTATGCCGGCCACTATTCCTGCTGATCTTGTAAAGCCAATCAATGCCGGAGATCCTGCTCCATCAGGACTTTCCGCTTCAGAAGCAAAAGCTTATAATGCGATGAGTACGTTCTTTGGAAGAAATGCAGCCTATGGAGGAATGATGGTAACACGTCCACAGACAACAGGATATTTACTTTCTGATTCTCCGGTTGCTTTAGCTGCATTCCTTTATGAAAAGATTGCTGAATGGAGCGAAAGTGATCTTCATCCTGAAAATGTAATAGGTCGTGATGCGATCCTGGATGATATTACCCTTTACTGGCTTACCAATACTGGAGCGTCTTCTTCCCGTTTCTATTGGGAAAACAATAAAAACAATTTCAGTGCTGAGGCACAGAAAACGAGAGACATTAAAATCCCTGTGGCCATTTCGGTATTCCCTCATGAGATCTACCAGGCACCGGAAAGCTGGTCAAAAAGTGCTTACCCGACTTTATATTATTACCATAAAGCTCCGAAAGGGGGACATTTTGCAGCGTGGGAACAGCCACAGGTCTTTACGGAAGAGCTTAGAGCAGCGTTCAAAGATTTAAGAAAAAAACTTTAATAGAAATATCAATCCGCAATATCGTTTAATCTAAATAATAAAAATATGGAATTAAATACCATTCAGGAAGTAGAAAACACAACCGTTGTAAACATCAGTAAAGTACTGTATTCAGGTAATGTTATCGTAACAGGAGGCCGCAACGGACAAGCAAAAAGCAGTGACGGAAAATTGGATGTTGAACTGACGTCTCCAGGTTCAAAAGGAAACGGAACCAATCCGGAACAATTGTTGGCAGCCGGTTGGTCGGCATGCTTTATCGGAGCTATGCATTTGGGAGCCGTTAAAATTGGGATTAATCTTCCTCCGGATCTGTCTGTCAACACTTCAATAGATCTGGCAACCAATGATGACGGATTTTTCCTGCAGGCCCATCTGCAAATCGTTTTGCCAGGTTTGCCGGTAGATAAAGCCAGAAAAGTGGTGGAAACAGCCCACGCAACATGTCCTTATTCAAAAGCGACCAGAGGCAATATTAATGTCAAAATAGATGTAGTGGTATAAGTTGTCAGAATGTTTGTATTACACTTTGACTGAAATCTTCCTTGCTTTTGTAAGGAAGGTTTTGCTTTTGAAATGAAAAAGGAAAATATTCAAAAAACGCAAATGAAATACCTAGAAAGAAAATGATCTCTCTAGATATTTCATCCTTAGTCTTTAGAATCGATATTAATTAAATGCAATCAGTATTTAATTTTAATCATTAATGTAACTTCAAAGGTCCAATATTTAAGAAAAAGAGCCAAAAAAATTTTGTAAACACTCTAAGCCCATTCTGTAAAAAGAAATCCCGGATATTGTAGATAAAATACTACTTAACACGATCACAGAAACAAAAAAGAGCATATCTGTAATCAGATATACTCTAAAAACTTAGAAAAAAAAGTCGTAAACAACATTGACTTAGCAGAAAATATGCTCTTATCTTTTATATTTTTATCTTAAAAATGTACGTTTCCATTTGGTAACCGTATTCCGGCTCAGTTTAAAATGATTGGCCAACTGGCTGTTATTCAACTTATTCTTTTGCTGATACTCCAGAATCTCAAAAATGGCCTCCTTATCGTATGATTTAAACTTCTGATTTTCAGACAATCCGCTAAAAAACAATATATCATTGATTTTCAGCACATCCGATAAGGACAGCTTATCTTTGGATAAAAATCCTTTAACAAATTGTCTTTTATCAGGGCACTTCGCTGTAATAAAATCATGATAAATCTGTTTGTAATTGGGTCCGGTATTTACGGTCTGTACTTGCTTATCCATTTATTAAGGGTTGATTTTGGAATCCTGTATTGATTAATGATCTCCTTAGTTGTCATCTGATGCGTTTCCAGGAGCTCCAGTATATAATCTATAATCTCCTTTGTATACAAACTTTTCCGGAAATGAGGCAGTTGTGATTGTTTTTCCTTTTTAATGGGATTGGAAGGTGGTGCATATAAAATCAAATGGCTGGAATAAAGACGAAAAAAATCATATTCCAGCAGCTTTGACCATTTTAAAAGCATCTCTGAATCTACTGATTTCCGGGAATACATTTCTACAATTTCATTTTCTGTTTTCTGTAGAAACTTACAGATTCTATTGATTTCTATTTCTTCTTCTTTTACTTTTTTATACAATAAATCTCCGATATGAATATCTTTTACATTCTTCATCTATACTCATTTATCTTGTTTAAACACCATCATTTTTTTCAGCAGTATATTGCTGATTTCCCTGCATTATATTTTTTGTAATATCATTGAAAAGTAAGTTTACCTGGCTTTCACTACAAAAGGTAATATCAATAGCTACTTTTACGGTTTTTCCCGAAGAGCCTGAAAAGATAATTACGAGGTAATTTTTGAAAATCCCTTTCTTTATCTTACTGTTTAGAATTTTCTTTCTGGGCATTTCAAAACTCGGTTTTCTGCCTTTCGCAAGCCACTGATAGCTTTTTATAGAAAGAACTTCTCCGGAGTTTTCATATTCGAAAATATAACGGTTTTTTATTTTTACGTATAACAGCAGTAACAGGGTAATAAAAACAAACAGCAATGAAAGGAAATGAAAATTAAAGCATCTGAAGGCAACAATTGTACAAACAAGTACTGCAATTGTTACCAATTGAAAAGTCATATAACTGTTCACCTTTTTCTTATTGCTTATTTTCATTGAGCTACCAATTAAAAGACTGTTATTTTTACATTTCCCTTCCCTAAGATTAGTTTAATTCAAATGGCGGAATATTCCTATCCCGCACATTTTCTTAAATATATTAAAATTTAATTCTTATAAAAACTATATCCTGTAGACTGTACCCCCCAGTTCTGTAAAAACATTGGATCCGTAATATTAGCTCGGGAAGAGAGATTTTCAATTCCGTATAACAACTCAACTTTATATTCTGAATCAGGATCCACCGTAATACCTGTTCCGTCACCTACACTGTAATTGGCATAAAGAAAATATCTGAAATTAGCATTGGTAGCACCACTGTCAGGATAAGGATTTCCGGAACTGTCGTAAGCTGCTGCTGCCCCAAAATAGGGTGAAATCTGTGACGTTTGCATTACCACTGTTACTGTATTCTGCGGAGTCCAGACATCAGGATTGGTTCCTGTTTTTTTATAAAGTCTGGCATAAGCCCTGCTGTTGAAGAATACGGGAAGTTTAATCTGTCCTGTTCCTCCTTCAATAGAACGCTGAGAAAACGGACCCAGATCGTTATAATTCATTTCAAACCACAATCCCCAGGAAACTGTACCTCTTCGTATAGCACTTTGAGGAAACCTTAAAATAATGGAAGAGTTGGGAACTACCCAGCAATCATTAGCGTCTATCTGAGGTGAACCGTTATTCTGTACAGTATTTCTTATAGATGTTAAAGCTACATTTCTGGCATCGTTCTGTCTGATATTACTGTCTAAATTATATACAATAAAATCATTAGGATTTGCCGGCTTGAATATTCCTATATTTCCGTCTGCATCGGCAACTACCGGAGTACCTGAGGGAATTATTGGCAAGGTACGGGTACGTAATTCCCCATTAATATCTAATGTTTTTGTAGGAGACGTTGTATTGATTCCTACATTTCCGGTTTGTCCGGACACAGTAATGCACAGTCCAAGCATTACCGTTACTAAGGATGTAATTCTTCTATTTTTCATAACCTTTGGGTTTATTTTTTTGACATTCATTTGTTTGTTGTTTATTTCATTTTTAACAGAGGAGATGGATCTCCTCTGTATTAAAAATCACCTTAAAATTCTATTAAAAATGCTTGGGAACATGTTTAACACTCGTAGTTAAATCCGGTAATAAATTGATGGGACAAAGATCTGATAAGCTATACGGATTGTAAAATAATTATTGTAAAAATAGATAGCCATGATTGTAATTTTAAATTTAATAGTATGTAGTTTAAAAATGACATTTTATACTTTTGCTGGCCGTTAATTTTTCCTAATTTTATAATAATAATTCACTATTTCTATTAAAAAAACACACATAATTTTATACCTGCAATGACGCTTTTTAAAATCCATATCTTTTTTTTATTATTCTGTATACAAATCTGTTACAGCCAGCAGATCGCCTCTGTATGGTATGATACAGATAATGGGCTTCCGCAAAACAGTGTGAAGGATATTATAAAAGACAAATATGGATTTATCTGGCTGAGTACAGAGAACGGACTTGTGCGTTATGACGGATATAATTTTGTAACATACAGCCATCTTCACCTTAAAAACAACAGGTTTACATTCTTCTTTGGAAATACAAAAAAAGACTCTATTTATAATTTCACAGCGTACAGTGAAAACACGACTTTAATATCCAAAAGAAATGTAAGTGTACTACAGAAACAGACCCATTGTATACGAAAAATATTACATGATAACAGATCCTATTCTCCCTTCATAAAAAATGGAGTTTTAGAAGAAGCTGATCATGAAAAGTTCTTTATTTATTTCGACAAGAATGATTATTACCGACTGTCTGGCAATAATGTACAATATAAGAACACAAAATTAGCTCCCATTAAAGGGCTGCATAAGAAGTATATACCGGACACATTTTGTTTTGATCATAATATCTTCATAATATCCAGGACATTAAGAAAAATTATTAAGATCAGCCAGGGTGAAGTCAGTTACTTAGACGCTCCTGCTATTTTTTTTCAGGATAATGTCAAGGTCTACTGGAGCCAGATCAACAATCAGTCTTTTATTATTCAGGATCACATTTTGTATAAAGTACTGTATGATCACAATCACCTGAGCATAAAGAAGATCGCGGTTTATGATCTTAACAAAAACTCTTTATCTTCCATTTACCATGATGAAATCAATAATAAACTCTATCTGGGAACTTTGTCGGACGGCCTGAATGTTATCAAATTCAACAACTTTCATATCGTCAATAAATCAGACAGTTCTTATGATAATATTTTTTATGCACAGCTGCCTTACACCACAGACAAGGTAATTACCTCTTTCGGAGATGTGTACAGTGAAAACGGGTTGGTAAAGCGGCATCATTTCAATACATCCTGCAGATATTTCCTTTTGTATGATAATCAGAAGAATATTATTATTCAGGATAATTTATCGCTTATCCGTTTTTTTAGCAATACCAACTATTCAAAAAAAGAAGTCCTGTACTTTGGGAATACAGCGTCTTATGTATGGAATATTAATGGTAATTATGTGATCGCATTTCATGGCACATCATTAAAGACCCGGCTTGTTTTTTATAAAGATTCCGGTTTTAAAACTCCTTTTTTACAATTTTCAATCCCCAATATTGTAACCTCTGTACAGGAATTTGACAGAAACAAATGGCTTGTAGGAACCAGAGATGCCTTATATTGCATAGAAGCACCCTCTTTTACACCTGAAAAAATATCTTCAAAACCTTTAAACGTAAGGGAAATTGTAAAAACCAGGGATGGTAATCTCTGGATTATGACTCAGGGAAACGGCTTTTTTCTTTACAAAAATAAAGAATTAACAAAAATGCCTGAAGATAAGGACGGTTACCTTTTATTTTCACATACTATTCTTGAAGATAAAAACGGTTTTTTCTGGATCAGCACCAATAATGGACTGTTTCAGGTACTGAAAAGTTCTCTCCTCCACTATTCTAAAGATAATAAAACTCCGGTATATTATTACAGATACAGCAAAGAAGATGGATTCAATACAAACGAGTTCAATGGAGGCTGCTCTCCCAGCGCTTCGGTTCTGCAGAATGGAAGTTTTGTTTTCCCTTCTATAAAAGGGCTGGTGTTTTTTGATCCCACAACGATCAGAAGCTACTATCCTCAGAATTTCTTTATGGAGCGTGTTGTTTTCTATGATTCCGAAAGCAGTATAAAAGATAACACCATCACTCTTGAGAATAACTTTTACAAAGCCCTGATTCTTGTTGATGTACCTTATTATGCCAACAGAGTAAACCTTGTTATTGAGGCAAAATTAAAAGGTTCTAAAAATGAAAAATGGGAAAAGGTAAACAGTGACGGGAAATATTATATTACCAATCTGAATCCCGGAAAATATCAACTTATCGTGAGGGTTTTAGCTTCCCCAACAGGAAAATATATTTACAGAACTCTTGATATTGACGTAAAATATCTGTTTTACCAAACCTTGTTTTTTAAATTTTTTATTATTTTACTCTTTTCAATTATTCTATTTACATTGATCAAACTGAGGATAAGAAGACAGGAACTGAAGAAAAAGGAACTGGAAGACATCATTGAAATAAGAACGCAGAAACTACTGAAAGCGGTAGCAAAACTTGAATATACCAAAGAACAATTACGTAAAGAAAGTGTTCAGCAAAAGAAATTACTGGAGACCATAAGCCACGATATTATCACTCCGGTAAAATACCTTTCCATTACCGCGAAAAAACTCTACGAAACAGATGAACATGATCATTATATACAGAAAAAACACTTTGAAAGCTTTTATAAATCTTCTATAGAGTTTTATAATTTCGTTAAAACCTTAAAAGAGTATGCAGAAATTTATAATATTTCTGAAAAGAAAGAAATGTATAACATTTACGAAGTAATTGAAACCAAAAAAACTCTTTTTGAAGCAGCTGCAAGGGAGCAAAACACACTCATTATTAACAATGTAAAAAATCCCACGTACACAAAAATCAATCAGAATGTATTGGCAGTTATTATTCATAATTTAATAGACAATGCCATAAAAAATACAACAAACGGAGTGATAGAGCTTTCTACGATTGAGGACGACAGCATCTTTTTTCTCGAAGTACGGGATACAGGAAAAGGCATGAGCCCGGAACAAATGAAGTATTATGAAAAGCTTCAGAATAACATTGAAAATGAAAAACTTGTATTGCAAAAATACAGTTTGGGATTACACCTTATTCTTCAGTTACTCATGATGATTAATGGTAAAATAGACTTTAAAAACAATACCCCTCATGGAACAATAGTATCGATTAAAATAAAAAAACAAAAATATGGATAGAAAAATTATTATTGCGGATGATCACTTTGTGGTCAGATTGGGAACCACACTGATTCTGGAGTCTCATTATAAAAATATACAGATTTCTTACGCAGAATCTTATACAAATCTTACAGATCAATTACATGCTGAGCAATTCGACTTAGTAATCCTGGATATCAACATGCCGGAAAGTAAATACCTGAGCATGATCAGTGAATTAAAAAAGATCCAGCCTGATCTTAAAATTTTAGTATTTTCAGTATATGACAATGATATTGCAATACAATACATCATTGAAGGTGCTGATGGGTACATAAATAAATTGTGTGATGAAAATAACATTCTGGAAGCCGTGGGAAGCATCTTTGAAACCGGCACTTATTATTCTCCGGATATTGTAAAAAAACTGGTTTCTTCAGCAAAGAAAGAAGCTCCTGCCAATCCTCTGGAATCTTTATCAGAAAGAGAAAAGGAAATATTTGATCTGCTGATACAAGGGTATGGTAATATTGAGATTTCTAATGAGCTCAATCTTCACCTGTCTACAGTAAGCACCTATAAAACCAGAATCTACAAAAAGCTGAACATCAAAAACACAGTAGATCTTGTACGGTTAGGAGACAGAAACCAGGCTCATAAATATAAGTAATCACCATCTTACCCAAGAGATTATAAGTATAAAGGTCGTAACAAAAATCCCCTTTATCAGATGGATAAAGGGGATTACTATTTTAAACAGCAGATACTGTTGAATCATTTTTTACGAATGGTTACTGAAGTAACTTTACCGCTTCTTCATTATTCTGCATCACAGCATGCTGAAGAGCAGTATTTCCGCGGTTGTCTTTTGCAGTCTTATCCGCTCCGTTCTCCAACAGTAATTGTATAACTTCCGTCTTTCCAAAAACGGCGGCATAAATAAGTGCCGTAGCGTCATTATAATTCTTTAAATTCACATCCGCCTTATGGGAAATAAGCAGCAATATCATTTCTTTATATCCTTTAAATGTAGCTCCCATAAGTGCCGTATTTCCACTTTGATCCTGCAGGTCAGGCTGTGCTCCGTTTTCCAGCAGCCACTTGGCAGCATTATACTGATTATGATACACTGCCAGAATTAAAGGAGTATAACCTTCCGGATTTCTGGAGTTAACATCCTTTTTAAATTTTGAAATGGCTTCCGTATCACCAGTTTTTGCATAAGCAAAAATGTCCTGTGCTTTGGCATTATTGACGGCAAAAAGCATAATAATAACGGTAATAAGGCTCTTCATTGCTGTTATTTTGAAGATAATAAAGATTCCAACTGCTGACGGTCCATCTTAACATGTTGAGCCAAACGTTTTCCGTATTCTGAGTCAGCCTGATAAAAGTAGGAAATCATTTTTGCCACCACTTTCTTATTGGTTACACTGTTCAGAGCATCCCCTAAATTTTTAATCAGCTGGTCCTGATCCTTTTTAGAAAAAGATCTGTACAGCTCTCCTGCCTGCTTAAAATTGTTTTCCTTATCAATTTTGCCCTGTACAGAAGTTGTGCCTGCAGGAAATACCGTCTGAGAATATTTGAATTTCTTATTATCAGTTACTTCCGGTTTTGCTGCTGAAGGCTGGTAGTTTACCTCACCGTTCTGAGTTCTCACAGACATATAACCGTTTTGATTGTAAGTCACAACATCATTTTTTGCAGCGTTAACAGGCAGTTGCTGAAAGTTTCCACCAATTCTGTGTCTTTGGGTATCGAAATAGGAGAACAGTCTTCCCTGCAGCAGTTTATCCTCAGAAGGTTCAATCCCCGGAACAAGGGTTCCCGGAGAAAAAGCAGCCTGTTCTACCTGCTGGAAATAATTGGTTGGATTCTGATTAAGAGTCATTGTTCCTGCTTTAACAGATTTTGCAATAGATTCAGGCCAGATTTTGGTCACATCAAGAGGGTTAAAATCAAGCTTCTCAAAGTCATCTTTTTTTAGCATCTGCACATACAGATCCCATTTTGGAAAGTTTTTATTCTGAATAGAATTATACAGATCCCTTGTAGCATGTTCTATTTGTGTAGACTGAATTTTATCGGCTTCTTCCTGAGTAAGATTTCTTTCTCCCTGTTTCGGAACCCATTTGTACTTTACGTAAGTTACTTCACCTTTTGCATTAACCCATTTAAAGGCATGCACTCCGTTTCCCTGCATTTCTCTGTAATTCGCAGGAATCCCATAATCAGAGAACAGCCATGTAAGCATATGCGTCGCTTCCGGAATATTGGCCATAAAATCAAATACCCTGTTATTATCCGAAGCATTATTGGTAACCGGAGAAGGTTTGAAAGCGTGTACCATATCAGGAAATTTGATTGCATCCCTGATGAAGAATACCGGTAAATTATTACCTACCAGATCATAATTTCCCTGATCTGTATAAAATTTAACGGCAAATCCTCTCGGATCCCTGAATGTCTCCGGAGATCCCTGCTGGTGCACTACTGTTGAAAATCTTACCAGCACAGGAGTTTTTTTACCTGCTTTGGATAAAAAGTCTGCCATGGTTACATCAGAAAAATCAGCATCAGCAACAAATTCACCAATAGCTCCGGCTCCTCTGGCATGCACTACCCTTTCAGGAATTCTTTCCCTGTCAAAAGCAGCTAACTTTTCAATTAGATGAATATCTTCCAATAAAACCGGTCCGTTATTTCCTGCTGTTTTAGAATTCTGGTTATCTCCTACAGGACTTCCCGTATTGGTTGTGAGCTGTTGAGAATAGAGTACGGAGGTAATAAGAATCCCCGCTAGAAAAACACTTTTTTTCATAATTTATTATTTATTGTGGGGCAAATATAGAAAGTTGGTACAGGAAGTTCGTCTTAATAAATTCGATTCAATTAATTCACACAATCTATCACAATTAACAAAACCAATAGACAAAGACTACTATTTTATTAAAAAATATACCTTCTCTAATAAATAAGACTAACTCATCCATGTCAATTAAAACCGCCTTTCTTGTAGTTTAATTTCTACAAGCAGAATAATTTGTTATATCGAAGATTTATTTAGTTTTACAAAAAAAAACAGATGATAAAAAGAATAATATTAATGATAATTATTCCTGCAGCATTTATTTTTCTTGGACTAAAGTTCGTCACAATAAGTAATGAGAATTACATCGCTCCTCATCCATCAAAATCTTCCGGAAAAATTGAAGACAGCCCTTTCCAAAAAGAATACCTGAATAAAGGCGGAATAATAATCGTAAATGTTTGGGCTACCTGGTGCGAACCTTGTGTTCAGGAAATGCCTGTATTCAAAAAACTGATAAAAGAGAACCCTGACAAAAAGTTTGTTTTTTTATCCATTGATGAAAATACCGAAAATTTAAAATCCTTTGTTGCTGAAAATAAAATAAACGATATTACCCTTCAGAATATAAAGTATATTGAAGCCATTAAAAACTTTCTGGGAGGAAATGGGGTATTGGGTTACAGCGCCATTCCGTTAACCTTTATTATAAAAGATGGAAAAGTTATTGATAAAAGTGTAGGCAGTATAGATTATACTGAACTTTCCAATAAATTAAAAGCACTCCAATAGCATAAAGCATTTTAATTTTAGCACGGATGAAAATGTAAATCATCCTCGTTATCAATTTCCAAAATTCACAAAATGCGGAATCTCCGTTGCAAAGCTGTTCAATGGTAACAGGTTATTACGGTTACTGTTAAAATCAAAAACAGAGTTATTATCAAATGGAACCCGTGGATAGTACATGAAAGAAATCTGAATCCTGTTGAACACCAGATACGGATTATTAATTAAAACACCGATTCCGATTTTTGCATTGGCTTTTGTTTTAAACAGCTTATCATCAGGCATTCCCAGCCAGCCCACCGCTGTTGTTAAATAAGGACTGAAATGAAAATTTTTCCAGGTTTTATTTATAAACAATTGGAGCTGATATCTTAAAACCAGTTTTTTAGTGCCAATGTAATCTGAATTGTAAACCGGAAATTCGTCCGGGGATGAAAGGTTTATTCTATCCTTATAAGAGTAATTATGCTGCGGATTTCCCAGTGCTAAAGTCGGAGAAAAAAAATGTCTTGCTTTGGCAAATTTCCAGTCCATAAGATTAGTAAAATACGTTCCGTCAAAGCGGAAAGACTCCCTGTTCTGGCTGTCTTCATTAAAGAATCTTCCAAACTGTGCTTTCACTGTGAAATATCCCAGATTCGTAAAACGGCCGTAAGATGCTGAAATTCCCACATATGGATTCACTTCTTTATTTCTTGATAAACCTCCTCCAATAATATTCACAGAGTTACCATAAGCAATATCCTCCGGCAAATCATACTGGAAAATATTCTTCTGAACAGAGAAGTTTCTCTGAATAAACCCGACAGACATCAGAAAACTGTTGTAGGAGCTGAAATATTTATACTGGTCTATTCCCGGGCTGTCTTTGTACTGATAATTCTGAAACCTTCCTATAATAGCAATATTACTGGATACTTTTTCACGCGGATCAGCCGAAACCGGAATCTGGTAACCTCCCCATAAATCCTGGCTGTATACTTTAATTTGAACCTCGGGAAATGTGTTAGCTGTATCTGTTGGAAGTAGAACTTTTCGCATAAAATATTCAAATGTAAAACCTCCCGCCCACTTCGTCAGAGGAGAGAAAAAGTCTCTTGTGAGGCTGAAATTAATTCTTTCATTTTTCGAAAAGTCCCGCTCTCCAAGAATCTGGGCATTGATATAGGTACCAAAAAGATTATGGGTAGTATAGCTTCCTAAGAGGTAGTTCTGCTTTTCTTTGGAATCGTTTCTGTAAAGGAAGTCAAGCGTATGTCCCAGTCCCAGCACATTCTCTTCCGTAACACCGAGGCCAATTTTACTTCCGGAATAACTGATTCTCGGCTTCAGGCTCCAGGAATCAAGTACCCTTACCACAACATCAATAGAATCTTTACTCGAAGTACTGTCAGAAACACTGATATTAACCCTGTTTATAAAAGGCATTGCTCTCAGCAAACGTTCAGATTCGTAGAGCTTTTGGGCATTGTACTCTTCTCCCTCTTCAAAAAGTAGAAAATTATTGACCGTTGATCTCCTTGTACTGGAATGAAGATGATCCTTTATCCAATCATACCATCTGCCCATTTCTTTACTGTCTTTGGAATTATATCCGAAAGGGTCGATGGTTTCTATCCTGATATTTCTGATGATTTTTTTGTCATAAGTCTTCTGCGAAAGCTTTTCAGTGTTGGATTTTACAGAAGTAGAATCCGGTTCTCTACGAAATATAAACCGGTGGATGAATTTGGTAACCTTTCTTTTGTCTGAAAATTTTTCTATTTTATAATAAAGTGAGTCTTTCTTCTCCTGTGCTTGTAAAAAGAAAAAACCACTTAAAAGGAAAATCAGAGTTACAGTCGTTCTAGCCATTAGTCATCAAAAATTCAATTCAGTTTGTAGTATCAATTTGCAAGCCAACAAAAGGCTTTAAGCGTAGAAAAAGCAAAAAAATTATCAGAAACAATAAAGCTGTCCGGCAATAAAATTTTCTTCTAGAGCTTAAAAAAGAAATAGACTACAGCCACCCATTCTTTTTTTATCCCACGGGCATACCCTATCGTACTTCGGCTTGCATTTTCAACTGTTCCATCATCTTTAATATATCCCAAAGTAGCACGGCTGCTGTTTTCTACGGTTCCATCTTCCCTCACATAACCAACTGTAGAACGGTTGCCGTTTTCAATAGTTCCATCATTTCTGATATATCCAATCGTTGAATGGCTGCTGTTTTCAATCGTTCCGTCATTTCTGATATAACCTGTGGTCGCATGACTGCTGTTTTCAATTGTCCCGTCACTTTTAATGTATCCGATGGTACTTCGGCTGGCAGATTCAATAGTCTGCCCTTTCGTAAAGACTATACTTGTTATAGTGATGATAAAAAATAGTATTTTTTTCATTTCTTTCATGTTTTATTTAAGATTTAAATCTAAGTTAAGATTCTTATTCTGAATTTTCTCTATAACATTAATAAATCAATAAGGATACTGAATATAATACTATACAATTTCAACAATCATTACCGAATATGATCACACTCATAATTATCTGGTCCTATTTATCTTATTTTTGAGTCTTGTTTATAATTACATCTTACTTGAAATCAGATAAGCTTCCTTTAGCAGGAAGCTTATTTTATTTTTTCTTTTGTTTCTGCATTTTCAATTTCAGAAGACAGACTCAGAAATATATTTACAGCTATAATCAAAAAACAGTGGTGAATCCGCTGAAAAATTTTACACGCATTATCAATTTAAAACTTAATTAAAAAAATTTAAGGATAAACGTTTAACCAAATTTAATCAATCTGACTGAATCAGTTAACAATTAGTTCATATTAAAAACAGTTGTAAATATATAACTAATTGATATACAAATAATTAAATCTATTTTAAAAAATTGCGCTAAATTACACTTTTTTCTGAAACCACCAAAAAAACCTAGCTATTGTTTTTTTACTATTTTCTGAAATATTTTTGTGCATTAAAAATTAAAATGAAAAGGTCTTCCATAAAAGATATAGCTAAGCTGGCAGGAGTTTCCGTAGCCACTGTATCGTATGTGCTCAACCGAAAGGAAGGACAGCGCATCAGCGAAGAGACCCGGAAAAAAATTTTTGAAATTGCTGAAACGATTAACTACACCCCGAATAAGATCGCAAAAAGCCTTAAAACCAACAAGACCAAGCTACTGGGGCTCATCGTTGCAGATATCTCCAACGATTTCTATTCCCACATGGCAAGGAATCTGGAAGATAAAGCTTTAAAGCTGGGATATACCCTGATCATCGGCAGTTCTGATGAAAATGCAGAAAAATTTGAAAAACTTACCCAACTATTTTCACAGCAGCAGGTAGACGGAATGATCGTTGCTCCTGTAGCAGGATCAGAAAAGACACTTGAAAACCTTATTCAGCTTAAATACCCTGTTGTAACGATTGACAGGTACCTTAAAGGTGTTTCTGTTCCGGGAATTACCATTGATAATCAGGAGATCGCAGAGCGCACAGCCAGCCTGCTTCTTAATAAGGATTTTGACAAAATGATCTATGTGGGCTATGACACTAAGCTCCCGCATCTGCTGGACCGACAGCAAGGTTTTGAAAAAGCGGTAAGTTCTTCCAGAAAAACAGCTGAAATACAATATCTCCTGGTAGGACTGGAAAATATTGCACAGGAAGTACATGTGAAGATTGAAAAAAGCCTGGGAAAAAAACCTGAAAATACAGCATTATATTTTTCCAGTAATAAACTTGCGGTAGCGGGGCTTTCCTACCTCGTTAAAAACAATATAAAAGTTCCGGAACAGGTCTCTGTAATCGCATTTGATGAAACCGATGCTTATGACCTCTTCCCTACAGAAATCACCTACATCCAGCAGCCGATTGAAGAAATGGCAGAAGAAGCAATTAAGCTTCTCGACGGGCAAATCAATGATTATACGGCAACCGGGAAAAGAATAACATTATCCGCAAGACTGGTTGCTAAAGCGTCTTTAAAATAAGCAATTTGACATAAAAACATTTTTTTTAAACAATAACTTAAACGTTTAACCTAATATGATAACAAATAAATTCAACGATGTCGTTTGCTTTGGAGAAGTTCTGTGGGACATCTTTCCTACAGTATCCAGAGCCGGCGGAGCACCATTCAACGTTGCCTACAATCTTTTCAAAATGGGAATCGATACCAAAATGCTTAGCCGTATAGGAAATGATGAATTGGGAGACCGTCTTCTTAATCAGATCCAGGATTGGGGAATAACAACAGACTTCATACAGGTAGATCAGGAAAAGGCCACAGGAACTGTCATTGCCGATTTTGATGAGCATGGAGAGGCTGCATATGACATTGTACAGGATGTTGCCTGGGATTATATTCAGCCACTGCCGGAGCATAAGGAACTGATACAAAATTCAGAAGCATTTGTTTTTGGAAGTCTGATCACAAGAAATGAAGCATCCCGGAATGCTCTGCTGGAACTTTTGGAATATTCAAATTTCAAAGTTTTTGATGTTAACTTCCGTCCTCCTTTTATTGATTTTGAATTCATCAAAAAGTTATTGCACAAGGCTGATCTTGTTAAAATGAATAAGGCAGAACTCAGAACCATTCTTGAATATCTCGGTGAAGAGTATATTGATGAAGATACAAGCATCAGACATCTCCAGACTTATTTTAATTTAAATGAAATTGTCCTTACCAAAGGAAGTAAAGGCGCCAGATACTTTGTGGGGAATATTGCGTATGATTTCCCGGCAGTTCATATTGAAATTGCAGACACAGTGGGTAGCGGAGACTCTTTTCTCGCTGGCTTCCTGTCTAAAAGAATTCAGGGAAGATCTCCGGAAGAGATCATGAAACAGGCCACATCACTGGGTGCTTTTATCACTTCGAAATCGGGGGCATGCCCTGATTATACTTATGAAGAATTCAAGGCATTCAGAGAAAAAAACAGCTGTAAAACCTCTTAAAACTTACGATATGAATACTCCAAAATTTACAGATAAGAAATACTATATCATCCTTTCTTTTGTTACCTCTCTCTTCTTTTTCTGGGCCATTGCGCTTACCATGGGGGATGTATTGAATAAACATTTTCAGAATGTTCTTCATATTTCGAAGTCCAAATCAGGGCTGGTGCAGCTTTCCATTTTTGGAGCTTATGCGCTTATGGGTATTCCGGCAGGATTATTTATGAAAAAGTTCGGGTATAAGTTGGGTGTTATTTTAGGGTTGTCACTTTTCGCATTGGGATCTTTTTTGTTTATCCCTGCAGCAGACACCTCATCATTTAATTTTTTCAGACTGGCTCTTTTTGTTCTGGCAATGGGAATGGCAACCCTTGAAACGGTAGCCCATCCTTTTGTAGCAGCTCTTGGTGATGAAAGAACAAGTGATCAGAGAGTTAATTTTGCACAGTCTTTTAATGGTCTGGGAGCCATTATCGGCCCTTTGCTGGGAGGATATTTCATTTTCGGAACGCCTGATTCCGGATCTGGATCACTGGATTCCGTAAAAAATCTTTATACCTGGATTGGGATTGTCATTCTCGTGATTACCATAATTTTCAGCTTTATCAGAGTGCCGGACCTTAAAGATCCTCATGCGGAAGATATCATCATTTCAGAAAATGAAAAAGGAGAAGACGTTTCTGTATCAGACCCACACGCACCGCTCTATAAGCAGAGACATTTTATATTTGCCGTCATTGCCCAGTTTTTTAATATTGCCGCACAGGGTGGAACATGGGCTTATTTTATCAATTACGGTGTAGAGAAAATGCACCTTCCGGAGATACAGACTTCTTATTATTTTTCTTTAAGTATGGCGATGATGATGATCGGAAGATTTATCGGAACCTTCCTGATGAGATTTATTGCTCCCAACAAACTGCTGGCTATCTTTACAGCCTGTAATATCGTTCTGTGCCTGATTATTTCCCAAAGTTTCGGATGGGTATCATTTATAAGCCTTATTTTGCTCAACCTGTTTCTTAGTGTAATGTATCCTACTATTTTCAGTCTTGGACTTAAAAGATTAGGGTCAAAAGTTCAGCAGGCTTCTTCATTCCTGGTTATGGCCATGTTTGGAGGTGCTGTTTTCCCTCCGATCATGGGTAGAATTGCAGAAAAAGATATTGCCCATGCTTATCTCCTTCCTATTCTCTGCTATGTCGTCATTTTATTATTTGCATTAAAGTTCTACAAGCCCAAAACACTTAAATAATCCCTATGAAAACAAAGCTTTTATTAGCCTGGTGTATTTTACTTATATGCGCCGGAAGGGGAATTAATGCCCAGATCACAATAACCAACAAAAAATTTTCCTTTGGGACAACAGGAAGAATCGGAGCTGGTTATTCTCCGAATGCCGATGGAAAAACAGGAAGACAGCTGAATCTGAACAACCAGGGATCTTTAGGAGGCAGAATGGATCAGGGAGATTATGTTGATTTCCTGCCGGCCTTTCATTTTACCCCTGTGGTAAACGGTGACAGTGCAAAAAGTACAAAGATCGATATGCAGGCAAGACTGAGCTTTTATTCAGGAGGAACTTTTCTGGGAAATGTGGATTCAAAATCCAATCAGGGGATGATTATTGCCTTGCCGGAAGCCTTTGTGGAAGCAAGGAATATTATGGGAAGTGACTGGGATGTCTGGGCAGGATCAAGATGGCTGAGATATGATGACATTCACATTGCCGATTATTTTTATTTTGATGACCATTCGGCAACCGGTTGGGGTGTAAGGCATAAAAACACCAGGTTTTCAATGTTCTTTCCGGCAGCTATTGATACTGCGGCCAGCAACTCCACTCCCTACTCTTACACCAATGTGATCAGCGGTTCAAAAAACCTCATCTACAGGCAAAGGGAAGTTTTTGTCCTGGAGCAGACGCTGCCATTTAAAAATACAAAACACAAGCTGAAACTGATGGCGGAATTTCATCATGTAGAAAAATCAGGGGAAAATTCTGTAGAGCAATATCCATCGGATAAGGGCTGGGTTTTTGGAGCTAAATTAAATACAGATATTGCAACGACAATTCCGGGTTCATTCAATCAGCTTTCTGTACGATACGGGACCGGAATCGCCAATGGAGGTGATAATGGAAATACCCAGACCTGGCGCACCTACGGAGCTCCTGATGAAATCACAAAAACATACAAAGGAGCTTACTCTCTTACGGTTGTTGAACATTTCCTCTGGAATATCTCAAACCGGTGGTCACTTAATCCCTATGCGGTTTTCACCAAAAGCAAAGGAGGATCAGCCAATACTGATAAAGCGCTGGATTATTATAACCGAGAGATTTTCAACAGGAAAACAGAATTTAATACGGGGATCAGAGCCACTTGCTATTTTAACAACTGGTTCCATATTCTCTCCGAGTTTCACTATGCAACCCGTAAAAACGGAACGCAGGATGCAGCATCGATGATGAAACTTGTTCTGGCTCCCACTATTGTTCCTACAGCGGAACGAAGTGTCTGGGCAAGACCTCACATCCGTTTTATTGCAGAAGTATCAAGGTATAATGATGAGGCTATGAACAGTCTTTACTCACCGTTTTTACAACAGTCAGGAGCCAAAAGATTCGGGACCTATTTCGGAGTACGAACAGAATGGTGGATTTTTTAAATTAAAATAAAGAAATATGATGAATATAAAATTAGGGGCTTCCCTACTCTCCTGGATCACTCCGTTATGGAATGCAGAATCAGGAAAATATGCGATAGAAAAAACGTCACAGGCCGGTTTTGATCTGATCGAAATACTGTTACCCGGATCCATGGATTTTGATGCATCCACGGTAAAAAAACAATTGAAAGACAATCATCTGGAAGCAGTATGTTCGCTGAATCTTCCTAAAGACGCTCATATTGCGTTTGAGCCTGAAGCTGCGGAAAAGCTTATCAAAAAAGCAATTGATAAAGTTGATGAACTGGAAACCCATCTTCTGGCTGGTGTCCTGCATGGCGGAATCGGTGTTTTTACCGGAAAACCACTCACAGAAAACGAAAAAGAAATCATTGCTGATGTGTGGTGCAATGTGGCGGATTACGCCCAGGCCAAAAGTATAGATATTGCCATAGAGCCTATTAACCGCTATGAATCCTATGTCTGCAATACGGCAGAAAATGTCCTGGAACTTATAAAAAAAACAGGTAAAAATAATATCTTCCTTCACCTTGATACCTTTCATATGAATATCGAGGAAGATAATTTTTATGACCCGATTATCAAATCCGGAAAAATGCTGAAGCACATTCATGTGACAGAATCTCACCGCGGTATGCTGGGAGAAGGAACTGTCAACTGGGAAGAGTTTTTCGCGGCATTGAAAAAGATCAATTTTGAAGGAAATCTGGTTCTTGAAAATTTCAGTTCCTCAATTCCGGGAATGCAGGAAAAGGTTTCATTATGGCAGAAATCACCTTATGATGCTCAGACATTGGCAGAAGGAAGTCTTGCCTTTTTAAAGAAGCATCTTAGCTTATAAAATTATCTGTTATATTATTCTGAAACTTATGGAAAGCGGAAATTGTCCGCTTTTCACCGATTGATTCTGCCCGTTCGCCGAAAATACAGATTGTTTTCCAGGATTATGGCTGACCTTTACCTCAGAAAAAGGCAATAATGCTCAACTAAAATCTTATTATTATGAAAACAAAAATCGGAATTACAGAAAAAAACACGGAAGCTGTTGCAGAACAATTAGCAAAACTATTAGCAGATGAAACACTGCTTTACATCAAAACAAGAAATGCCCACTGGAACGTAACCGGAGATAACTTCCATGCCAATCACATTTTCTTTGAAGAACAATACAAACAACTGGATGAACTGATAGACAGTGTTGCAGAAAGAATGCGTAAAATCGGGCATTATGCACCGGCCACGATGAAAATCTATCTGGAACTGACTCATTTAACGGAATACAGTGAAAGAACAAACGACGGTTTGGGATATATGAAAGACTTGTTAAGTGATCATGAAAGCATCATCGAATTTCTTCGTGGAAATATCACTCCATTTGCAGAAAAGTATAAAGATTACGGTACCAGCGATTTTATTACAGGTCTGATGGAAACCCATGAGGAAATGGCATGGATGATCCGTTCCTATTTCAGATAACACAAAATAAAAAAGTTATAATTATCTTTGTGTAAACCATAAACAACTATACCTATGAAAGCCTTAATCGTGGATGATAATGATATTGCAAGAACAACATTAGCACACCTCGCCAAACAGGTTCCGGATCTTTCCATTGTCAGCGAGTTTTCCAATGCTATAGAAGCTTATCATTATCTTCAGTCCAATTCCGTCGATCTGATATTTCTCGATATAGAAATGCCGGAAATGACAGGAATTGAGCTCACGAAAACGCTTTCCGGTAAAGAGACCATCATCATTTTCACGACCTCAAAAAAGGAATATGCACTGGAAGCATTTGAGCTTAATATTGCAGATTACCTTCTGAAGCCCATTATGCCGGTCAGATTTCTGCAGGCAGTAAGCAAGGCACAGACGATTCTTGAAAGCAGAAAAGAGAATGTGGAAATCACAAGGGATGAGTTTCTTTTCGTGAGGGATTCCAATATTACAAGGCGCTTAAAACTGGATGATATTTTCTATGCTGAAGCCATGGGTGATTATGTAAAGTTTTATACCAAAGAAAAGATGTTTGCCATTCACGGTAAAATGAAAACGGCTGAAGAACGTCTTCCTAAAGATCATTTTATAAGAGTTCACCGTTCCTATATTGTCTCTGTGGGTAAAATTGACACCCTTCAGGACGGCGGTATTATGATCAACGGTAAATTCATTCCTGTGGCAGACGCCTACAGGAAAGCACTCAACACGAGAATGAATGTCTTTTAGCCTTTGCCGGCCATCAGAAATCTTACTTCCTTTTTTGATCTCAATTCCTGAACAGTTTAGGGTTTAATCAACCTTTATCTGTATTTTATTTAAATCAGACCGTTATTATGAAAAATATATCTTCAGTAATGGATAACAAGCGATTCAGCTATTTTATTATCCTGACATTTATTGCAGGCTCACTCCTGCTGATAGCTGTTCAGCTCAATTCTGCAGGAAATACCAAAGCGCTGATTCAGAATAACAATACCTTGCTGAGCGAATTACGTTCCAGCAATCATTTAAGGGAGATTGACCGTGATATTCTTGGAGTGGAAAGCAGAATCAGAGCTTCTATTGCAACGAATGACACCACGCATCTCGAAGGCATTGACCAAAAAATCAGTCAGATTGAAAATTTCCTGGATTCTCTGTCCAAAGACAATGTAAATGCTGAGGAAGAAAAGCTGATCCACAGATTAAGCGTTCTTGCCATGGAAAAGAAAACAACCAAAGATAAACTCCTGCACCGTTACCTCTCTGTAGGAAACATGGACGACAATACCTCCATTGCCAATCCGCGTGCAAGGAATATTTCCAATGAAATCACCAGAATCACAGCTAAAATATATGAAAGCAGAAAGCTGAATATGGTTGAACTCAGCCAGAAAAGTGAGGAAATGGGGCAGAAAGCAAGATTTTATGACATTTCAATATTGGTCTTACTGATTTTGGGCGGTTCTGTCGTTGGATATCACATTCTGAGACAGTTTAAACGCCAAAGGTTACTCATAAGCGAACTTGATATTGCGGAGAAAAAAGCATTGGTGGCGGCACAAACCAAGGAAAACTTCCTTGCCAATATGAGCCATGAAATCAGAACTCCTTTAAGCGGAATTCTCGGTTTCACCAATTTGCTGCAAAAACGTCCTTTGGATGAAACCTCAGCGGAATTTGTCTCTTCCATACAGCGTTCCGGAGAAAACCTGATGGCCATCATCAATGACATTCTTGATTTATCCAAAATAGAAGCAGGAATGATGCGCATTACCCCTGGAATTTTCAGCATCAACGGTCTGGTTAATTCCGTAGAAACATTTTTTACCGAACGGGCCAAAGAAAAAGGACTTACCATTTCCAGTACGATTGAACCTTCCATTCCTGACACTTTGGTGGGAGATGCCACAAGACTGACGCAGATTTTAGTGAACCTCATCGGAAATGCCATAAAATTTACCCACCAGGGAAATATTACTGTTGAAATCTACAGTAAACAGCAAACAGAAAAAGAAGCTGTTCTCGGATTTAAAATTTCAGATACGGGAATTGGAATTGACAAAGAAAAGCTTACTGAAATCTTTGAAAGATTCAATCAGGGAGAAGATTCAACGACAAGAAATTACGGAGGAACAGGATTAGGTTTATCCATCGTGAAAAGCTTAATTCTCCTGCAGAACGGAAACATTGAAGTAAGCAGTGAACCGGGGAAAGGAACTACATTTCACTTTTATATCCCTTACGGAATTGCTGAGGAACAGCTTACTGTTCTGCCTGCTGCTGATCCGCATTATTTTAAGGATAAATCCAACACACCTCTGAAAGTTCTGGTAGTTGATGACAATGTGATCAATCAAAGCCTGATGAAACATCTGCTTTCACAATGGAATATTGATTTTCATATTGCATCGAACGGTCTTGAAGCTGTAAGTTATCTTAAAAGCAATGCATGCGATCTGGTTTTAATGGATATACAGATGCCGCACATGGACGGATATGCAGCTACCCAGAAAATCCGGGAAGAACTCAGACTGGATATTCCGATCATCGCAATGACCGCCCATGCCCTGGCAGGCGAAAGAGAAAGATGCCTGAGCCGTGGGATGAACGAATATATTTCCAAGCCTGTCAATGAAGAAGAGCTGTTTATGCTGATTTCGAAGTTCGGGTTTAAAGAAACGAATAAAAACGAAAAGAAAACCGAAAATCCATCATCTGACTATCAGTATATTGATCTCTCTTATATGCAGACGGTGAGCGGCGGCGACAAAAGTTTCGAAAAAATGGTCACGCAACAGTTTATTGAGAACATTCCCAATCATCTACAGAAACTGATAGTGGCTTACGAAAACAAAGATTTTCAGGAGGTGGAACTTTGGGCTCACGATCTGAAATCAAGTATTGCCATTATGGGATTACATCCTCTTTTAAAGGAAAAACTCGATATTATTGAGACAACTTCGGGAGAGAACCCTGATCTTCAAAAGATACTGGCAGAAGTACAGAAAGTTCTGTCAGAAGCAGTTTCAGAAGCTGAAGCATTTTCAAAAACAATTTAAAAAAAGAAAAAATGAATTTATTTTCACCCATACACATTCGCAATCTTACCCTAAAGAACAGAATTGTACTATCTCCAATGCAGCAATACAGTGCTGAAAACGGAATTCCCGGCAACTGGCACCTTGTCCATCTCGGAAGTCGTGCTGTTGGCGGCGCAGGATTAATTCTTACCGAATGTACAGCTGTTTCAGAAGAAGGTCTGGCTACATTATCTGATGTAGGAATCTGGAATGATGAGCAGAAAAAAGCCTGGGAAAACATCGTGAATTTTGTACATGAGCAGAATGCCAAAATAGGAATTCAACTCTGGCACGCCGGAGGAAAAGGAAGCCTGAAACATCCCAATGAAAGAATGAAACCCCTAACTCCGGAAGAAGGTGCCTGGACGGTAAAATCCTCCTCAGCTCACGAGTTCAACGGAGTTTTTGCAGAAGAGCTCACCATTGATGAGATCCAGGAACTGAAGACGAAATTCGTTAAAGCAGCTCTTCGTGCCGTTGAAGCAGGTTTTGATACCATTGAACTTCACGCAGGCCATGGTTATTTATTTCATCAGTTTTATTCCGCAGTGATCAATAAAAGACAGGATGAATATGGCGGAAGTTTTGAGAACAGAATCCGTTTTCTTGTAGAAACCGTTCAGGAAATCAGGAAAGTTATTCCTGCTGAAATGCCTCTGTTCGTAAGAATTTCTGCAGTTGACTATATAGAATCGGATAAAGCCTGGACTCTGGAAGACAGCATTAAACTTTCAGAAATCCTTAAAGAAAACGGTGTAGATTTCATTACGGCATCCGGCGGAGGATTTACCAATGTAAGCAAGGATAAAGTATTTCCGGGATATCAGGTTCCTTTTGCAAAAGCGATTAAAGAACAGACCGGGATTTTAACAGGAGCTGTCGGAATGATTACAGAAGCAGAACAGGCCAATGATATTATTGCCAAAGGAGATGCAGATCTGGTAATCATTGCCCGGGAACATCTTAGAGATCCTTATTTTGCTATTCATTCTGCCAAGACATTAGGTATTGAAACAGAAATTCCGTGGCAGTATAAAAGAGCATATTAAATTAACCTATAAAAAATCAGTTATGGAAAATCAGGGTGCCTCCGTAGTGATTACCCATCATATTCTGGATGGAAAACAATCACAGTATGAAAAATGGCTGGACGAAATTGTGCCTGTCACCAAACATTCTGAAGGCTTTATTGATCTGCAGATTATTCGGCCGATTCCCGATCTGACTTTTGTGTATACCGTCATTATCCGTTTTGATACGATTAACCATCTTAAAAGCTGGATGGAATCGGATAACCGGAAAAAACTCATTGAGAAAGCGAATCCGCTGTTCAGGAAAAACGACCATTATCAGATCAGATCCGGGCTTGATTTTCTTTTTACGACAGAAAATGAAGGGAATAAAGTTCCGGTACGCTGGAAACAGTTTCTGGCAACGTGGTCTGCCATTTATCCGCTGTCTGTACTTATTCCTGCTTTGATCATTCCTTTTTTACGGTTTTTACATATTCCAGCCAATCATTATTCCGACGGATTCATCAATTCCGGAATTATTGTTTTTCTGATGGTGTTTGCCGTCATGCCCAATTATACCAGACTGATCAAAAAATGGCTGTATAAATAACCACATTTAAAAATTATACTTCATCAATCACTGTAAACCACAGTGATTTTTTTGTTTTCAGGAACCTCGTCCTGTTACCATTTGAACCCCACCAGCTTATTCAACGATACTTTCCGCCTGTTGACCGAACAGCAGTAAAAATAAGGACGGCCGGTTTGTAGCTTTACATCATCAATAACATAACAATCAAAATCAACAACTATGGAAATCTTACAAACTCCCGAAAACGCACTATCTCACTCAAGCGTAAGTGCCATCATCAATGCACCCATTGAAAAAGTGAATATCGCAGACTGGCTGCTTAATCTGCCGGACGCCGAATACCAGCGCTGCTCTACCCAGCATATCGGAGCTGCTATTTCAGTTACTTTTGATGGCAAACCTGTGTCTTTAAACGTAGAAACCATTGGAGATGCACTGATGGTACAACATTATATCGCAGATGTTCACCGTCCCGATTACTGCCGCATGCTTTCCATCTCGGATTCAATTACCAAAAACGGGCGCACAAAAGTTCAGGTCTTATGGGAACTAAAAGTGACAAAGATTGATGAAAACACCTGTCTTTACACCAATGAAATTCATGCGACAGCTACTCCAGAAATGTTTGAATATATGAAAGAACACGGGATCAACCTTGCAGATGCCGCTGCATCCAGACAAGCCGCTTCTGATGCCCATAATCATGAAGAAACTCCAAATTTTGCAAAAAGCATTGAAAATAAAGCACTGACAGGTCAATATAACCAGCCTTTTTAAAGCAACCAAATCCTCTATATCCTCAACGACTCATTTTGCCTTTTCACCGAATAATATTAAAAAAAGGTAAGATTTCGGGATAGCTTTACCATAACAAACAAAGAGCATTAATCACAAAAAATAATATTATGAATCCTTCATCATTAAGTTTCAGATACGGATTAGAAAAAAAAGAACCGCGTACCAGTGACGGTGGTACAACAAGAGGTGCTTCCGTAAAAGAATTCCCTGCTTCTGTAGGCATTGCAGGAGTTTCCATGAGATTACAGCCCGGAAGTATGAGAGAACTTCACTGGCATGCCAATGCCGCAGAATGGGCGTATGTGATTTCAGGAACGGTGCGTACCACCATTATCCATCCGGACGGACGAAGTTATACTGATAATTTTGAACCCGGTGACGTATGGTATTTCCCGAAAGGCTACGGACATTCCATCCAGGCTACCGGAACAGAGGAATGCCACTTTATCCTGATTTTTGACAACGGTAATTTTTCGGAAGACCATACCTTCAGTGTTACAGATTTTGTTTCAAGTATGCCTCCTGAAATTGTTGCACAGAATTTAGGACTAAGCCTTGAAGAAGTAGCAGAACTTCCTCAGAAAGAAGTTTACTTTGCAGCAGGAGTTGTTCCGGATGAACTCTCCGTGCATGCCACAGCCCGTCCTGAGGAATCAGACATTGAACTGATAAGTCTTCACCGCTATCCTCTGCATTCCCAGCAGCCAAGAATCATTCCCGGCGGAGGTCTCCAAAGATTGGTTACGAGTAAGGAATTTCCGATCAGCACCACAATGGCAGGTTCTGTACTGGAGCTGCAGCCCGGAGCTTTAAGAGAAATGCACTGGCATCCTAATGCCGATGAGTGGCAGTATTTTATATCCGGACAGGCAGAAATGTCGGTATTCCTGGCAGAAGGAGTTTCTGTTACAGAACAGTTCAATGCCGGTGATGTGGGCTATGTCCCTATGGGAGCCGGGCATTATATCAAAAATACCGGAGATACCGTCTGTAAAGTATTGATCGGATTTAATAGCGGCACCTATGAGTCCATTGATATCAGCGAGTGGCTGGCAGGAAACCCTAAAGATGTGGTCATTACGAATTTCGGGCTGAAGGAAGGAGAAATAGAAAAATTTCCGGAAAAGAAAGTATTCATCAAACCTGGAAAATAACTCCTGTGCTTCCGGAAACAAAAATCCTGCTTCCTGACAAAATCGTCAGAACGCAGGAGAAACTGGCAGTATTCCTTGCTTTTATCGCAGGATATACAGATGCTACAGGACTGATACAATGGAAAACCTACGTTTCTTTTATGAGCGGCAATACAACCCAGTTAGGTGCAGCAGTTTTTAGTGAAAAATATGGTGTTATCATCAGTTCTGTCATTGTAATCAGCTTTTTTCTGGCGGGGATTTATACAGGAACGTGTCTATCATTATCAAAGAAGCTCAGAAGCACAAAGATGATCTTCTATACAGTTTCCGGAATCATGGTCCTTTACAGTATCAGTGATTATTATGAAGATATTGCCAATGAAGTGTCTATAGCTGTTATCGGTTTCTCAATGGGTCTTATGAACACCATTGTCACTTCGGTAGGTAACCAAAAGATCAACACCGATTTTGTGACAGGAACTTTAAACAGCCTGGCAAGAACAGCTGCTCTTTTTGTGATGAGTGATCACGCAGAGGAGCGGAAGGAATACAAAGTAAATATTTTTCATTTGTTATTCTTATGGATGGGCTTTCTCTCCGGTGCTTCAGCAGCTCCTTTCCTGCTCTTTTATTCAGGAAACTGGACACTGATCTTTCCGGCAGCCTTACTGCTCATCTGTGCATTCACAATACCAATTCCAACGTTTAAAAACTAATTCTATGCTACAAAAAAATATGGTTGCCCCTGATTTTACATTATTTGCAACCCCGGATCAGAAGATTACCTTATCCGAATTCAGAGGACGAAACGTTATCCTTGCATTTTACCCGGCAGACTGGAGCCCGGTGTGTAGTGACCAGATGGCATTGTACAACGAAATGCTGAAGTATTTCAAAAAATATGATGCGGAAATTTTCGGAATTTCCGTAGACAGCAAATGGTGCCACCTGGCATTTTCACAATCCAGAAACCTGCACTTTCCACTGCTTGCAGACTTTGAAGCCAAAGGAGAAACAGCCAGGAAATATGGTGTTTACAATGACGACGAAGGAGAATGCAACAGAGCCCTGTTTGTCATCACTAAAGACGGTCTCATCGAATGGAGCTATCTCTCTCCCACCGCCATCAATCCTGGCGCAGACGGAATTTTAGAAGCATTAGAAAACCTTAACACGAAATAATTATGTCACTTAAACCATCAGTCAGCAATGCTGACCACACTCAGGGCAACTCAGATGCCAGCTTAGTCATTGTAGAATACGGGGATTATCAGTGTCCTTACTGCGGAGCAGCCTATCCGGTTCTTAAAGAATTAATGAAAGAATTCGGAAATCAGATCAGATTTGTATTCAGAAATTTTCCGCTGTCAGAAATGCATCAGTATGCAAGAACGGCAGCGCTGGCGGCAGAAGCGGCAGCTTTGCAGGGAAAATTCTGGGAAATGCATGATGCTATTTATGAAAACCAAGAATATCTGAATGCTGATCTTCCGTTAAAGCTTGCAGAAAAACTGGGTTTAAATATCCCTCAGTTCAAAGCTGATATTCATAAGAAGGAATTAGCAGAAAAGGTAGATACAGACTTTGAAAGCGGTATCATCAGCGGCGTGAACGGAACGCCTTCATTTTTCATTAACGGAAATAAATTCAATGGCGGTGCAGAAGATCTTTTTCAATTGGTACGAGAAAATGCAGCCTATTAATCAGAAAAATATTTAAAAATCAATTCATAACATTAAAAATAAACAACATGAGCACATTAACCTTAAAAGACGGAACAGAAATTTTTTACAAAGATCAGGGAGAAGGACCTGTATTAATGTTTCACCACGGATAGCCTTTATCATCTGATGATTGGGATGCACAGGTAATCTTTTTCCTTAAGAAAGGCTACAGAGTGGTTACCCACGACAGAAGAGGCCACGGGCGTTCCAGCCAGAATATCTACAATCACACTATTGAACAATATGCATCTGATGCTGCAGAACTGGTTGAATTTTTAGACTTGAAAGATGTTGTACACATCGGACATTCAACAGGTGGTGGTGAAGTGATCCGTTATGTGAATAAATATTCCAATGGAAGAGCTAAGAAAGCGGTTCTGATCAGCGCCATTCCACCGGTAATGGTGAAAAGTGAGAATAATCCTGACGGCGTTCCTATGGAGGTTTTCGACAATATAAGGGAACAGACGATGAACAACAGAAATCAGTTTTACTATGATCTGACTTTCCCTTTCTACGGCTACAACAGAGAAGGAGCGAACGTAAAAGATGGAATTCAGAGAAACTGGTGGAGACAAGGGCTAATGGGAGGAATCGTGGCACATTATGATGGGATCAAAGCCTTTTCAGAAACCGATTTAACCGAAGACTTAAAAGCTGTTGACATTCCTGTTTTGGTAATGCATGGCGAAGATGACCAGATCGTTCCTATTGCCAATGCGGCATTAAAATCAATTAAATTATTAAAGAACGGAAAGCTGATCACGTATCCGGGATTCCCTCATGGTATGCCGACTACAGAGCATCCAACCATCAACAAAGACCTTCTTGAATTTATCAGATCTTAAAAACAATCTCTTTTTCAATATATTTAAGATGAACTTTACTGGTTCATCTTTTTTATTTCAGGTATTGTAACCACTCACATGCAGATCTTTTTCAATTTTTCCTATCTTTAAACTTTCAAGTAAGAATTTTCTATGAGTAAGCCTTCTGATCCCAATGCAGAAATGATGAAACGCCTGCAGGAAATGCAGAAAGAACAGCTTATGATTTCCCGTTTAACCAAAGAGTTGTCTACCATTTTAGATAAGAAACAGCTTCAGCTTGTTATCAATACATCTTTCAAAACTGAACTGGGATTCAATGATTGTATGATGATCAGGGATATAAAAGGAAATATTGAAATATTAGGCATCGGGACTGAAAATCAGAATCATACCACAGACCAACAGCTTGACAGGTATGTAAAAAACTGTCTTGATTCTGCGGAGCTTCTTCTTTTTGATCTTAAAGAACTGTCACCCCTTCCTTCCTGTTTTACCAAAGCTAAAAATTCGGGGATGCGGATGGCTGTCGGATTGGGACTGCCGGCTGTCAGTGAAAGTAAAAATGTACTCTTTCTTTTCTACAAAAGCTTTATTTCAAGAGATACAATTCCGGAAAGAATTTTAAACGGTATTTCTACCCAGCTTTCCATTACCTTCCATAATATAGATGTTCAGGAACAGTTGAAAACATTTCAGGGAAATATCCGGGACTTTCCGAAAGAAGTTAAAGAAGAAAAGAAAAGCGAACACGGCTTTCATGGAATTGTGGGACAAAGTGAAGCCATGCAGTTCATTTTTGAACAGATTACACAGGTAGCTCCTTCACAATCCAACGTGATTATCTTTGGAGAGACGGGTACAGGAAAAGAACTTATAGCACAGGCGGTTCATGAACTTTCGGAATTTTCGGGAAAGAAAATGATCAGGATAAACTGTGCGGCTATTCCTGCCAATTTAATAGAATCTGAACTTTTCGGGCATGAAAAAGGAAGCTTTACTGGAGCAACAGAGCAGCGGAAAGGAAAGTTTGAACAGGCCCATAACAGCACTATTTTCCTGGATGAAATTGGTGAACTTCCTCTGGAATTACAAGCGAGGCTTCTGAGGGTTCTTCAGGAAAAAGAAATTGAAAGAATCGGGGGAAACAAAAGGATTAAGGTGAATGCGCGGATCATTACGGCCACCAACAGGAATCTTGAAAAAGAAGTGGCGGAAGGAAGATTCAGGCTGGATCTGTATTACCGTTTGAATGTATTTCCTATTGAACTGCCTCCGCTGAGAGAAAGAAAAGAGGATATTCCTTTGCTGGCAGACTATTTCCTTGAAAAACTCTATCCTAAGACAGGCAAAAAGATTAATGGTTTTTCTCAGAACGTAGTCAAAATGATGATGGCTAATCCATGGTTGGGTAATATCCGTGAACTGGAAAATATGGTTGAAAGAAGTATGCTGACGGCAAAAGGGGATATCATCAGGGAAATGGATTTTCCGAAAGTTATCAATTACCAAAATACAGATCAGGAGGTTCAGGTTAAAACGCTTCAGGAATTTGAAAAGGAATATATTCTAAAAATAATCAAAAAATGTAACGGCCGTATTTTCGGGGAAATAGGCGCTGCCAAATTACTGGGATTGCCTCCGACAACGCTTATTTCCAAAATGCAGAAACTTGGAATAGAGAAAAAACATTATTTCAGGGAGTCTGAATAATCTTTGTAAAGCCCCATTTCTATTTTCCCGGAAGACAAAGCCCAGAAAATCCAGAGTCCTAAAATGATCATCAAAGAAACCGCCGGTATCCAGAACGACAGGATTAAAGCAATAACATAGATGGGAAGCCCATATAAATAATTATTATGGATCTTTTTTATAGCCGCATCGGTAATACCGGGACGCAAAAGTTTTTTATTCCGTGTGGCCAGAAACCATAATAAATTGTAAGCAAGATTGATCAGGACAAAAATACCGGTATAAAGCGCTACAACAACAGAGGAAGCTTCACCATCAAAATACCTTGCCAGCAAAGCGGTCGGATAAGAAACTGCCGAAACCAGAAAAAGGATCAGTCCATTGGCAAACATAATTGCAGAATTCCTGATGTAGATCTGTTTGAAAATCTTATGATGGTTTACCCACATGATAAAAATACTGAAAAATGAAAGGATAAATGCCAGAAATGCCGGCCATTGATTCTTCAGAAAGACCAGCAGATCATTCCCGTTCTGTATTGAATGTTCTTCAGGAAAATGAAGATCCAGCACCAAAAGCGTAACGGCTATTGCAAAAACACCATCGCTGAACCCTTCTATTCTGAGCGTTTCTTTTTCCATAATTACCTGATTGATTTATGATTCTAAAGACATAATAATTTTGTCCTCCAATTATTTGAAGAATTATAATTAAAAAATTGTAAGAAAATAGGGTTTCCGGTTAGCTTTCCCCGGAATTATTTATAGCCTTTGTCAATTCCCAGTTTTTTCATTTTGGAATATAAAGTCTGAGCTTGTATCTTCAGCAGCTCTGCAGCGCCACCCGGCCCGGAAACTTTTCCGTTGGAAGTCTGAAGCGCACTCATGATATGATCTCTTTCCATATCTTCCAATGATTTCAGTGGCCCTTGTATTTCTGTAGGCTTTTCAATGATTTTGGGCAGATCGAAGCTTTCTATTTCTGTGGTCTTGGCCAGAAGAACACTTCTTTCAATAAGATGCTCCAGCTCACGGATATTGCCAGGCCATTGATAATTTAACAGCTGTTCTAATGCTTTTTCACTGATGGATGTGATATTTCTTCTCGAAGCAGCGGCATATTTATTCAGGAAAAAATGGGCCAGCAAGACGATATCTTCCTTTCTTTCTCTCAGCGGAGGCAGCTCAATAGGGAAAACATTCAAACGGTAATACAGATCCAGCCTGAATCTTCCTTCTGCCACTTCTTTTTCCAGGGAACGGTTGGTAGCAGCTACAATTCTTACGTTTACTTTAACCGTATTATTTCCTCCCAGCCGTTCAATTTCTTTTTCCTGTAAAACTCTCAGTAATTTAACCTGTGAATCCAGTGGCAGCTCCCCTATTTCATCCAGGAAGACGGTTCCACCGTTGGCTTGTTCAAATTTTCCGATCCTCAATGTATTGGCTCCGGTGAAACTTCCTTTTTCGTGTCCGAAAAGCTCAGATTCGATAAGCGCATGCGGCAGGGCGGCACAGTTGACCACAACAATAGGATGGGCTTTACGTTCTGAAAGCTCATGAACGGAATGGGCTACTTTTTCCTTTCCTGTTCCGCTTTCCCCGACCACCAGAACAGACGTATCTGTAGGAGCTACCACCCTTATTTTTTCAACAACATCCTGAAGTACCTTGCTTTTCCCGATAATTCCTTCAATGACTTCGTTATTTCCGGTATCAGTACACAATTCACAGCCTCTTTCCATGTCATAGCGGTATCTGGCAATGTCAAGCATAACAATCATGTCACGTTCCCGGAAGGGTTTTACCATAAATCCGTAAGGCTGTGTTTCTTTCACTGCTTCCAGAGTAGACTGGTTGGTATTGGCTGAAATATAAAGAAAAGGAAGATTCATTTCACGCAGTTCCCAGGCAAGATCGATTCCTGTGAGGTCACCTTTTAAGATGATATCAAGAAGCACCCAATCCGGCTTATTATCTGCAATCAGTTTTCTGGCCTGAACCACTGAAGATGCAATACCCGTGACCTGATAACCGGCTTTCATCAGCATCAGTTTCAGATCATTGGCTACAATAAATTCATCTTCTACAATTAATATTTTTTCTTTCATAATAATCAGCCTTTAATTTGAAGGAGTTATTTCTGTATTTTTTCTGAAGGTAATCGTCACTTTTAAGCCCCCTTTGTTTTCGAGATGGAAGGTTCCGTCCAACTGGTCGGTAAGCCCGCGCATCAGATTCATTCCCAAAGAATCTGTTTCTTCGATATTAAAATCTTCAGGAAGCCCTACTCCATTATCTGAAATCATTAGTTCACAAAGATCTTCGTCGGTATTTTTAAATGAAACAAAAACTTCCCCTTTGCGGTCATCCGGAAATGCATATTTTACGGTATTATTGACCGCTTCATTGACGATCAGTCCCATAGGAACGGCCTGTGCCACGTCAAGAAACACTTTATCAGTATCCACCGTAAAGTTGATTTTCCTTTCGGATGAATAACATTCTTTGATATAGGTAATCAGCTCATAAATATACCACGACATGTCAATCATTGAAAGATTGTCAGACTGATAAAGCTTCTGGTGGATCAGGGACATCGCGTGCATTCTGTGCTGGCTGTTCTGGATGGCCATCAGGGCATCTTCATTGTCCAGATAAGCCGACTGTGTATTAAGTAAACTGATCACAATCTGCAGGTTATTTTTAACCCTGTGATGGATTTCCTTTAAAAGCCATTCTTTCTCAGAAAGTAATTTCTTCAGTTGCTCATTCTGCTCATCAATCTGCTTACGTTTCAGTTCCAGGTTTTTATTGGCATTGCTTTTTAATCTTGAACGGTTATACAGCAAAGCAGCAAAAAGGATCAGCGCCAGAATACTTCCAATGAAAACATATCTGATAAAGGTATCATTGGCAATTTTAATATCCTGCAGTTTTGCTTTCTGGGTCAGCAGCTGAATATTTTTATCTTTCTGTTCTGTCTCAAACTGAATTTTAAGGCTGTTGATCTGCTTGCTTTTTTCGCCGTTAAAAACAGAATCAGAAAGTTTTTTGTACAGCTGATAATGTTGTATGGCATCAAGGTATTTTCCCTGTATGGAATCTGCCTTAAACCACATTAAATGATTCTCCGAACGAAGCATATCATTTCCGTTATTTTTAGCTATTGAATCAAAAAGTCTGGCTTCACGGTACATTTTATTAAAGTTCCGGGTCTGGTAATGATAGAAAACAAAGCTCCGCAGCAATGAGGCCTGTTGGTTATTTTTTTCAGCATTTTCACCATAATAGGCCACCAGTTTTTTGTAGTAGGCTTCCGCTTCGTTAAACTGCTTTAGAATAGTGTAGGTGCTGAACAGGATATAGTTTTCCGACATTTCAAAATTCTGATCTACAATAGGATACTTTTCTCTGTATTCCTGAATCATGGTAATGGCCTGCTTAAATTTTTTCTGCCTGATCAGCATCGTAGAAATATTATTGGCCACCGTTCTGATGTAAGTATTATCTTTGTTTTTCTTTGCTGTGGCAAGTGATTTTTCCCAATACTTCATGGCATCATCATTCTTACGGAGATAGTAATACACCATTCCGATATTGCTGTAAATAGAGCACATCTGTAAAGAATAATCATTCACACTTTCAGCTGTTTTTTCAGCAAGAAGACCATAACGGAGCGCTTCCTCATAATCCGCCTTCTGAATTTCAACCTGGGAGATAAGGTTATAGACACTCTGTAATTCTCTGAATTTCACAGACTGATAAACAGACAGGGATTGTTTAAGTAAGCCCAGAGCCTTATCAGCATTTTCTTTGATGTAGTAAAGTTCACCCAGATCTTTTAAAACGCCTGCCTGATTCAGTTTTGATCCTGAATTCTTAAACAGTTCCAATGCTTTTTCTTTCAGTTTGATTTTAGTATCAAAATATTCGGGTTTATTGTCATACATATATGATAATTCATTGTATGCTTCTCCGGCCTGCTCTTTAAAATGATTTTTTTCAAAATAAGAAAGCGCCTGTTTCATGTTGGAAAAAGCAATCGTTTTACGGCCTCTTTCTTTATCTATTTTGGCATCCAGAAAGATGAGTTTTCCGGCAGACAACGGATCCTCGGATTTCATATTGAGTGCTTTTGCCTGTCTGTTAAGAATAGCGGCACTGTCGAGATCAGCTTTCAACTCTCCTTTTTTAGTAATGTAATAGTTACTCAGACGCAGCAATAAAGCGATTTTCTGAGTAGTATTGGTGGAAGAGGAAATCTGTTTTCTCAACAGTGCAGGATTTTCCTGGATCTGTGCTTTTGTATTGCATGAAAACATCAAAACCAACGAAAAAAATACTATCCTTAGTAGATTTTTAGATAAAAAATAAAGGCCGAAATTCATTTTTTAAAGGTAATCTATTATCCTGTAATCTGCCATAGTCCTGTGCTAGTTTTTACGGTGGTAAAAATAACAGATGATCATTGCCAGTCCGGGTAAAACCAATGTTACCAGCCCATATTGTTTTCCTGCATAAGCCCCTAAAAAACAGCCTACCAGAAATCCGAGTATGGTAACCAGCTGCTTCTTCAGACTTGCCCATGCTTCAGGGTGGTGAAACCCGTTTGATAACAGCGTTCCGAAATCCAGGGAAGCCTGGGTTACATTTCCTGTCATCATGGTCGTCGGGCCATGGGTTTCTTTTGCATAAAGTTTTCCGAAAGCATTCTGAAGTCCCATTGCAAAAACGGTAATCATAGCCACAGTATACATCACAACTTCTGAAAATGTTCCGTAATAACTGAAAACGGCAACAATCATCCCGGCCGACAAGAGCAGTGCTCCTTCCCAGAATAACAGCGTATAATGATTGATGACTTTCCCGGCAATCCTCCCTCCTGCCATAACCGCAAGAATAAATACCGGAAACGTAAGCAGCTTTACCCAGGCATGAATATCCGATCCTTTCACAAACTGATAGGCAAATACAATAAAGTTCCCCGTAACATGCGCCGAAAAAAGGGCATCTGCAGCTACAAAAGTCACGGTATCGCAATATCCGGCAATCATGGTTAACAATAAGGTGACAAAACCGATATTATGTTTTACTTCCATGTTTCTATTTTAAATGTGAACGCAGCATCCAGGCCATTTTCTCATGAGTTTCCAGTAATCCTGTGATATAGTCGCTTGTTCCTGGATCACGGAATTCAACAGCAAAGTTTTCAATATTTTCACGAAGATGAATGATGATGCTTTCATGGTCGGAAAGAAGTGCTCTGATGTAAGTCAGGCTGTCGTTCGATTCCAGATGATGCTCAGACAAATGGGTTAATGCAAGATATTCCCTTAAAGTAGCCGGAGCGTAATGCCCAAGCGTTCTGATTCTTTCTGCCAGATCGTCGATGATGTCGTCCAGCTGCCCGTATTGTGCCTCGAAAAACAGGTGTTTATTGTAAAAATCCGGTCCTTCCACATTCCAATGTGCTTTTCTTGTTTTGGTATACAATACAAATTCGTCTGCTAAGGTGGTAACCAGTACTTCAGCAACTTTTGCTAAATTTTCGTTTTTAATTCCGATTGAAGTTTTCATTTTATAAAATATTTAATAAGTAATAATCAAGTGAATATCTTCCTGCTCCCAAGGCAAGAATCAGTAACAGGGAAAGGGTGTACATGAAAGGAACGTCCCGTACTTCCAGTGAATCTTTTCTGTGAACCACAAAATATCCGATAGCCGTTACCCCAATGGTTGGTAAAACGGCAAGCCTGGTTCCCAGTCCTAAAATAATCAGAAACGGAACCACAAGATCAGCAAATGAAGCGACTATGGCATTGAGTTGATCAGGCAATCCCAGAGGATTGGGAATCACTTCCCTTTGTCCGTTTTCCAGCCTGAATTTCTTTAAACCATGCACTCTGAACAATTGAATCGCAAGGAGTACCCGGAAAACCAGGAATGAAGCATCATTGAATGGTGAACCTAAATCTGATGAAAGGATCTGTTTTAAAATTTCCATATGTATTGATCGTTAAAAAGCAAAGCACGAACAGCCTAAAGCTCCCCAGAATGTGTGGTAATTATTAACGGGCACATTGCTCATCCTTGCCTGGTTATGGTTATGATGATGAATATCGCAGCTTCCGGCACAGCTATGAATTTGCGAAGCTAAAGGAGCTTTTAAATCCTGTTTTGCATTTTTCTCAATTTCTTTCTGAAAATGTCCGCCTGCAGGGTAATATCCGTTATAAAGATTCGTTGGAGACCAATCCGGAAGCACAGGAATGGATGGTGGTGCGTAGGATGAGAATGTTCCTTTGGCATAGACTATTTTCCCGTCAACAATGGTCATTTCCGCTTCAATATTTTTGATCTCTTCATCATCAACCGTGAAATAATCCTGATCAAGAACTGCCAGATCGGCAAACATTCCTACTCTGATATCACCTTTTTTCTGCTGTTCCTGAGAGAACCATGCACTACCTTTCGTGTACAGCTCCAATGCGGTTGCTCTGTCCAGCTTTGTTTCGTGATACAATTGAAGTCCGCCAACGGTTTTTCCTGCGGTCAGCCAATACATGGAAACCCATGGATTATAGCTGCTTACTCTTGTGGCATCCGAACCTCCGCCTACAGGAACTCCCATTTCCAGCATTTTTTTGACGGGTGGTGTACTTTCTGCGGCCGGGGAACCATAACGGTCTGCAAAATATTCTCCCTGGTAAGCCATTCTGCTCTGGATGGCGATTCCTCCGCCAAGCATTTTTACCCTTTCGATATTTTTTTCATCAATGGTTTCTGCATGATCAAAAATCCATGGAAGACCATTGAAGGGAATATCGCGGTTTACTTTTTCAAAGACATTTAAAAACCGGGTGATGCTTTCATTATAGGTGGCGTGAAGCCTGAATGGCCAGCGGTTTTCTACCAGTAAACGGACTACTTTTTCGAGATCTGCTTCCATGTTTTCAGGCAGATCGGGTCTTGGCTGAAGAAAGTCTTCAAAATCGGCTGCCGAAAATACGAGCATCTCTCCCGCCCCGTTGTGGCGGTACATATCATCCCCCTGATATAATTTTACCGTGTCGATCCAATCGCTGAAATCTTCAAATTCATGCTTAGGTTTCTGGGTAAAAAGATTATACGCGATCCTTACCGTAAGCTGCTTTTTCTCATTCAGTTCGTTTACCACCTGATAATCATCCGGAAAATTCTGGAATCCTCCGCCGGCATCAATAACGCTGGTAATTCCGAAGCGGTTCAGTTCTGTCATAAAATGCCTTGTGGAATTCAGCTGGTGTTCGTAAGAAAGCTTCGGACCTTTTGCTAATGTTGAATATAAGATCATGGCATTGGGTGTGGCAATAATCAACCCTGTGGGTTCACCGTTAGCATCTCTTTCAATATGTCCGCCAGCCGGAGCTGGGGTGTCTTTGGTAAATCCAACCGCTTTCAATGCTGCCCTGTTCATTAAGGCCCTGTCGTATAAATGCAGGATAAAAACAGGTGTTTCCGGAGCAATGGCATTAATTTCCTCCAGGGTTGGCATCCTTCTTTCTGCAAACTGGAATTCGGACCATCCTCCCACAACACGAACCCATTGCGGGGAAGGCGTACGGTCTACCTGGTCTTTTAACATTCTGAGCGCATCGGCCAGTGAGGGAACTCCGTCCCATCTTAATTCCAGGTTGTAATTCAATCCGCCACGGATCAGATGGATATGAGAATCATTGATTCCCGGTACTACTCTTTTCTTTCTGAGATCAATAAGTTTTGTGGCCTCATCTGCAAACTGGTCTGCCAGTCCGTCATTTCCAACCGCGATAATTTTCCCGTCTTTAATGGCCACGGCAGAAACTTCCGGAGTTTCTTTATTGAAAGTGTGTATTTTTCCGTTGTATAGGATAAGATCTGCTTTCATTTGTAATTATTTGGTGTTCAACTTCGAAATAGCATCCTGAATTCCTCCTCCGGCAATGGTGAAAAATGATGGCCCGGCCAGCAGAATCAGTTTTTTCAGTTTCATTTTATCGGATAAATGCTGAGCATTTAAATATGATTGGGCACGATAGGCGTCAAAGGCACCCAAAACCACATTTTCTGCCACTAAAGCGGTTGGAGAATCAATTCCTGCATCTTTGATATCGCTGGCAAATGATACGGTATGTACCTGCAGTTTCAAAGCTTCTCTCATCGCAACACTTCCTACTTCTTTCATCAATTCAGCATCGAAAGAGTTTCTGTTCCCCAGGCCGATCAACAGCAGTTTTCCGGAGGCAAGGCTTCCTTTTGGAGGGTTAATTAATAAGGTTTCCAAAGCGTGTCCTTTGAACTGTCCTTTTTTACGGACTTCTGTAATAATTCCTTTTAATGCTTCATCCAGATGAACCATTCCGTTCAGTTCTTTGGGAAGCGCCGGCGGATTGACAATATCTCCTTCAGTATATTCGAAAACACAGGCGATCTGTAGATCTGCTTTAGCAGCAGAAGGTCCCTGAACCAGTCCTACAACAGAAATTCCGTCAACAGTTCCCCATGTTTT